>NZ_JBEXFQ010000045.1:0-43642 GCF_040606855.1 Nocardia sp. NPDC005366
CTAGAGAAACGCTCTTCAGGCGCGCATCTCCATGTCACCGCAGCTCAGGCCATAAACCGTCGCTCCAGACGCCCGAAATTCTGCGGAACCCCGGACTGACGTTGTGGACCTGGTCGAAAGTGTTGCGGCGCATAGCGTTAGCGGCCGGAGTGCTGAACTTCTCCACTCACACCATCCGGCATCTGTGCTTGACCGACCTGGCCAGGATGGGTTGAGAGCTGCATGCGATCGCGACGTTCGCCGGGCATCGCAGTACCGACTCGACCTTGACCTATATCCACTTGTCGGGCCGGGATCTGTCGGACAAACTGAATTCCTCCATGGCGCAGATCCATGCCTGGCGCCTCGAGATGCTCACCGGCACCGGGAGTTCCGGAAGCGGACCGGACATGCCGGCGTGAGCGCCGCCGCCAACCGGGCGCGGGCAAGCACCGCCGCCGATCGGCGGCTGTCTGACTCGACGCGGTGGGATCGGCGGATCGCGTTGAGCGACACCGAGATCGCGACGCTGGCGGTGCTCGACCCGCAGCAGCTGCGCCGCAACAAGGCCGTGGGTACTCCGCGGAGGACCGCGGTGCACTGGCGGGCACTGACCCGGCCGGTCGAGCCGTTGGACGCGACGGTGGCCGGGTTGCATCACGACGGCGACGACCGGTTCCGCCTCGCCGGCAGGCAGGCGGCGGCGATCATGCTGGCCCACTGCGCCGAAACCGGCCGCAGCTGGTGGGGCTGGACCACATGGGAGTGGGCCACGCTCTGCGGCGGCAGCGCACGCGAGTTCACCACCGCGCAGTCGATGCCGACCGAGTCGACGGTTCGGCCGTTCCTGGTGGCCCTGGCCTATCTGCTCGGCGGGTTCACCGACTTCCACCGTCTGGGCCTGTTTAAGACTCCCGCGACATTTTCGCCGAGGACGCGGTCTGCCTGCTCGACGTTCCCGTCCACAAGACCGGCACCGCGTTCACCAAACCCGTCGACCCCTTCGTCGAACAAGCTATCCACGCATGGCAGACGCTGCGGCCCGACCAGCCGAAACAATTGGACCGCAAGACCGGGAGCGCGTCGAGGTGCTGTTCTCCATTCGCGCCCTGCCCGTCGGCAAGCCCTACGTCAACCACACCATCATCCCGGCACTCTGCGCCAAGGCCGGTGTCCCCACCGCCGATGTCCGCGGCACATCACCAGCCACCACGCCCGATCCACCATCGCGAGCCAGCTCTACAACGCCAAGGAACCCATGCCCCTGTTCGAACTGCAGGCATGGCTCGGACATCGCCCCCTCAATACCACCCAGCATTACGCCAAAATCACCCCGAACACCCTGTCCAAGGCATATTCCGAGGCCGGGTACTTCGCCCGCAACGTCCGCACCCTCAAGGTCCTCGTCGACCGAGACGCTGTCACCTCCGGCGCAGCAGCCGCCGGAGAACCCTGGCAGCACTACGACCTCGGTCACGGCTTCTGCACCTACACGTTCTTCGAACAGTGCCCCCCGAATGGCTTGTGCCCGTTGCGATTTCTACACGCCCAAGAACTCCAGCAAGGGCCAACTCCTCGAAGCCAAAGAGAACCTGCAACGGATGCTCGCCAACATCCCGCTCAGACGAAGAACGAGTCGCCGTCGACGAGGGACACAGCGCTCTCGACCAACTCCTCGAACGCCTCATCGACGTCCCCGCCCCAACCGGGGTCACACCCCGACAGATCGGCGTTCCACCCACCGCCACCTTGCTGCCCATCACCCCCACAACCCCCGAAAAACTGTCATAAACAGGACATTTCAGATTCCACAGAATGTGTGCGATCAAGGATGAGCATTCCGCACGAGTGCTGGGCTGGTCGGTGGCCGACCATATGCGCACCGAACTGGTCACCGCCACGCTCGACAAAGCGATCGCCACGCGCGGCCGTACCCTGCTCCCTGCTGCGCACGGCCGAGTTGACCGGAGCGGAAAATGTGTCGGTTCGGCGATCTGTTGAACCTCGTCTCCGATCCCGGTCTTCTGCTTGGCCGGGCCAACTTCGATCTCCTGCGACGCCTCGTGCTCCTCAGTTGACCACCCGCCCCGCAAGATCACCAACTCTATGCGAGATCCACAATCTGAGCGGACTTGACAGCCCTCGTCCTCGGCACGGGACCGGCGCGCTGGGCTCGTGGAAAGCCGATCGTGACACCGCATCCTGCGATGTGTGTGCCGGGGTGTGGCTGGACCGATCCGGCGGCCGACTGGCCGCTGGGGATCCCGTGTGCTGCTTCGGTTTCACGCTCGTGCAGCGGCGAGGATTCGGCGCAGCACCAAGGCGAGTTGGGTTCGTTGTTTTCCGCGCTGGCTCAACACGTTCCAGCCGAGGAGCCGGTCGGCTCGGGCGGCGCGCTCCTGCATCGTCGAGTGGTGCAACTGTAGGACGCTCGCGGCATCGCGCACGCTGTTGGTGATGCTGATCGCGTGGAGCGTCTCCAACATCCACGCGGTGGCGGCGGCCGCGTCGTTCAGTGCGGCGACGTCGGCGGGCGGCGTGTCGTCCGGCCGGACGCCGGCGGCCAGAACCAGCAGGGTGCCGGTTTCCTCGGCGAGGATCACGCGATCGCCCGGGTCCTGTTGTGTGCCTTCGGCGGTCAGCATGCGCGCCAGGCGGGCTCGGGCCCACGAGCTCGCGGCCGCTCGGGCGGGCACGATCGGACCGATTCCCGCTCGGCCCGCGCCGATTGCGGCGCGAGCGTCCTCGAACGATCGGGTGAGCAGCGGGCCGTCGTCCGTCGCCACGACGCACAGCGGAGTCGTTGGCGGTCAGCCCAAGTCCGCGCAGGGCCGCGTCGTCCGGATCGTCGGCCAGCAGCGCCCGGACCCATCCTGCTCTGCGCTGTTCGGGGGTGTCCAGGGTGCGCCGAGCACGGTCGCCGCGGCGAGCAACGCGCGTTCCAGGACGAGTGTGTCGAGACCGCCTTCGACGGATTCATCACGCTCCAAACACATTTCGAGCAACCCATCGCCCGCGACGACTCGCGGCCACCCGTCCGCGAGCGTGGAATCCGGTGTCGTGTACGTGCCTTCGGGCAGAACCCGACGGCGATCGCCGCGTGATCGATCAACGAAACCGACGGGGCAGCCAGAAAGTATTGCGGCGCCGCGCAATACCGAACGACAACCGGCGCGGTGCTCGACGAGCCGGTCGAAGTAGACGACGATCTGCAGTGCGTTCGCCGCCTCGGGAGCCAGAGCGGAAAGTCGGATCGTCAGCTCGCGCATCGTTCTTCCTCTGCTCGGCACCGCCTCGTGCACGACATCCCGAGGTGGTCAGGAGTTCATGATCCTCCGCAGCCACCGAACCCGGACGTCCTTGGTATCTCGCGACACCGTCGTCTGCGGAGCCAGTCCATCATACCTGTGGAAGCCTCCGGCGAAAACGTGCAGCTCCGCCTGGCCTCCGGCGCGCCAGATATTGCTCGCGTAGGTGACGGCCTCGTCCCGGAACGTCTCCGCGGAGCCGACATCGATCAACGCCGGTGGCAGACCGGACAAGTCGGTCGCGCGGGCGGGAGCAGCGTACGGCGAGACATCCGGGCCGCCCCGCGCCGCCCCGAGCAGCGCCGACCAGCCGGTTTCGTTCGCGTGCCGATGCCAGACGCCGCGTCCTTCACTCTGGATCGCCGAAGGGGTGTCGTTGCGGTCGTCGAGCATCGGGCACATGAGGACCTGAGCCGCGATCGCCGGGCCCTGCCGGTCCCGGGCCAGCAGCGCGGTCGCAGCGGCCAGGCCGCCACCCGCGCTTTCACCCGCGATGACGATTCGCGCCGGATCGATACCGAGTTCTCCGGCGTGATCGGCAACCCAGACCAGCCCGGCGTAGCAATCCTCCATCGGTCCCGGATGCGGCGTTTCGGGAGCGAGGCGGTAGTCGACCGAAATCAGCGTCGCGTCGAATTCCGTTGCCCAGTCGAGCATATCATCGCTGATCATCCGGTTGCTGCCGATGATCATGCCGCCGCCGTGGATGTAATAAATCGCCGCGCTCGGCGCCTGGATTCCCGTGGGGCGGCAGACCATCAACGAAATCTGTTCTCCGTGGACGCCAGGAACGAGAATTTCTTCGACGTGGAAGGCGCCGTCACGACTGAGCTCCTCGTTCGAGCGGGAGACCATGAGCTCGCCGGCCCTTGCTCGGATTGCCGGTATGGCATCGACGGAGGTGAAATTCGGCATATGCGGCAGGATCACTTCCAGCGCCGCGGCGAGTTCCGGGTCGAATGGAACGGGGGGCCCGATCTGTGGTGTGATCGCGACGTCGCTGTCGGTCATTGTGCCTCCTTCTCGTAACTGCTCGGCCCAGTCTGGCCGGGGGACGGCACGAGCGGTACAGCCATGCGACGGAAAATACCCGCCGAATGGCGGGTACTCCCAGCCGACTTCAGCTGCACCAGTTGCTCAGCACTGGGTCTGACCGATGCGTCGGAATCGGGGTGTGTCGCGGGAACGAGAGCGATCAGGCCGAGGGTCCTGATCGAACGCCAATGGTCACGCTTGTGGATCATCGTGCTGCTTTCTCTCATAGAACCGGAGCTGCCGGAGCCGGACGGTGATGTAGATCACAAACCGGGGTCAGGTAACCTAGGTGCGCAAAGTAGATGTGTCAATAAGAAATCTAGGTTCACTAGGTTGTCGTGGAACCTCAGGTTCCACAGGTGCTGCTCGCGGTGGGGATCAGGCCGGGGTGCAGCCTGAGCAGTGAAGGGAAGTCCGCGTTGAGCACGGAATACTGCGGGTTCGACCACAGCTCCCCTTGGTGCAAGACTTCACCGAAGGCCGATACTATAGCGGTACAGATAGTCAACTAGGTTTGCTAAGTAAGCTGTTTTTTGCTTCTGTCGCAAAGGTGGGTAGAGGCATTGACTAGCAACTGACCATCTCGCCCTTCTGATCGGGAAAGAGTTCCAGAAGCCGGGCCCCTCCGCTCGAAACTCGTCGTAATCTGCAAGGTGGTCGCCGCCGGGCTTCGTGTCCATGTGGTTGTTGCGACCGCCTTCATCGCCGCCAACTCCGACTCATGGTCACCCTTGCTCTCGGCGAACATCCGCACCGCCCGCTCACGCAACTCCTGCGGATACTTCTTCGAACTCGACACGACTCCATCCTTCACAGACGTTGAAGTCTCCTGACACCCCGGAGCGGTTCAGGTGGTCAATCACCGTTCGGTTGGCAGGCAAGGTTGCGCACAGATCGCAGGGCCGCCACCTCCACGAGCTGATCCTGGAGCCGTGCAGCATTCGCTGCGCCCAGAACCGGTGCGCTCAGCCCGGTGAACTTGGCGGTGATGGCGTCGGTGGACAGCGGGTTCTCGGGGCTTCCTGGTCGGTCAGGAACTGTCCGCATGACGCGGTCACCATTCTTGGTGGTGATGGTCACCGACGCGCCTCGGCGGGCGGGGAATGCCGCCTCGAACTGATCGCCGACCTCGAGACTCACACGCTCAGCCAGCGTCCGCCACCGAGTATCGGCGATTCGCGCGGCCTCGAAACTGTCCTGATCGAGTCGGCCGTCTGTCAGCGCGGTCGCGACGGTGTATGCGAGGCTGAATCGGGCGGCGGCCGGCGTCTGTGGATCCGCATTGCCTGCGACGTCCAGCGCCGCGCTGTAGCTGGCGACGGTGATGGTGTCCACCTGGTCAGGCTGTAACCCGGTGTCGCGAAGTTGGAGGGCTGCGGCGATGGCCGCGAAGGTGTGTCCGCAGCAGGGATAGGGCTTGACGGTCAACTGCTCGATGACGGGGACGGTGGCAGACCGGTCATGGCAGATCGTCCAATCCGCGTCCGCGCCTGTGGCAGCGGCCAGGCCGCTCTCACCTTCCAATGCGTCCAGGGCTCCCACGATGCCGCCACCCGCGGCGAGCGCGGCGATGACCCCGGCATGCGCAGCGTTGCCGGCGTGCAGCGGCTTGCCCGTGCTGTCGCGCCGAAACGTCTGCTGGAGTCCGCCGGCCATGGTCGCTGCGAGCGTGATCGAGTGGATGGTCGCAGCGCTGTCGAGCTCGAGCAGGTAAGCGGCGGCCATGGCTGATCCGAGGGCACCCGCGGTGCCGGTGGTGTGCCATCGGCGGTAGTGGGTCGGGCCCAGTGCTCGAGCGACCCTGCCGGCGACCTCGATACCCGCGACGACGGCGTCCTCGAAGCGGCGGCCGGTTGCGTCCACCATGTCGCCGACCGCGAGCGCGGTCGCCACGACGGGTGCGCCTGGATGCACCAGCCCCGGGGCATAGATGTCATCGAGTTCGAGCGTGTGCGCGGCAGTGCCGTTGACGAGTGCGGCCGTGGCGGGGTCCGCCGAGCCGCCGCGACCGACGAGACGGGACGAACCGCCTGCGGCCAGGCTCTGCGCCAGAGTCTGTGGCAGGCGTTCGATGGATCCGGCAATCGTCACGGCGAACCAGTCGAGCAGGGTCCGCCGGACCGCTTCGGACGTCGTCACCGACTGTTCTCCGGCGACAAGGTCGAGCGCGGCCACGGTGAGGGCTTGGGCTGCGGTCTGCTCACCCACTACTCGCCACCTCCGATTACTTCGCGAACGAGCCCGAAGTGATCGGGCTCGTGAGCGGCCTTCGCAACGGCTGCCGTGAGTGCGGCGATCCGTTGGAGCGGCTGCTGGCGGGCCCACCACACCGGCCCACCGAGGTGGCGGGGGAAGCCGAATCCGTTGACCAGGACGACGTCGATGTCATCGATGTGCGCCGCCACGCCATCGGCGACGGCACGAGCGCCCTCGACCACCATTGCCCCGATCGTTCGATCGAGGATCTCATCCGCGGAGAGTGCGGGGCGGTCGAGGCCCTTGCGTGCGGATTCCGCGACGATCAGGTCGATCACCTCGCTGTCCAGCGTCGGCGTCCCGTCGGCGTCATATGTGTAGTAGCCCGCGGAGGTCCGGCGGCCGAGGCGGCCGAGGTCGCAGAGCTTGTCGGGGATGTCGACATACCGGGCTGGGAGAACGCCGCGCTGCCGCCAGCTTCGACGCAATGCCTGGGCGATCTGCAGCCCTGAGAGGTCGGCCACCGCGAACGGGCCCATGGGAAGCCCGAACTCCTGCACGGTGGTGTCCACCTGGTCCGGAAGCGCCCCGTCCTCCAGCAGGTACTCGGCGTGCCGCCGGTAGACAGCGAAGATGCGGTTGCCGATAAATCCCTCGCCGTCGCCCGCCAGTACCGCACACTTCTCGATGTCCTTGACCAGGCGCAGACCGGCTGCGACGGACGTGGCAGCCGACTTGGGACCGGAGACGACTTCGACCAGGCGCATGGCCTGGGGCGGATTGAAGAAGTGAAGCCCGATCAGCGCGCTCGGGTCCGGCAGCGCGTCGGCGATGTGGCCGACGCCGAGATAGGAGGTATTGGTGGCCAGCACGGCCCCTGGCGCAGCGGCGGCCGCCGCCCGCAGCACCGACGTCTTGACCTCCAGGTCTTCGAACACGGCCTCGATGATCAGCTCTGCCTCGGCCAGGTCCGCAACGTCGGCCGATGCCGTTACCGCGTCCCCGTACGCCGCCACCGTCGCAGCACTCACGTGCCTCCGTCGTCCGAGGCGAGCCACCCGGGACCTGACCGCGTCAGCCGCCTGGGCCGCCCGGTCGACGTCGACATCGACAACGTGCACGGAGAGTCCATGGATCGCAAGCTCGGCGGCGATGCCGATCCCCATCGCGCCCGCGCCGACCACCGCGGCGCTCCTCAGTGGTTCACCGGCCGGCCGCGCGCTTCGGCGGCGGGGTGCCGAGCGCTCGGCGAAGAATATGTGGCGCAGCGCCTCGGCATCCGGACCTACTCGGTAACGGTCGAAGACTGCGCGCTCGGTGGAGAGCGCCGCCTCGATCGGCTCGACCCCGGCACTGCGTACCAACTGGGCAGCCTCGACAGCGTTGGGTCGTGCGCGCCGCAAGACCTTTGTGGCGGCGTCGTCGACCGCTGCTGGATCCTCCGCAGGCACCTCGAGTCCCGAGGTCGGTCGCTTGGACGTGGTCCGCGCGAGCTCGCATGCCCGCGCGACCAGATCTTCGGCCACGATGCGATCCACGATGCCGAGCTCGTGCGCCTCCTCGGCCGACAGTCTGCGTCCCGATACGATGACCTCGATGGCAGCGGCCCGGCCGACCAGACGCGGTAGCCGCTGCGTGCCTCCGGCGCCCGGAACCATGCCGAGCGTGACCTCGGGCAAGCCGACGGCGGCCCGAGGGGTCGCGATTCGTGCGTCACATCCCAGCGCCAACTCGAGCCCGCCGCCGAGGGCAACGCCGTCGATCGCCGCGACGACCGTTCGCCGGCACTCCTCGATCGCGGCGATGACCTCGGGCAGCAACGGCCGTGGCACCGGACCGCCGAACTCGGTGATATCGGAGCCGGCCATGAAGTTGCCGCCCTTGCCGACGATGACACCGGCGATCAGGTCGCTGCTCGCTGTGAGACGTCCGATCCCGGCGAGTAGTCCCGCACGTACCCCCTGTGCGCCGGCGTTGACCGGAGGGTTGTCGATCGTCATCACCAGGACGCCGTCATGGATGCTTTCAGTGACCTGCGCCGTCATCGGCCCACCTTCGGATTCATGATGCGCACCAGCGCATCGACAGCGACGACACCGCGACCTTCGGGCAGAACCATCACCGGATTCGCCTCGGCCTCGACAACGGTGCCACCGGACGCCTCTCCGAGGCGCGACATGGCGACTACCGCGGCCGCGAGTGCGTCGAGGTCACCCCGCGGTGCGCCCCGGTATCCGGTGAGTGCGCGCAGGGAGACGACCTCGCCGACCATGTCGCGCGCGGTGTCGAGGTCGACCGGCGCGGTGCGGACGCTTCGGTCCTGATACATCTCGGCCAGCACCCCGCCGGCGGCGAGCACCACGATCGGCCCGGCGTCTGCGTCGTATCGATAACCGATGAGGGTCTCGCCGAGACCTTTCACCATCTCCTGAACGAGCACTCGATCGACCCGGATTTCCGGCATGTGGTGGGAGACTGCGGTACTGATCTCCTTGATCGCGGCGTCGAGCGCTTGGTCGTCCGCGATCCCGAGCACGACACCGCCGATGTCCGACTTGTGCGGAACGTGGGCCGACAGGACCTTGACCACCGCGGGGGCCGGCACCGGAAGACTGATCCGGCCGGTGCCCGCGAGGGTCGTATCGATCACCTCGTAGCCGGCGTGCGGTACGCCGACGGAGGAGAGGAGGTCATAGGAGCGGACCTCGTCAAGCACCTCGCTGACGCCGTCGTCCGGCAGCCTCGGCACCGGATCCGACTTGGGGGCGCGCCGATCGAAGACCGCGACGACCGCCTCCGCGCAGGCTTCGGGAGTGCGGAACGCCGCGACGCCGGCCTCGCGGAGCAGCGTGAGCGCCTCCGGAGCATCCGGCATGATGAAGGCCGCGAGCGGTTTCGCGGCGCCGATGCTGTCGGCGATCGGTTTGACGGCAAGGTCCGGGCGGAACCTGGCCGAGGAGCCGGGCACCGCGACGACGGCATCGAACTCGGGGGCTGAGCACACCACATCGAGCGCGGCCTTCATGACCTCGTATCGCGTACCGGCGAGAGTGAGATCGATGAGTACGCCGTGCCCCGTGTCGACCCCGCGCTCGGCCAGACGCGCCACTGTCTCCGGCGAGGGTGCCGTCGGGACTGCTCCCGCCACCGCGAGGCAGTCGACGACCATCGCGCCGCCGCCGCCGGTGGTGGAGATGACGGCGACCCGCGGCCGCGGATTCCCGCGACCGGTGGGCCGCACGAGTCGAGCGAACTGCTGCGCTTCGAGCAGCGCTTCGAAGTTGGTGACGCGAGCGATACCGAGATCGTGCAGCAGCGCCGTCGCCACCGCGTCGTCGCCCGCGAGTGCGCCGGTGTGGGAGACGGACAGACCTGCGCCCTCCTCGGAGCGTCCGAGCTTGTACGCGACGATCGGCTTTCCCGCTACGGCCGCGGCGCACGCGAAGCGGCGAAGGTCGTCGGCGGCGTGCAGATTCTCCAGGAACAGCGCGTAGCTGGAGATGCCGGGATCCCCGACTGTCGACAGGCAGATCTCGCCGAGGGACAGATCGAGTTCTGAGCCGGTGGCGACCAGGCCGTGGAACCCGATACCCATGCCCTTCCCGCGCGAGACCAGCGCGCCGATGGCGCTGCCCGACTGGGATGCGACGAAGACGCCGCCGCGCGGCAGGTCGGCTTCGGCGAAGGCCGCGTTCGCGGTCAGCAGGAACCGCTCCGCCAGGTTGACGAGGCCGAGGCTGCTCGGGCCGAGGATGCGCGTGCGGGAGTTCCGCGCGATCTCCCTGATCGCTGCGATCCGGCGTACCCCAGCAGGATCGGTCTCGACGAACCCGTCGGCGAGGATGGTCACCACCGTCACCCCGAGCTCCGCGCACTCGCGGGTGATGTCGATGGCATCATCGGCGCCGACCAGCACAAAGACCTGGTCGGGCACCGTGGGGAGGTCGCGCACACTGGGGTAGGCAGTGTGGCCCAGCACCGTCGAGCGGGTCGGATTGACCGGATAGACGGTCCCCGGCCAGCCGGAGCGGGTGAGGTAGTCCAGCGGCCGGCCCGTCGTTTTCTCGGGACTGTCGGAGGCGCCGACGATCGCGACGGTGCCGGGGCGGAAGAGGGCCTTGTACAGGTCGTCCGTCGTCATCACGCGCCCTTGCTCGGCGTAGCTACGGAGGGCCGCTGACTGAAGCGCCGGTCGAAGACGGTCTCAGCGATACGGTTCTTCAGTATCTCGGTCGAGCCGCCGGCGATCATCCAGCCGCGAGTGCGGCGGAAGCAGTACTCGACCAGGGACTCGTGGCTGAAGCCGATGCCGCCCATCGCCTGGACCGCGACATCGGCTGCGCCGAAACCAGCTTGATTCGCGGCGTATTTGGCCACAGCTGTACTGTAGGCCGAAGGCAACGCTTGGTCCGCCTCGAGGGCCGCGCGATGGAGCAGCAGTTCTGCCGACTCGAGTTGCACCGCCCGCTCAGCGAACATCCACTGCAATCCCTGGAACTCCGCGAGCGGACGGCCGAACTGCTCCCTGGCCTTGACGTGGTCGACCGCAGTATCGAAGGCGTACCGACCGACGGCGAGCGAGCGGGCCGCGTTGCCGAGCCGTTCGACATTGAAGCCACTGATCTGCCGCTTGAAACCGCCCTCGCCGAGCAGCACCTGTCCGGCCGGGATGTAGCAGTCCTCGAAGTACAACTGGCACCAGTGCTCACCGTTCATGAACTCGGACGGAGTTCCCACCGTGAAGCCCGGGGTGTCCTTCTCGACCAGTACCGATCCGATACCGCCGACACCCGGCCCGAACCGGACGTACACCAGGAAGAGCGCCGCGTCGGAGCTGTGGGTGCCGAAGACTTTGCTGCCGTTGATGACGTAGCCGTCTCCCCTCGGCGTCGCGGTGGTCGCCAGATCGGTGACGGCCGACCCCGCATCGGGCTCAGTCATGCCGAGGGCTATAGCGCTCTCGCCCGCGAGCAGTGACGGCAGGTAGCGATCACGCTGCTCGGCGGTGGCGTACTCGGCGAACGTGCGAATCGGACCGAAGTTGCCTGCCTGGATCACATCCGCGCTGCGGGGGCAGTATTTCGCCACGGCCCGGATCGCCGTGATCGCGGCGAGCAGTGAGGCACCCTGCCCGCCCTTGTCCTCCGGGATCGTCAGGCCGAGGAGACCCTGCTTGGCCATCGCGCGGGCGACCTCCCAAGGGAACCCCGAGTCGTGCGCACGCGCGAGGGCACCATCGGCGAGGGTGCGCGAAGCGAATGACTCGACGGACTCTCGGAATGCCTCGATCTCATCCGGAAGATGGAAGTCCATGTTTTGCTCCAGTTGTCTGGCTCGTGGCGGGTGGGTGCTGGCGTGGCCGGGTCATCCACGGCAGCCCTGGTTGCTCGTCCGCGGTCGCGCCGAGCGGGGGTGTGCTTATTCGGGTGGCGACGGCGGGCGGTGTAGCGCAACGACTCCCGCGGGCAACCCGGAGCCGTCGTAGCGGTTCATGACCTGCGGATCGTGGCCCGGGATGATGTGATCGAGGGTGTCGGCCAGGCTGACGATGGTGTCGTAGCCATCGAGCATCTCGCCGAGGTCCACGATCGCGGGGAAGGGGTCCCGCTCCTCGAAGTTGGCGTAGTAGTGCAGCGCGTCCGACGCGAGCACGACCCAGCCGCGTTCGGTCCAAACCCTGACGATCTGCAGGCCGCGGGTGTGTCCGCCGATCAGGTGCAGTTCGAGTCCTGGAGCGATCGCGTGCGGGCCGTCCACAGTCGAGACCGCCCCGGCGTGGATACGGCGCAGCACACCGATCAGATCTTCGACCTCGAAGAAGTGGTTCAAGGACGGGTGGCGCATGCTCGGACCCATCGTGTAGGCGAGTTCCCGCTCCTGTAGCCAGACGCGCGCAGCCGGGAAGTCGTCAAGTCCGCCCGCGTGGTCGTAGTGCAGGTGCGTCAACACGACGTCGCCGACTGCGCCCGGATCGATGCCGAGCGTGCGCACAGCCTCGGCAGGCGTCCGCTCGAGGGTGCGGCCTCTCCGCTGGCTGGAGTGCTCGCTGAAGCCGGTGTCGACCACGGCGATCATGCTGCCGCGCCGCAGCACCCACATGTCGAAGTCGAGCGCCATCGTGCCCTCGCGCCCGGCGCCGTGCAGGAAGTTCTCACATGCCAGGCGATCGGCCACAGCCAGCCGAATTGCGTAGACCTCGAACGGCGAGATCGCCGTGTCGACGCGAACCTCAGCCACGGCCGTCGATCAGTTTGATCATCACGGGGTAGTAGTTGAGCTCGTAGCCCGCGTCGCGAGTCGCCTCCAACAGCTCCATGGTCTGCTGGGCGCCCTTCACGGTCAACCCGCCGTCCTCGGCGAGCTGGAGCGCAAGCGCGAGGTCCTTGATCGCGTAGAGGGTCGGGAATGCCTTCTCCGGGAATTCGTCGGGCACGAGTGTCCCCATCGCGTTCTTGCGTAGCTGAAAGCTATCGGCCGAGCCGAGCTGCAGCGTCTCGAACAGCAGACGACCGTCGACACCGGCGGTGCGCCCGATCGCCATCGCCTCGGCCAGAGCGTTCACATTCTGGAACACGACCATGTTGTTGAGGATCTTGACGACCTGCCCGTTGCCCAAGCCGCCGACATGGACGATGTCGGATCCCATGCAAGACAGGTGAGGCTCGAGGGTCGCGAACAGGCCCTCGGGGGCTCCCACGGTGATCAGCAGCGTGCCCTCGACGGCGGCTTGGCGCAGGCGCGCGACCGGCGCGTCGACAAGCACTGCCCCCGCCGCGGCGACCTGCTCACCCAGCTCCCGAGTACGCGTCACGTCACTGGTGCTCATATCGACGATCACGGCCGGATGCCGCGGCGCCGCCAGAATCTCGCCGACGACCTCTTCGACCTGGGCGATGCTGGGCAGAGACAGGAAGACGATGTCGACCCGAGCAGCGAGATCCGCGAGATCGGACGCGCGCTCCGCCCCGATTTCGACTGCTGACGCGAGCGCGTCATCGCGCGCGTCGTACACGATGACGGGCAGACCGGACTTGCGGGTCAGGTTCGCGCACATGGGCCCGCCCATGACTCCCAGGCCGACAAAACCCAGTACCTTTTCCTCTGACACTTCCCTGACCTCCTGTAGTTAGTAACGGCGAGTCCCTCGGCCCGATTCGGCAGGCTGCCGTCCGCACCGGCTGCGCTGCGTGATGCAGCCACCGGCGGAGCTAGTCGACCGAGACGATCACGCTCTTCACCTGGCTGTAGTGCGCGAGCGCCTCCATGCCCTTCTCGCGGCCGATCCCGCTCTCGCCGTAGCCGCCGAACGGGACCTCCACTCCCGCCCCGGCATATCGATTGATCTGGACCTGGCCGGCCTGCAGTGCCGCGGCGACGCGGTGCGCGCGACCCACGTCCGCCGTGAACACGCCGGCCGACAGCCCGTACGGGGTGTCGTTCGCGATCCGAACGGCTTCCTCGACATCGTCGAAAGTGATGACGGACTGCACGGGGCCGAAGACCTCGTGGCGAGCGATCGGCATGTCGTTCGTGACCTGCGCGAGCAAGGTCGGCATGACGAAGTGGCCCCGATCGGTGTCACCGGCCGTGCCACCGACGAGGACACGTGCACCGTCGCGCTGTGCATCGCCGATGAGTCCGAGCACCCGGGTGCGCTGCTTGTCGGAGATGAGTGGGCCGATGTCGGGATCCTGCAGTCCGTGTCCCACCGACAGGCTGTCCATGCGCTCGGCGACGAGTTCCAGGAAACGCTCCTCGACGGAGCGGTGGACCAGCAGTCGCGTGGTGGCGAAGCAGGACTGGCCGGAGTTGCGGATAACCGCGAGTGCGCCTGCGGCCGCGGCCTTCTCGAGGTCCGCGTCGGCACACACGATCGTGGGCGACTTCCCGCCCAACTCGAGGTTACAACCGATGACGCGGTTCGCGGCGACGGTGGCCACCGACTTCCCTACGGCGACCGATCCGGTGAAGGTGATGTGCTTGATCAGCGGGTGCCGGACCAACGCGTCACCTGTGTCCGGACCCTCACCGAGCACGATGTTGCACAGTCCCGCCGGAAGTCCTGCCTCGACCATGAGAACGGCGGCCAGGGCACTGGTCAGCGGGGTCAGCTCGGAGGGCTTCACCACGACGGCGTTGCCGGCTGCGAGGCTGGGCGCAACCCCGCGCATCATCTGGCTCAGCGGGGCATTCCACGGTGTGATGTGAGCGATCACGCCGTACGGCTCGTGCACCGTGTACGCGAACGTTCCACGAGGTTGCGGAATGGTCTCGCCGGAGAACTTGTCGACCGCGCCTGCGTAGTACTCCAGGTATCTCGCGCTCACCGCAATGTCGGCACGGGCCTGGGAGATCGGTTTGCCGGTGTCGATCGATTCCAGCCCGGCGAGCATCTCGGCCTTATCGCGGAACATATCCGCGCAGCGCATCAAGACGCGCCCGCGAGCGGCGGGCTCCATGGCGGCCCACTCCCCCTGCCAGGCACGGTGCGCCCCCTCGACCGCATCGGCTACCAGGTCGGTGGAAGTCGCCTCGAAACGCGTGATGATGCTATCCGTGCCGGGATCGAGGACGTCGGTGACGCGCTGCCCGGTCGTGGACGTCCACTCCCCCGCAACCACAGCGGTGAGGATCGACGGCAGCCCCGCTGCGTTGACAAGGCTGCGGACGGGGTCAGTGGTGACAGTCATGGAGAATTCCTTCCGGGTTGATTCTCAGATGGTCACTGCCGTCGGGCGCGCCGGAATTCGGCTATGGGCCAGACATCCTGGTCTTCTCCATGCACGGTGCGCCCGTCGACATCGAACTCGAGGGCGCTGTTCACACAGACGCTCGTAGCGCCGGGCAGGACGAATCTGCTTTGCACCCGGCCGGTGGCGGTGAATTGTGCCCCGTGCTCGTCGACGACCGTGAGCTCCAGCGCCGAGATCCACCCGTGCTCGGGGTCGCGGTCGACCGACCGGTAGCCGCTCGTGATCGCGATCGGATCGCCTTGTCTCCGTATGTAACCCGAATGGATGTTGTCGCTGTCATCGGCGGGGGCGGCGTAGGTCAGCAGGCTCAGATCCGCATCGGCCAACCAGGTGTAGCCGACTCTGCGGTAGCCGCGCTCGGTCCGTGTGCCCCATGACCGGTCGCGCATCGCGAAGCAGTCCACGTCGATACGTTCGCCGTCGAGTACGACGAAGCCGGTGACGTGCCCGGTCTGGTCGTAGTGCGATGCGGCCGGGTACGGGGGCGCGCCACGCCTGAGTGGAACGGGACGCTCGAGACCGTGAAAGGTGAGTTCGGCGGTGACACGGTCTCGGTCGGAATATCTGATGTCGTAGACCATTCCCGGCTCACGAACGGTGATCGTCGCTCCGGTGGGACTCAGGAGGGTGGCGTTGTCGGCCGTCGGCAGTTTGAGCGACGAGAAGTTCTCGTAGAACGGGATGTCCCACGGTTGGGTCGCAGTGTCGTCCCATATCCACATGCCGCCGGCGGTCGTGCCTGCGTTCTGACGGACGCTGGTGTAGATCCACGCCCCGACGTTTCGTTCGGGCACGAAGAACGAGAACCAGAAGGTTTCGGTCTCATAGAAATTGGTGGAGACGGGGTGAAGATTGTCATCCGCCGGGGAGAAGGTGGATATGGATGTCGTCACGCGCAGGTCTTTCGGTAGCGGCCCGTGTCGGGTCTCGGGTCGATCGGTGGACAGAAGTCGTATCGGCTCGCTTCGCGAGTCAGGTGATAGCGCCCGCGACCTTCAGCGCGATGAGTTGCTCGTCGTCGAGGCCGAGTTCGCGCACGATGTCGTCGGTGTGTTCGGCGAATTGCGGCGCACGGCCCATCTGGACCGGCGCATCGTCGAATTTGACCGGGTTGGCGATCAGTTTCTGCGGTTTGCCGTCACTGTCGACGATGTCCACGATGCGACCATTGTCGATCAACGCCTGATCGTGGCCAATTTCCCAGGCGTTCTGCAGCGGGGCCCATGGCCCGCTCAGATCGCTGAGGACCTCCAGCCATTCCGTGTAGGTACGTTTGGCGATCGCCTCGGCGAACCAGCCTGCGACCTCCTCGTTGTGGGTGGAGATCTTCTCCATGGTGTCGAAGCGCTCGTCGTCGACGAGGTGGTCCAGACCGAGAGTCGAGACGAACTCGTTCCAGAATCGAGTGGGTTGGAGCATGGAGAACTGCAACCAGCGCTCATCCGAGGTGCGATACGAGCCGGTCAGCGGGTTGCCGGGAGCGGCGCTGCTGGCGCGTTTCTTAGGCAGGGGCCCACCGGTGGCGAGTGCGAGATTCACCGAGAATTGCGTCGCCCATGCCCCCACACCGAGCAGCGACACGTCGATCACCGACGGCTCTCCGGTACGTTCGCGACCGGCGATGGCCGCGGCAATTCCGCCCGCAATGGCCATCCCGCCGATATTGTCGCCGTACGCGCCGGCGGGCATGAACGCCATGTGCTCGGTATCAGCGGGCATCACGCCGTCGGCGCTACCACCACGAGCCCAGAACGCGGTGGCGTCGTAGGCGCCTTTCTCAGCGTCGGAACCCTGACTGCCGAAGCCGCTTCCGGTGACATAGATGATGTCGGGGTTGATGGCCCGGATGTCGGCCAACTCGATTCCGAGCTTCCGGCGGACGGCGGGCAGATAGTTGGTCAACACCACATCGCTGCGGCGGATGAGCTCTTCGAGCACGGGGCGTGCCTCGGGGTTGTCGAGCGCCAATCCAATACTGCGCTTGCTGCGGTTGGGCCCTTCCATGATCGGAGCGAACGAGGATCCGGTCGACGCGGCATCGAGGCCGAGGACCCGCACCAGTCCGCGCTGGGCATCGCCGTACTCGGCATGTTCGACCTTGATGACCTCGGCACCCCAGTCCGCCAACACGGCACCAGCGGCGGGGACGTAGGTGAACTGGGCGATCTCGAGAACCCGGATGCCTTCCAGAGGGCGGTGCATTGTGACTCCTGTACTTCGAACGGTATCGGTGGGCGCGGTCAGTCGGTGCGGAGCAGAATCGCACCGGAGGGCACACCGCCTCCGGCGGTCACGACCGCTACCCGCGGCGAGTCGACCTGACGCCCTGGTGCCTGGCCGCGCAATTGCAGAACGGCCTCCCGGAAGAAGCCGTAGCCGTGGGTGCGCCCGGCAGACAGTTGCCCGCCGTGCGGATTGACCGGCAGTCGGCCGTCGATGGCGATGCCGCGGCCGTGATCGATGAAATCGCGTCCACCGCCGAATTCACAGAAGCCGAGGGCTTCGAGCCAGGACAGGGCGTTGAACGTGAATCCGTCGTAGAGGAGGGCGACGTCGACATCGTCGGGGCGCAGGTCGGTGCGCGACCACAGGTGCGCGGCCGGGCCCAGCGATTGTGGGAGGTGGGTGAGTGTGCTCTGGTCCCAGGACAACGTTTCCATGATCTGGGTGCCGACCGCTTCGACGAAGACCGGTGTGCTCGGCAGATCGCGGGCGGCGTCCACGGCCGATACGATGACCGCTACTGCCCCGTCGACGGGCACGTCGCAGTCGTACAAGCCGAACGGCGTGGACACCGTGCGCGCCGACAGATAGTCGTCCATGGTGATCGGATCCCGGTATACCGCTTCGGGATTCGCGCTCGCGTTGTCGCGGGCGACAACGGCGATAGCGCCGAGGGCGTCCTTGGCGTTGCCGTAGCGGTGAAAATAGTGCGAGGCGTAGCACGCGATCCAGTTGGCGGCCGACATCGCGCCGAATGGGTGCAGGAATTCGACCATCCCGGTGGCACGCGAGGGGGTGGCGTGCCATTGTCCGCTGCGCTGTAGTGCGGAGTGGGTGGATTCCCACACGGTGCGGAAGCACAGGACGTGCCTGCAGAGCCCCGAGGCCACCGCCAGCATCGCCGCCATGATCGAGCCGTTCTGGCCGGGCAGGTCGCCGCCGCCGTTGACCCAGGTCGGTCGAATTCGCAAAGCCTGTTCGACGGCCATGATGCCGCCTTCGCCCATCCCGGCGGGCCCGCCCCCGCCGGGATAGGTGCACAGTCCGTCGATGTCGTCGAGGCTCAGGCCGGCGTCGGTGACGGCGGCCAGACACGCATCGACTGTGAGCGAGAGAGGGTCGACCATCAGCCTGCGACCGACCGCGGACTGTCCCACGCCGGTGATCGCGACCTTGTCCTCGAATTTCGAGGTGCCGGATAACCTGGGCCGCAACCGTTCTCGATAATTCTCAGGCTCGGGCAGAGGAGTCGGCTCGGCCTGCCCGTCGGTATCGGGCTCGAACAGTGGCAGCCATACATCATCGGCAGCCTGCTCGAAGACGACCTTTACCTGCATGCCGATATGTACTTCGGTCGGTTCGCAGCCGACGATGTTGGTGGTGAGGCGCACGCTCTGGTCTTCCGCGAGCGCGACGATCGCCACCGCATACGGGGCGGGAAATGTGGGCAGCCACTGCTGAGCGTTGACGGTGAAGCCTGCGACCGTGGCGCGGCCTGACACCGGGTCCATCCCGATATCGCGCCCACGGCAGTGCGGGCAGATCGCCCGTTGCGGGTGGGCCCACCGGTCACAGGTGCGGCAGTGCGCGATACGAAGCAGGCCGTCGCGCCCCGACGCCCAGAATTCCGCACTTGCCAGGGTGGGCTGTGGTATCGGGCGCTCGACATCCACTGCGGTCATGACTGTGGCTTCCGGATCCGGTCGCGGGCAGCCGTCATCGCGGCGAGACGACGCTCCATATCTTCGCGGGTCATGATGATGTCGTCACCGCCTTCGCCATGGTCGAGCCGGGCCAGACGGTCGCGTTCGGCTGCGATCTCACGATCGAGCAGCTCACCGGCGAGATCGCGGGTGAGCAGATCCTGATCGACCCAGTCGTCGTGCGGAAGTTGGCTGATCGGTTCGTCCATGACATCTCCTTCTGTGCCGTAGTTACCGAGTGCGGGGGAAGTTGAGCAGTCGGCGGGCATTGAGTTCGACCATCTTGTGCACGTCCTCATCAGGAACGTTGCGCATCTGCTCCTGCGCTACCTTGCGGCTGTTGGGCCAGTTCGAGTCGGAGTGCGGGTAGTCGCCTTCCCAGGTGATGTTGTCGATGCCGACGGCGTGTCGGTTGTCCACGCCGAACTGATCATCGATGAAGCAGCCGAACAGATGCTTGGCGAACAGCTCCGACGGTCGCACCGTCTGGTTGATGTTCTGGTAGAAGCGGTGCTTCTCCCAGGTCTGGTCCATCCGCTCCAGCATGTAGGGCACCCAGCCGATGCCGCCCTCGGAGAGCATGAACTTCAGGTTCGGATGCTTGTGGAAAACCGGTGAGAAAAGCAGATCGGCAGTGGCATACATCGAATTGCAGCCGAACAGCGAGATCATGACGGCCATCGGGGCTTCCGGCGCGGTGATCGGTGCTTGTCCGGATGTTCCGAAATGAACGCACAGTGGTTGGCCGGTCTCTTCGGCGGCGGTGAAGACCGGATCCCAATGGTCGGTGTGGAACGAGGGCAAGCCCAGCGGCACCGGATTCTCAGGGAAGGAGATCGCGCGTGAACCCTTGGCCGCCGTGCGGTGGATCTCGGCGACCGCGTGCTCCACCGACCACAGCGGGAGGATCGTGAGCGGGATCAACCGATCGGGGGCCGTGGCGCACCAATCGTCGAGGACGAAATCGTTCCAAGCCTGTACCGACAACAGTGCGAGGTCTTTGTCCTTGGCCTCGAGGAACACCGTGCCGGCGAACCGGGGGAAGGACGGGAAGGACAATGTCGCCTGGACGCCGTCGATATCCATATCAGCGACGCGAGCTTTCGCGTCGTAGCAGCCGGGCAACATCTCATCGTAACGAGTGGGCTCCACTCCGTACTCTTCCGGTTTCTTTCCGGCGACGGCGTTCAGGCCGATGTAGGGATAGATGCGGCCCTCGTACTCCCACACCTGGGCGAGTTTGGTGGCCGAATCAAGCGCCCGATTTCCGTCACCGACATGAATCGCTCTCGGAAGTTCCTGATCGATGATCTTCGGACCCGCCTCAAGATACTTCTTCGGC
Source organism: Nocardia sp. NPDC005366 (assembly GCF_040606855.1). Lineage (NCBI taxonomy): Bacteria > Bacillati > Actinomycetota > Actinomycetes > Mycobacteriales > Nocardiaceae > Nocardia > Nocardia sp. NPDC005366. The sequence continues at coordinate 20,540 of NZ_JBEXFQ010000045.1, forward strand.
AGTCTATCCGACCACAGGCCCGGATATTCGATCAGATGATCATCGGTCGAGATGAGGTGCATATGATTCTGTAATGGCATGGCGTTGACTCCTGAACAGTGGACAGACCCGAAACGTGGCGGTCAGGCGGGATCCCATTCGAGCGGAAGCGAAGTGAGACCGATTTGAGCGCCCGTTTCGACAAGTTCGGTGCCAGGTGTGATTCGGTAGTTGGGAATACGCTTGTGCCACTCTTCGAGAGCGATGCGCAATTCGCGCCGGGCCAGATGCGAGCCCAGGCAACGGTGCGGGCCGGCTCCAAAGGCGACGTGATTGTTGCCGGTGCGATAGATGTCGACCTTCGCCGCTTCGTGGAACGCGGCTTCATCGCGGTTCGCGGCGCTCAGCGGGAAGTTGATCATGTCTCCGGCCTTCATCGGGCATCCCTGCACGACAGTGTCGGTGACCACCTTGCGGGCGGGGACGATGATCGCGAACGCCCGCAGGAATTCCTCGACGGCGCTCGGGATCAGGTCCGGATTTACGATGATTTCGGCTCGGTCCTCGGGATGGTTGGCCAGATGATAGAACGACCATCCCAAGGTGACCGATACCGTGTCGAGCCCGGCCATGAACATCAACAGGCAGAACGACAGGAGGTCCGCGTCGCTGACCGGTTCACCGTCGATGCGGAATTCCAGTGCCTTGCTGATGATATCGTCCTGTGGGGTTACACGTCTTTCTGCGATGATGGTCGAGAAGCGGCCCATCACTGCCATCATCGTCGCTCCGGCGACCCGATTGCGCTCCTCCATGTCCGCGATGGTGCTGTGCATGATGGCGTCTTCCCACTCCGTGAACTGGTCGAGTTCGTCGACCGGAAGACCCATCAGCTCGAGGAAGATCGTGGTCGGGAATCGCTGCGCGAAATCCGCAATCAGATCACATTTTCCCGTGTTCTTCGCCAGTATATCGTCGATGAGCTCGCCTGCTCGATGGCGCATCTTCTCCTCGAGCTTTTCGGTAGTTTTCGGAGCGAAGAGCGGAGCGAGTTGCCTGCGCCATTGCGCATGTTCTGCTCCGTCGAGCATCTCCGGAATCCATTTGACCTGTGGGTCCGGATCCAGCGGCGTGACAACGCTGTTGGAAAATGTTTCGGGATGTTGCAAGATCTCGAGGATTCCCTCGTAGGTCACAGCTGTAAAGAATCCCGGACCGAACTCGTTTCGGTAGATCGGCGATTCTTCGGCAAACTTATCGTAGATCCCGAACCAGGTTCCGGCCGGCTTGTAGTCAGTGTAGTTGAAGTCGCGGACTGGGCAGGTGACTGCAGACTTGTCGCCGTCGACGCGGGGTTGAGTCATTGGAATTCCTCTGGGTAAGTGTGTGTGGTCGGAGAACGAAAGGCCCGTCAGCGGGCGCTCCAGGCGACGGCCTTGGTCTGCAGGTACTCATCGAGACCGGCGGCACCCCATTCGCGCCCGAGGCCGCTCTGCTTGTAACCGCCGAATGGCAGGTGGGGACTCACACCACCGCCGCCGCCGTTGATAGACACCAAGCCGGTCCGGATTCGCTTGGCGATGCTCAGGGCGCGGGCCGGATCCGCGGCGAAGACGTTGGCGGCGAGGCCGAATTCGCTGTCGTTGGCGAGACGTATGGCCTGCTCGTCGTCATCGAACGGGATGACGACGCCCACCGGACCGAAGAACTCCTTGCGCGCGATTTCCATCGAGTTGTCGACGTCGACGAAGAGTGTCGGTTCGACGAAGTACCCGCGATCCACGCCGGCGGGCCTGCCGCCGCCGAATGCGATCCGGGCGCCTTCACGAACGCCGGCGGCGATCAGGGCCTCGACCTTGTCGCGCTGGGCCTCGCTGATCAGCGGTCCCATCGTGGTGTCCGGCTCGGCCGGATCCCCGACCTGGATCATTGCCAGCCCGCCGGTGACCATCGCGATCAGCTCGTCGTAGCGCGAGCGGTGCACGAGGGTTCGGGTGAACAGGGCGCAGCCCTGGCCGGCGTGGGTCACCATGTTGGCGATGACCGATTCCGCGGCGGCGGTCAGGTCCGCATCATCGCAGACGATGTTCGGCGACTTGCCGCCGAGTTCGAGAACGACCTTCTTCAACGAAGGTGCCGCCTGTTCGTAGACCAGTCGGCCGACCGTGTCCGATCCGGTGAAACTGACCAGATCGACCATCGGATTGGTGGTCAGTTCCCTGCCTGCCTCCAGATCGCCGGTGACGATGTTGAGCACACCGGCCGGCAGCCCCGCTTCCTCTGCTGCCTGGCCGAGAACGAACGCCTCGAGCGGTGTCGTCGGTGCCGGTTTCAGCACCACGGTGCAGCCGGCGGCGAGAGCGGGCGCAAGCTTCATCACATTCAGGAAAAGGGGAAAATTGTAGGCGGAGATCAACGCCGCCACGCCGGCCGGTTCGCGCAGCACGACTCCCTGACCGATGCCCTGGCCGACCGTCGGCAGGACGCCACGTTCGAACTCGAAGGCGGGCAGAATGCGCTCCGCCATATCGCGTAGATGTTGGAGCGGGATGCCCACCTGCAGGTATTCCGCCAGCGCGCGAGTACTTCCGGATTCGGCGATGTTGAGGTCGACGAGTTCAGCCCGCCGTTTTTCCAGGGCATCGGCCATTCGGATCAGGACCTGCGCACGTTCGCGCGGCGACATCGTCGGCCATGGTCCTTCATCGAAGGCGCGCCGGGCAGCCTCGACAGCGCGACGGACATCGGTGACGGTGGCCTGGGGTACGCGGCCGATGATCTGTTCTGTCGCCGGGTTGACGACGTCGAGCATCGTGTCGCCGTCGCTGTCGGCCCATGCGCCGTCGATGTAGAGGCGGGAGGTGTTCGGTACCACTGTGTACTCCAGATTCGAAGAGGATCGCTCAGAAGGTGGGCTGCTGCGGGCGGCTGCGGACGTAGCCACCGGCATCGACGCGCATCTGCATTCCGGTGACGTAACGGGACTCATCGGACAGCAGGAACAGCACCATGTCGGCGACGTCCTCGGGTTCGACGAAGGGCACGCCCATACCGGTCATGGCGGGGAACGCCGCGAGTGCGTCTTCGCGGGTCGGCGCGTCGAGATCCGGCCGGAAGATCCGGTACATGATGTCGCTGTTGAGCATCTCGGTATTGCAGTTGGTCGGGTGCACCGCGTTGGCACGAATTCCCTTGGGGCCCAACACGACTGCGAGATCGTTGATGAACGATCCGATCATGCGCTTGGCGAGCGAGTAGCCCAGCCCACCGGCACCGTTCGCTGGATTGTCCGTGGCGCCCGGCAGCAATGCCGCGAGGCTTCCGGTGGCGACAATCGAAGCGCCTTCGCTCAGATGCGGCAGGGCAGCTTCGACGGCATTGACGACACCGACGAAATCGACGGTGAACGCGTCCATGAAGGCGTGCGGGTCATCGGTACCGAGGGGGCAAATGCCGGCCTGTGCGACAACACCGTCGAGCCGGCCGAATTCGCCGACACCCCGCTGTACCGCGTCGATGACGGCTTGGCGGTCGCGCACATCGGCTCGTACCGACAGCATCCGGCCGCCCGCGTCTCGAACCTGGCGAGCTGTCTCGTCCAGGTCCTCCGGTGTTGCCATGGAGTAACCGTTGGTTTTGATGTCTTCGCAGATGTCGACCCCGATGACGTCGGCGCCCTCCTTTGCGACGCGGACGGCATGTGCGCGGCCCTGGCCGCGGGCAGCGCCGGTGACGAAGACGACTCTGTCTTGCATACGTGGCATGGATTCGACTCTCTATTCGGATGCGAGGGGTACGGACATGGTTGGCGAACAGGCAGTGCCGTCATCGTCGAGAAGCAGGTCCATCGGACCCAGGCGGGCGGCGGATTCCAGTGCGGTGATATCCAGCCCCAGTTCGCCGGCGACCGAGACCGCGGAAGCGACGTCTTTGGCAAGGTAGCGCGGAAGGTTGAGTGCGAACTGTTCGGCCGGCACCTGCGCCGCGGCGAGATAGCGGGCCGCGGCGCTGCCGCCGCTGCTCGATGCCAGGACGCGGAGGAAGAGGTTCTTTTCTATTTCGAGCGATGCGGCGCATGTCAGCGCGCTCAGAGCCAATTGGGTGTGTGCCGCGAAAAGGAGGTTGTTGAGCAATTTGGTCACGAGGGCGGTGCCCAGCGTGCCCGTTCGGAGCACGGTCGAGGCATAGGCCCGCACGACCTCCTCGACGGTGCCGACGGCTGACTCAGGGCCGCCGAGTAGAACGGTCAACTGCTGCGATCGAACCATCGCAGCGTCGCCGCTGAAGGCTGCATCAACGACCGAAATCCCACGTTGTCCGGCGAGATCGGCCAGTTGGGCCACAACCGACGGGCTACCTGTCGTGTGGGAGAACACGGTGGCGCCGGACCGCATTCTCGTCAGGATGGGCGGCAGCACATCGAGTAGCTGGCCGTCGTCGAACAGGCAACTACCCAGAACATCGGCGTCGGCGAGGTCTTCGGCGCAATCGACAAGATTTGCACCGGCGCCACCGAGTCTGGATCTGGTAGCCGGGCTGCGGACCCAGACCGAGACTTTCCGTCCTGCTGCGAGAAGTCGTTGGACCATCGGTGCGCCGATCTGGCCGGCACCGACGAAACCAACGTGAAGCTCGTCCATAGCGTGTTCGTAACCGAGTCTCAGCGGATGGAGATCGCGCGTTCGGGACACGCTGCGATACCGGCGGCGACGTCCCCATCCAACGGTTCGGACACTTCACGGTCGATCGGGAGTGCGAAGCCATCGTCATCGAGGTCGAAGACTTCAGGGGCCACAGCGAAACAGCGAGCGTGACCGGAGCATTTGGTGGTGTCGATAGAAAGTTTCATCAGGCCCTATACCTCGGAAGCTGGGGAGATCCGCTCGGCTCCAGGAAGTGCCGACGCGGATGCGCGGTTCGAGTCCGACTGCACGACGAGACGTTGCACCGGGTAAAGTCTCAGGTCATGAGACTCTGTAGTGTTGAGAGTAGCATCACCGTCAGGAGGTGTCGAGACCTCGCTCACATTTATAACTACGTTCAACACTATGGCTTTGTGGAGGCGGCATGTCGACGTGGCAGGTTCCGGCGAGAACTAGGGTTTGGGGCACGTCCATGGACGAATACGGGCGCAATGGTGACGACGCGAGTTCACGGGAGCGGCTGATCCATGCCGCGGACGAGGAGATGAGGGCCCAGCACACCGCGGCGGTCACGATGGCCGCGGTCGCCGCACGGGCAGGCGTGTCCCGGGCCACGGCGTTTCGGCAGTTGGGTGGCAGTCGCGAGATGGTCGTCCAGGTCGGACTGCTGCGCGCGCAACGCCATATCGAACGCGCTCGCGAGCGGATGGCGGCACAGGATGACGTCTTCGCCAAGATGGAGGACGTCATGGCATACAACGCTCGGGAGCTACCCGAGGATCCTGTGATCGTCGCTATGATGGCCCAGCACTCCGCCTCGGTGCGCCATCCCGATATTCAGGCGGTCACGACGACGGTTTCCGGGCCGGTTCTACTCGAAGGGCAGCAGTCCGGGCTCATTCGAACGGACGTGTCGATGCCCGAATTGATCGACTTCCTGATCGAACAGACATATCTTGCGGCCGAGGATCCGCAACGGTCGGAGGAGGCGGCACGATTACGGTTTCGGCGATTCGTCGCGCCGGCGATTCGCCCGCAGCCAACCCCCTCCGAGTCCGCGACAATCGCCGCCGAACTCGATCAGGCGCTGACAGCCGCGACCGACGCGGTCGCGGCAGCGAAGCGGGCCGCAGGCCGGTTGCGCAACGGCGCGGTCAAGGCAGCGGATCGAAGTGGCGATCGCCAAGGATGCCCATAACCGGTCGTAGCATCGCTGTCTGCCGAAAAACCTGGCGGCCCAGGAAGGTAACGACGTCGCCCTCGCAAATCGAACCGTCCGCATGACGACGCATCAGATCGGCGACCGCGTCGGCGATTGATAGCGGCGGCTGTCCCAGGAGTTCGGTCAGGTCGGCGAGATCCGCGGTCTGGACCGCCGACCGATAACGCTCGGTTTGGCGAAGATACTTCAGAATCCTGGCCAGCCCCTTGCTGCGCTGAATGACGAACGCGTCTTCGCTGCGAGGGACGATGATCTGACGTATCTGTTCGAGCGCGGCGTGATAGAGCCAGTCCAACTCGCCTTCGTCCGGCTGTGGCGTGGCCGGCTCCTCGATCGATAGCCCCATGACCTCGGCGAGCGCCTCGATGAGCAGCCGGCGGTGCAACATGTTGAAGATCAGCATGTTGCCGACCTCGGCCAGCGGGTCGCGATCGGAATCTTTGCGGTGCCCCAGGATCACCACTCGGAGCTCGGCGAAGACCCGGTAGTAGCGGATCCTGTCGACGTCGACCTCCCAGGGGACCATCGCGGCGTAGTCCGCGATGCGTGCTGCGAGGTCGGTGAACGGCTCCTGCACGGCACGCAACGACACCCAGGCCAGATCGTCGTGGGGATCGCCGAGGTGGCCCATTTCGAAGTCGAGTACGGCGGTGACCCGCCCGTTCTCGTACAAAAAGTTCCCTGGCCCGGTATCACCTTGGACGATGACGACGGGACCGGCCGCCTCGGGGCGGTTGCGGCGCAACCATCCCAGCGCGATCTCGATAACCGGATCGCTTCCGGCGTCGGCGTCGCGATAGATCTTTTCCCACACGTCGAGCTCGTGATCGACCAGCGCCGGCAGGGCCGACTCGGGATCTTGATCGGGCAGGTGCAGTCGATGGGGATCGAGCCGGTGCATCGCCGCGAGAATCCGCATGAACTCGCTCGCTACCGCCACGCGCTCTTGTTCGTCGTGCAGATCCGAGAACCAGGGATGGCCGCCCACGCGACTGGACAGGATCGCCTGTTCCGTGGGATGCACGCCGAGAACCCTCGGCACCGGCACGTCGGTGTCTGTGAACGCTTCGTAGAAGTACGCCTCTCGATGAAGGGTGAACGGATCTCCCTTCTCCTCAGGGGTCGCGCGGTCGTATCGCAAGAAGAGGTCCCGCATTTGCCCCGCCGAATCGCGGACGTCGACATACCATGCCTCGCGTCGCCCGCCGCCCGGGCGGCGTTGCGCCGCTTCCACGGTCCCGTCGGTGACATCCGCGATCCATGTGAGCAGTTCCGGACTCAGGGACATGGTGCTGCTGGGGGACGCCTTCTGCATGGCACTCCTATCGACGGTTGCGGGAAAGGGCCGGGCCGGTCCACAAGTCTAACTATTATCACGAAGTTGTATATCATTTGGGATCGGCCGGCCCGCGAGGGGGCCGCGTCCGACGATGAGCAGTACCCCCGGGGTCCTCGGATCGGTGGTGGTGGTCGGTACTCGTGCACCGCTATTCCGCAGTCGGAGCAGGCCCACCTGTATGGTCACCTGCGACAAGTGTGCCTTTGCGGTCGTAGAGCTAGCGACGCGTTCCGGCGGCACTGTTCGGCCAGCGGCGATCGAAGCTTGCCCGACCGCTTGGCCACCGTAAGTGCACAGGACTGCGTCCTTGTCGGACCGGCCGATGTAGAGGTCGGCGTCGATTTCCTCGAGCTCGAGGATGAGTGCCGGTGGGGTGGGTACGGATCGTTGATCAATGGGCGAGCTGTTCGCGAGGCAGTCCCAGCAGCCGCTCGGCGATCACGTTGCGGTTGATCTCCGAGGTGCCGCTGGCGAGGGTGTGCGCTCGCCCGAACAGGTAGTCGCGACCGACCCCGGGCAGAAGCCCCGCTACCGCGGCCTCGCCGGTTGTTCACCTCGCCGACCGCATCCGAGTCGGGAACGAAGACGTCGTTGGAGAACACCTCGTTGAACACCGCATCTCCGATGACCTCCCGCAGTGGGCGGACATCGACACAGGGTGTGCCGAGATCGATCACCATCGCGGCGACGTCTTTGTGCGTCGGCACGTCTCGATCGGTCCTTATGGTTACCTGGGCTCGGATGACACTGGGCGTCGTCCGATCATTCCCACCATTGGTCGAGTGCGGCAAGGTGTTTGAGCATGCGGCGGCGGGCCAGCGCCGCGTCCCCAGCAACAACCGCGTCCACGATGCTCCCGTGGGCGCGGCTGACGCTGTCGGCGGCGTGATCGTGGGTGCGCCGACGTGCCGACTGTTCGGAATGCCTCGACCATACCGCGAGCAAGATTCTCAGCAACAGCGACAGGACCGGATTGCCGGATAGATTCGCCAGTGTGAGGTGGAAATCGGCGGACAGCGGCGCGATGTCGTCGCGGTCGGCGCCGGGGTGCACCCGGTGGGCTAGTTGCAGCGCCGAGGCCAGATCAGGGTGGTCGCTGCGGGCGATCACCAGGTCCAGGGCGCCGAGTTCGATGATCTCGCGAACCTGACGGAGTTGCTCGGCCTGTACCTCCTCGTACTCGAGGTAGATGGACATCGCGTCGACGCACGCGGCGGGGTCGGGTTCGGACACGACCAAGCCGCCGAACTGGCCGCGTCGCATGCGGGCGACCGAATGATACTCGAGCAACCGGATCGCTTCCCGGAAGACCGCGCGACTCACCTCGAAGCGCGCCTGCAACTCCGACTCCGAACCGTAAATCTCGCCGGGGGCGACATCGCTGGCAACGATCTCGGCCATCAGTTGCCTCGCAACGGTTTCCGCGCGTTTCTCCTCGATGTTCTCGATCTCGGTCGCGACGGTGACCGGACTCGACCGGCGCGCGATGGGCTCCTGCCGGGTCGATAGCAGCCAGGTGCGCATTGTGGTGAGGTGCCGGACGATGCGGCGTTCGGCCGCGAAGGTGTCCCCGGCGACAACGGCTTCCACGATTCGCTCGTGGGCATGGTCGGATGCTGCCGACAGCTGCCTGGCTTCGTCCTCGCCCGGTTCCTGCGGAGCTTTCGCGTAGCGGGTCGTCAACTGCGACAGCACATCGATGAAGATGCCGAGTGCCGGGTTGCCCGAGAGCCGACCGAGCATCGTGTGCAGATGATCTCGGGTGCTGGCGTCGATGTCGCCTTGGCTGCGCTCCTCGACGATGGCCCTGCGCAGGGTCGAGATCTGGTCCTCGGCCAAGCGCTGTGCAGCCAGTCGCGCCGCCACGGGTTCTAGCAACAATCGGACCGCGAGTACGTCCTCGACGGTGGCGCCGACATATTCGAGATAGATGACGACCGCGGCGGTCAAGGGTGCGGCATCCGGGGCCCGCAACATCAATCCGCCATAGGGACCGCGCAGCATCTTGGCGACGCCGTGGTGCTCGACGAGCCGGATCGCCTCCCGAATGACCGCGCGGCTGACGTCGTAGCGCTCCTGTAGTTCGGTCCCGGAGGCATAGATCGAACCGACCCGCCAGCCGTCGCGGACGATGTCGTCCTCGAGTTGACGGGCGACGCGCCGGGCGAGTTTGGACTCGTGGGGCTGGCCGCGACTGTTCAACGTAGCCCAACCGCCACCAGCTCCCGGGGTGGCTCGCATCTCGGTGGTCACCGTGGGTCTCCTAAATCCGAGGTAGCTCGTCTCGGTACACGAGATGCCGTTCGACCATGCGTAGTCACGCCCATTCGGACCTGGTGGGCCCGGATAGATCATACCTAATGAGGAGTTCCCCGCCGACGCCGCGCGACGGCCCGCCGGCACGGGCCGTGAACATGACAGATGACAGCGACGCCACTCAGACTTCTAAGTCCGGAAGGAGGCGGTAGACATCCGATTCGCGGCCGTAGCAGTGAACCCGAGATTCACGCTGGATGCGTCACCGCGGCGGTGCCGAGAGGAGAGAAGCGAGCGATGACGAAGAGTCCGACGGCGTCGACTCCGGCGGGTCCGTCTGCTCCGTAGAGAACTCGCGCGGCTTCGCGCGCTCGCCGCTCCACGGCCGGATCCCGCGGCAGCCCCGAGGAGCAGGGCTTCGGCCCGCCGCTCGGCAGGCGCGGGGATCGTCGTTGACGACCGTCTCCACTTTCGCAGCTGCTGCCCGTGTACTACCGACCATTTCGGTCTGTATAGCTTGAGCCTCCGTAGTAACCCCGTCCCACCGACTGTCAAGGTATGAACGCTGTCACAGTTCGACCGCCCATGCTCAGTTTCTCATAGGGTGTACTTTAGTGATCGGTTGCGTCGAGCTCGATCGAGACGTTCGCGGTTGCCCGGCGCGGGTTTTGGCACGGTGGCGGTACCGGAGCCTGTGGTGGCCCCTGGCCCTCGGCACGGAGAGCGCTGAACACAGTTCAGGTCTCGTGCCGCCCGGATGGTTGCCGCTGATTCGTCCATGGGGCGAGCGAGCCCAACACCTGCTGAGGAGAGGAAATATGACCGAACTGGTGGATGCGGCCGAGGCCGAAAACTCCACAGCCTTGATCGATCGCTTGGATCTGGAGGTGGTCGACCGAGATGTGTTCCGGACGCGCGTCGAGCATGTGTGGAGCAGTCGGCTGTTCGGGGGAGAGGTGTGTGCCCAGGCGCTGGTCGCCGCCGAGCGGACCGTCTCGTCAACCGGCTTGCCGCACTCGCTGCACGCGTACTTTCTCCGCCCTGGTGATCCCTCGGTGCCGGTGGACTTCCGAGTGGACCGGTTGCACGACGGTGGCACCTTCTGCCGGAGGCGAGTGACCGCTACTCAATACGGGCGCGCGATCCTGTGCCTAGACGCGTCCTTCACCGGCGATCACGATCGCTTGACCGGTCGCGTACCGGTACCCGATATGCGCGGGCCGGAACGGTGCCCGCCGTACGTGTCCTTGCTGGCCCCGAATATCGAGAGCCGCCAGATGCAGGAATTCGATATCCGCACGATGGGTCAAGGCGCCGAAGCGGATACCGGCGACATCTGGTTCCGCGCGCGCAACCGCGTCGACGGACGGGTGAGCGCCGCCGCGGTGCTGACCTACTTCAGCGATTTCACCTTGATCGCGGTGATTCTGAGTTCCGCTGAGCCACCGACGGCTCGAGCATTGACGTCGCTCGACCACGTCATGTGGTTCCACAACGAGGTCAGGCTCGATGATTGGCTGTACTACCAGAAGTCCGCACCCGCAGTGGGCGACCTGCGCGGCCTGGCCCAGGGGCGGATATTCAACCAGGACGGGACGCTGATCGCTTCCATCGCGCAAGAGGGCCTGATCCACCGTCCGCGAGCGTAGGCATCGTGCCGGAAATCCCTGCCGGTGAATCGAATCGGTTCACCGGCAGGAGTTCTCGGCCATCGTCCTAGCGATTCGCTGAGCCCCTACAGCGCCCACTCGGACGCGTAGTAGCCGCCGAGATTCGGGAACGCCGCGATCCCGCCGATCATGGGGATCTGCACGATGTTTCCCGGCCGCGCCGAACAGCCCGTGTCCGGCGTTGTTCACGACTACGTCGAGACGTCCGAAGGTTTCGTGCGCGCGAGCCACCGCAGCGAAGACGGCATCCCGATCGGTGCCGCCCAGGGCGAGCGGCAGGCTGTCCGGGTCGAGTATCGCCAGCTTCACGGGGAGCACGGTGAGTGCGGGAACAGCAACAGGCCTCCACAGATCGGCGCGTACGGGTCCGGTGGTCCCCGGTGGCGGTGCGCCCCTGGTTGGCCGTGGCTGGGCGGGTGTCGCCGCTCCGTTACGAGCCCTGCCTGGTGCTGTGTTGCCGCTTGTGCCTTTGAGGAGACCGAAGGTCTTGTAGATCAAAATCTTTGTCGACGCGAGCGCCACGATCAGGTCCACGATCACGTCCGCGTTCGGCACAAACCGCCACCCGGCCAGGATCAGGGGCAATCGCATCACGGTTATTACCGTCAGGGACTGCACCACCTGGATCGCCGAACACGCCGCGAACGAGCGCCACCACCACCGCGCCACTCCCCTAGACACCCGGCAATCCGTGACACATCAATGCCAGCGGGGCGGTGACGATCAGTATGACGGTCCTAACGCGAACCACGTGGGCGACCAACGGCACGACCAGCATCACCATCAACGCGACCATGGACAACAGCGCGAAGATCCTGCCGTTGCCATCGATCGCGGTCTGCTCGGGGGGTGCCGATGTGCGTCGACAGAGTCGGTGCTATCCGGTCCGGCGCCTGGATCTGCCAGGTCAGGGACGGGCGCCGCCCAGCACTTCTGCTGCCGACTTCCCCTGTTGCCGCCTGCCGCACCTAGCGCGCGACTTGTCCGGCTCCGCGCAATCCCATATTTCCCAAGCGGTTCAGGTGACAAGTGTAGAAACCTGCCCGGCGAACGCCATAGCACCGCGGCTCGTCTGCCGAGAGCCCGCCGATCTCGTCCGCGAGTCCTTCGGCGTCGGACCGTCACGACACGGAGGCGGTTCCAGGGAGAACCCGGAAAGAGCCGAGGACGTGTTATCTAACTTAGTTCCGTTTCATGTACCAACTGAATCGATCTAGCTGCAAGATTGCAGCAATAGGCAGGCAAATGCCTCAATCGCGTTGCGCAACATCTACCCTGGTTATATAACTTAGCGATGAGCGGACGGCCCAACGAGTGGCTGTCGTCCGCACTAGCCGAATCGATGAGGAAACCTATTGACTCCGCAGCTAGTTGCTCCCCCTTCCCAACGCGCCCAGGAGTCGCGTGACCAGGGCTCCGGCAGGGGGGGTCGCCTACGCCACCTACGGATCGGCCGCCGTGCAAGTCCCACCATCCGAACCCGGATCCTTGCGATCGCACTGATCCCGAGTGCGGTGCTCCTGCTCACCGCCTCGGTTGCCGTCACAATCCTCGTCAACGACGCCCGCGCGATCGCTCGCTGGTCCGACTTGCGAAGCGCATCTATCGAACCGGCGCTCCAGTTCGTGGCTGCCGTTCAAAGGGAACGCACAACCAGCGTCCGGATGCTCGCGGGGGGGGCGAATACAGCCGCCCCCCTTCCCGACCAGCGCGCGCAGACCGACGCCCAATTGGCCGCGATAGGCCAAGTCAGTGTGGCAGCGGGGCACCAGTTCGATGAGTTGAAAAACGCGCAATCGCTTGCGCAATTCGGCCGACTCGCGCCGCAGATTCCAACGATCCGAGCATCGGTCGATCGCGGGGAAATCCCGGTTTCCGACGTAAATGCCTTCTACTCTCAACTGATCGGTGCATTGGCGGACAATGTAGTCGAGACCGCCGGGGCGTATGCACCGAACAACCGGGCGGTCATCGAAGAGCTCAGCTCAGCGATGATGCTGCGGATCGCCGATATGCACTCCCAAGCAGTTGGACTGACCACTAGTCAGTTCACCGAGAGCACGGTCGATCCGGCGCGAGCACGCATCGTTGCGGCGCTGTACACCGATGCCCGCCAACAGCTGAATACGGAGTCGGCACAGTTCGCGGGGCCCACCCGGGATGCTCTTGACCGGTTGCAACGTAGCCCGGAGTGGCTTATGGCGACCACCGGAGAGAACCAACTTCTCGAGCAGGGATGGCTCGCGGTTCCCTACGGCGAGTGGCTGGCTAACGAAGAGGTCGTCAACGCCCAACTTCTCGACATGTTCCATACCCAGGTGGTTGTTGCGGCCCGAACGGCGGAGGACGCGGCCAGCACGTCGGCCGACCGGTCGATCTGGGTGGGCGTCGGAGTTCTGCTTCTCACCATCGCGACGTCTGCACTCACGGTAGTGCTGGCACGAAGGCTCGCGACCCGGTTGCGGATGCTGCAATCCCGGAGTCTCGAACTCGCCCAAGACACCCTGCCGTCGCTGATCGCCCGGATCCAGGCCGGCGAGGCAATCGACCTCGACGCCCAGATCTCCGTCGCCCCAGCTGGAGGCGACGAGATCGACCAGGTAGCAAGAGCGTTCGCGATCGCTCAGCGCACCGCGGTCACGGTCGCGGTCGACCAGACGCGGACCCGATCGGGTTTCGCTGCGGTGTTCCTCGATATCGCATACCGCAATCAGTCGGTGGTCCGCCAGCAGCTGGAGATACTCGACCTCGCCGAGTCCAAGCAGAACGACCCCGAACATCTCCAACTACTTTTCGATCTCGACCACCTGACGACACGCGCCCGACGCAACGCCGAGAATCTGTTGATTCTCGGGGGCGGCCAGCCCGGAAGACGGTGGCGGCAACCGGTGCCACTGGAAGACATTGTACGCGCCGCGGTGTCGGAAACAGAGGCTCTGGCCAGGGTTGGGACAGTGCGCGTTGCTGATGTACTCGTCACGGGCAGCGTCGTCACCGATCTCATCCACCTGCTAGCCGAACTCATCGACAACGCAGCGAACTTCTCACCCCCGACGGCATCGGTATCCATCCACGGGAACGCTGTCGGACGTGGGGTCGTGGTCGAAGTCGAGGATCAAGGCTTGGGGATCCGCTTCGAAGAACGCGAACGATTGAACGAAACACTGAGCAATTCTCCGGACTTCCACGAGATGGCACTAAAAGGGCGCCGCCATCTGGGCCTGTTTGTTGTCAGCAGACTGGCACAACGACATTCGATCACGGTGAACCTCCAAGAATCCGCCTACGGTGGCATCAAGTCGATCGTGTTGCTGCCGACCGAGATCCTGCAAACACCCCTCGTCACCGCTGATCCCGAAGTCGCGGTGAACATTTCGGAACGGATCCGCCCTCATACGAGAACTATCTCCCCGATCCCGCAGGCAGAGCTGTCGAAGCAGACCGGCTCATTCCAGCAACCGGCGACAACGACCGATCACACTAACGGACGCAAGCGAATGCGCATCGATAACGGCGTGCCCGCGGATCGGCCCCTACTGCCCTCCGCGGGATCCACTCCTCAGGTCACCCGAGGTCGCGCACCTCTGCCCCGCCGTGAACGGCAGAGCCACATGGCGCCTGAACTGGGCCGCACCCAATTCGATCCCAGAGCGCAGCCGGAGCCTCTCGCCAGGCGACGCAGCGCAGAGGTCGCGCGCGGTTCTATGGCCTCTTTCCAGAGCGGAACACGCCAAGGACGTGCCTCCGCCCCCGATACCCAGTGAACGGACGTTAAACGCAGTGAACGACAATATTTCTGCTCAGCCTGTCCGCCCCGAACTGGACTGGCTGCTGAACGGCCTCATCGATCGGATACCTGGTGCAGAACACGCTGTAGTCCTTTCCACCGACGGCCTTTCACTCGCCGCATCCGGGGGACTCGACCGAGAAAGCGCAGAACATCTCGCCGCGATGGCGTCGGCCCTACACAGTCTCGGCCGAGGCCTCGGCACCAGATTCAGCAAAGGTTCATTGCTGCAGACCGTCACGGAACTCGAGCACGGCTTCTTCGTAGTGACCGACGCCGGACAAGGCGCATGCCTGGCACTGTTGGCAGATACCAATGCCGACCTCGGGCTCATCGCCTATCAAATGAATGTCATTGTCGGTCAGGTACGCGAACAGCTCTCGGCCAGTCCCAGGACAGCCATCGACTCTCAAATGAGAATGTACCGACAATGAGCAGCCGAGGCTATGGATCCGGACAAATCCCCTCGGACGAGGACCCCGGCCCACTCGTTCGTCCCTTTGCGGTCACGCGCGGGCGTGCCGGGACCGATCTTTATAATCTCGACATGTTGACGCTCGTCGTCTCGGTCGGATCACCGAGCGAGATCACGACTCTCGACCGGGAATACGGAGCAATAATCCGGATGTGTAACGAGCGTCCGCTATCGATCGTCGAGATCTCCGCACACCTGAACCTTCTCGTTGCGGCGGTGAAAGTTCTAGTCAGCGATTTGATCACCGCTGGCTACGTGATTTTCCGGTCGCCTATGCCGACCGAAATGCAGCCCGATACACTCTTAATCCAGGCGGTTCTCGATGGTGTTCGCAAGATCTGATCCCTTCGGTTCGGATAGCCTCCAAACCGTGCGAGTGGTCAAACTTCTGATCGCTGGTGGCTTCGGCGTAGGAAAGACAACCATGGTCTCTACACTCAGCGAAATCACGCCCCTGCGGACCGAAGAACAACTCACGGAGCGCAGCATGGGTGTCGACGACCTCACCGGAGTTGAAGGCAAAACAACCACTACCGTCGCCCTGGATTTCGGCCGATTGACCATTGGTAGCGACCTGGTCATGTATTTATTCGGTACACCTGGACAGGACCGATTTTGGTTCATGTGGGACGAACTGTCGTCCGGAGCCCTTGGTGCGGTCGTATTGGCTGACACACGGCGCCTGGAAGCTTGTTTCGGTCCCGTGGACTTCTTCGAATCTCGTGGTATCCCCTTCATTCTCGCGGTGAACTGCTTCGACGGTGCGGATATCTACTACGAGGACGAAATAAGGAACGCACTGGATCTACCGCAGACCGTGCCGGTCGTGCTCTGCGACATTCGAGTGCGCGACTCCGCAAAACAGGTTCTCATTCACCTTCTGGAACACGTCCTGGTCACCAAAAATTTGGCATGAGGATCCTGATAGTTTCGGCCGGGTGGTGACGGTTGTTGTTGCAATGCCCGGTCGGCGGGGACATCGCGCGCCGAGAGGGTGGACGACCAGGGCCTCGGCGTAGTCGGGTTTCAGCAGGCCAGCAGTAATTCCACCGGCCTGTTGTAGTCCCGGCCGTGGTGCCGCAACGCCGGTGCGATGTGGCGGTGGCCAGCGAGCCCGCAGCAGTGACATCGTCGTGTTCCGCAGGATCGCCATGACGTGGCCAGCGGCACCGGTGCGGGCCCGGTGCCGGTCCTCGTCGAAGGTGACGTCCCGGATGTGATGCACTCGGTTCTCGATCAGCCAGTGCTGCCGCAAATAATCGGCGATCACATGATGAGCGGCGTCACCGACGGTCAGGGTCGTCACCACGAACACCGTCTCTCGGGTCTGCATACGCGTCTTGCGGCGCTTCGACACCACGGTCCGAGTGCGGTGGATCCGCAGAACCTGTGCCGCACCAGGGAATCCGATCCCCGATGCGATCCCGGTCGCTTTCAACGTCCGGGTCTCACGCCGGCCATGGGCGGGCTTGCCGGTGGTCTTGTCGAGGACCGGGACATCGTCCCCGGCAATTGTTTCAACTGTTCACGCAGGTTGGGCTGGTTCCCTTCACGCAGAGGATGTAGTGAGCGCCTGCGGATACGATCGACCGCGCGGTCTCACGGCAAGTGTGAGCGGCGTCGGCGGTGACGACACATCCGGCGATGTCCAACGTGGACAACAGTTTCCGCAGCATCGGGACCTCGCTGGTCTTGTCCGCCACCGCGACCTGCGCGAGGGCCACACCGGTGGCCTGGCAGATCCCCGACAACAGATAGGTGAGATGCCCGGCGGCGTCACGGGCACCGCGCAGCGCTTTGCCATCGAAGGAGATGACTTTCGCGCCGCCGACATGCTGACCCGCAACCACATCCACGCCCCGATGACCTGGTCGAGCTGGTCGGCGTCCACGCGCTGCAACACGCGCCGGATCGCGGACTCGCTCGGCGCACGGCGAGTGAATCCGAACCGCGTCAACACGGTGGTGGACACATCGTCGGCCCACTCGCCGATCGCGGTGAACGAGCGGGCGCCGGCGAGGGTGGCGGCCAGAGCGAGCAGCAGGATCGAGGTCAGGTCGTAGCGTCGGCCACGGGCGTCGCGGGGATCGACGACTCGCCGAAGGACATCTAGCAAACTATCGGCAGTGCGAGTCGGATCCTGTTCGAGCGGAACGTTGTCCAGCTCGATCGTGGTGGGAGCGCCACGGCATACTTGTACGGCGGGCACGGGTCTCCGAGGGTGATGTCAGGCGTAGAGAACCTTCATCTTCCTCGAGTCACTCGCGCCCGCCCAGCATTTGAAACCGCGTGTCATGCAACCAGTTTCCCCAGCTCGGTGGACCGGTAGCCGATAACGCCGAGGCCCTGGGTGGACGACCGGCGCGTATGCAGGAATACTCCCGCCCGTCCACCTGAGGCGACTTCACAACGCCCCGGCCAACCGATCAATAACCGCCTACGACCATTGACATTAGGCCCCGGCAAACCACGCGAGAAGATCACGACCCGATCGCGGACAAGGGCTACGACTATCCGCGGGTCTACGACGAACTCGAACAACGTCGGATCACTGGCCACATCCCCCGCCGCGGCACCCGCGACAAGGTGACCGCCGGCCGCTGGATCGTCGAGCAAACACTGGCCTTGCTATACCAATACCGACGATTGGCCATCCGTTGGGAACGCCGCACCGACATCCATCAAGGATTCCTCGACCTGGCCGCCGCTCTGATCTGCTGGCGACGACTCAGCAACCGAACCCGATAGGGGTTCTAAGGCATCCGAACGATTGCCTTGATCGCCACTCCGCTCTCCGCGTCCTCGATGGCCCGGTTGATGTCAGCGAAATCGTAGATCGTCACGAGCTTTTCGACCGGGAAGGTGCCTGAACGTACATCTTCCACCAGTTCCTCTATCGTGCCTGGCATGTCGGCATGGCCCATCATGATGCCTGTGACGGTCTTATCGGTCATGAACCAGGCCGGAGTGAATTCCGTTTTCCGCGCGGAATCGAAGACCACACCCGCGAGGAGACAGGTCCCGCCGTGCCGGAGGGAGTCGATGGCGGTGCCCATTACCGCCGCATTGCCCGTCGCTTCGAAAGCGTAGTCTACGCCGCCTTTTTGGATTGCGTAGATGGCGGCCCGGGTGTCGGGCACCTCGCTCGCGTTGATCAGGTGCGTCGCACCGAACGTACGCGCGAGATCGAGACGGGATTGATGCAGGTCCACTGCAATGATCGTTTCGCAACCCATCTTGCGGGCCATGTGGATCGCGCCGAAACCGACCGCGCCGATACCGAAGGCGACGAAGCTCGATCCCGGTCGGGGTTTCATTCGATTGCGGATCGCGCCCGCGCCGGTCAGAAATCCGCAACCGATCGGACCGAGATATTCCAGTGGCAGCTCCTTCGGCACTTTTATCGCATTGATGTCGGTAGCTATCGAAAAAGTAGCGAAAGATGACTGCTGGTGATAACTTCCCGTGATCCGCTCATGGTTCGGCGAAGTCACTGCCGGTGACCCATCCAGCCGCGTGCCACGCAGGTTGTAAGCGAAGAAATTATCACAGTAGGCGTGCAATCCCTGCTCGCACTGATGACAGGTGCCGTCATACACGTAGGACATCACGACATGGTCGCCGGGCTCCAGGGCCGTGACCCCACTGCCGACGCGCTCTACGATCCCAGACCCCTCATGACCGAAGATGGCCGGTTTCGGCATGAATCGGATCTCCGGCGGTGCGTCGCGCAAGCTCAAGTCCGAATGGCAGATACCAGCGGCGACATTCCTGACGAGGATCTCGTGTGCGCGCAGGTCTTCGCTTAATTCGACCTCTTCGATCCGGAGCGGCTCACGCGGCGCGTAGGAAATAGCTGCGTTTATTTTCACTGCGGATGGACTTCCTGATTCACGCCACCGTGGCGTGCCGAAGTGACAGCTGTGTCGGAGTGATCGAGCGACGATACGCGATCCAGGCAGGCGTCCATCGCGCGATTGAGGTCATCTGCCCGCCGACGGGTGAAGGACTCGACTTCCGGGTGCGGGATGACGAGAAACTCGGCCGCGTCGCACCCATCGAGCCCGATGATCGCCACACTCTCGGGTGTGTTCGATTGCGAGAACATCTCGCTCGCCGCGGAGTTGATCTGTCTAGGTCCACCCAGCGAATTGGGCCGGTTGCGCGTTGCGTTCCAGATCTGCGTGTTGACAACGGCGGGGCAGACAAGCGTGACACCGACGCCGGACTCGCTCGCGAGCAGGTCACGACGGAGGGTGTCAGCCAGGCCGAGTAAGGCATGTTTTGTCGAGGTATAGACGCTGCACGGTCCAACGATCGGCACGCCGAGCGAGTTTTCGGAGCCGGTGAGCAACAGATGCGCGAACTCGCCCCGGCCATGCGCCTCATCCAGCGCGGGCAAGAAGGTCTGAATGGTGCGTAATGTGCCGAAGACGTTGACCTCGTACATCCAGAGCATGTCGCTCTCGCGCGTCTTGGCGACCGGCCCGGGCACGATCACGCCGGCGTTGGCGCAGACGAGGTTGACCTTCCCGAACGTTTGCACGGTCGAGGAGTACGCGGCTTCCACGGATTCGCGGCTGGTGACGTCGCAGTGGACGGCGATGGCTTCGCCGCCAACGGCACGTAGTTCTTTCGCAAGGCTTTCGGCCTTGTCCTGTTCGATATCGGCGACGGCAACCTTGCCGCCTCGGCGAACGATTTCCTGACACAGCGCCTGACCGATGCCACTGGCACCGCCGGTCACGAACGCCACGCCATATTTGATCTTGTTCATGTGAATCATCCGATCGTAACGGTACAGGCGATGACTAAGGAATATCTGTACAAGTTGCAGGTCAACACCCGTATCAGGCGGCTGGCGGCTTGCGAAGTATCCCCGAAAAGGCCGCAATCCTGACTTCATCCTGAACTATCAAGCCACGCATGAAGAACATTCTCTTGGTTTCGCGCAGCCTTTCGACAATGGCATCGAGCGGCTTATCCTGCGTAGCCGGGGCCATGAACTGCGTGCTGACTTCCACCGTCATGCCTTTGGCGACATCAGTTCCACTGATGACATGCAGACCCGCGAAGAAGGCGATGTCGATATAACCGAGGATGGCCGAGCCATGGACCTGGTCGGACAAGTTCGTCAGGTGTCGACCCGGGAAAATGCGGCATCGTGCCGTCTCCGGCCCCTCAGGACGCACCAGAGTGCGACCCAGCACGGCGTCGTTGTAGCGCGTGGGATCGCTCAATTGCCACCGGTGCCATCCGGGAAATTCAGGATCGGGCAGCAAACTGAACGATGCTGCCTCGCCATCGGGAGACAGGTGGGAGTTGGCATGGTCTGGAAGAGTCATCTCAACCCTCTGAAAATATGCCGCCAGGTCTCGGCGCGCCGACCGGAGTACGACACGCCGTCCCGCACGGTAGCCGGTATCGGAATGGGCGGCCGGGCCTGGTGCTCCGTCGACATCAGCCTGACGCGCTCACTTGTCCACCGTCTGCCGAGCCGAACCTCGGCTGGGGCGCGACCATTCGAATCGCCTCGAACCCCGTGCCGTGCTCGCCGTTCCCGAACAACTCGACCGCCATCCTCACCGTACCCGCACGAAGCTCGAGCGGGTACGCGGCCATGGCTTCATCCTCCGATCAGTGGATTCTCCGGACATCCAGTGGCGGTTCAGCCATCTCCACGGCCGACGTCGTCGGCCATGCAGCGTGAGCGCTGTGCGCGCTTGCTACCTGACCGGCGACGTCGTGTTGGTCGTTCAGCCCGCGGCCGGGAACATGTGGCCGGCGGTGATCTCGTATAGGGCGGACGTAAGGTTGTTGGGGTCGCGGGTGGTGTCGCGGAAGAAGCTGGCCCACAGGCTGCCATCCGGTGCGTAGCTGACCGCGTTGTACTCGATCAGGTTGTAGAAAGTGCTCGACCCGTCCAAGTTCTGCCCCGCTGCCGAGCCGCAACACCGGTAGGGGTTCAGCGGATTGTCCGGGTTGCCGACCAGTGCCGTGGCGATGGTGCGGCGGCTCGGGTCGTCGGCGTTCTTGACCACGGCCATGTAGCCGTGCCAGGCGTTGCTGCCCTCGCTATTACCGAGGTAGGCCAGTCCGAGCTCGCCGTCTCCGCGCGCGACGATGGAGGAGAACACCGCCCTGCTGACCCCCGGCGCCGACAGCGGCTCGGGCTGTGTCCAGGTCACCCCGCCGTCCTTGGACACCGACACCAGCAACTGCGGGTTGTTGTGGATGAAGTAGAGCGTGCCGTTGTCGTCCATAGCCAGGTTGTCGTAACCGTAACCCTTGAACATTTCGGGGCAGCCGGCGAAGGCGAGGGTCTCGCGGCAGCCCGGGTAGTTCGCCATCTCGTCGGTTATAGCCGCCACGTTCAAATCGATGCGCGCGTCGGGAACTTTCGACCAGGTGAACGTCGCACCCCCGTCTTTGCTGGACCCCACCACGTAGTGACCGCACGCGTTGATCGGCAGGTATACCGTGCCGTCCGAGGCGACGACTCCCCGCATCGGGTGAACAATCGGAACTTGCGTCGTCACCGTCCCGTCCGGGCCGATCTGCGTGTCGCTGTTCGGGGTCCCCGGCAGCTTGGCGGCGAAGTCGCAATCGGACACGCCGATGGTCGCCCCCGGCGAGGTGGGCTGGAAGCTGTTACCACCGTCGAGGGACCGCCAGCACTTGGTGAACGGCCCGAAGCTCGGAATCGGGGTCAAGGCGCAGTAGTAGACCACGTTGGGGTAACCCGAGGTCTGAACACCCGCCGGAGGCGCGCCCACGAAGATCTGATGGACATCACCGAACGTGATGAAGGGATCCCCCTCGAACGGATGCCCACCGACCTGCGTGACGCGCCAGGTTTCTCCTTCGTCATCGCTGTAGCCGATCTGGTTCGTTATCTGCGACGTCGCCAGAGCGGTGCTGGTGAAGAAGAGCCGGTCCGTCGCAGTGTCCACCTGCATGGAACCGATGAGGTCCTGGAACGGGAGTGGCAGCGCCACCCGCTGCCAAGACTCGCCCCCGTCGCGGGACCGCATCAGACCCGCGCGGCCCTCCGAGTCCTTGACCGACATCCCCATGAAGATCGTTCCCCGGCTGTTGACGGCATTGCCGCCTTCGATGCCGATGGTGCCGGTGGGCGAGTTGCAGGCCTGCCACCGCGCGCTCGCACCGCCGGCGAAGGTGGCCTGCTGCGCCTCGACGCACCCCGGGCCCGAGGACACCGGCGCCTCTGCCACCGCCTGGGTGGGCGCGACGAGTACTCCGCCCATGAGCGCCGCGGCTACCACCAGCCGACGGCCTACGGCAATCAAATTCAGGCGTGAGCGCCACGGCGCGCCGAACGCCGACAGGCTCGGGGAGCGAGAGCTCTCCGGGTCGAGCGACATACTTCCTCCAAGGGTTGCAGCGGTATCGCGCCAGTATGAAGTATCCTCAATGACGATGGAAGGCTTCGCGTGAATCCAGTCCGTACACGCGAAGATGCCTGCTGTGCGGGTGTCGATCGACACCGGCAAGCAGATCTCACCGGCCCGTACCGACGTTGCGATCACCGCGAAGTATCTCGAATCCGGTAGCCGCCGCTCGATGCTGTATGCGCTGGTTTCTGCCCCGCTCGACGGTGTTGCGGCCCCGGGTGGAAGACAGGATCGACCTTGTCCAATGCCAACTTCCGCTGAACACAGTGATGGGGGGCACCGCTACGCGGTGCCCCCCATCACTCACTTCGAGACAG
>NZ_JBEXFQ010000046.1:0-39078 GCF_040606855.1 Nocardia sp. NPDC005366
CGGCTGCGCGGCCGACGCCGGTGCGGCCTGCGCGGGTGCGGCCTGCGCGGGTTCGGCCTGCGCGGGTTCGGCCTCGATATCCACGCCGAAGGCCGTCGCGATACCGGCGAGCCCGTTGTCGTAGCCCTGCCCGACGGCGCGCACCTTCCACGCCCCCGCGCGACGGTAGATCTCGACGCACACCACGGCGGTTTCGGTACTCAACCCGGTCATCGGGAAAGTCAGCGTGCCCGAACTCGATCCGATGGTGGCCAGGAGCGAGTTCACGCCCGCGAAGGTGCGCGGACCGCTCCCGTCCAGACTCGCGGTGACGACGACCCGCTCCACGTCGGTCGGTAGCGCGCCGGTCTGAATATCGACGACATCGCCCGCGCCCTGCCCGTGCCGATAGGTGACGCCAGGCCCGGCGGGTTGATTGAAGAAGACGAAATCGGCGTCGGAGCGGACCTTCCCGCTCGCCCCGAGCAGCAGCGCCGACACGTCGACGGGGGCCGAGCAGGTGACGGTGACCGTCATCCGATCGGCGGGTGCGGGACGGTTCTCGCCACGGGCCAGCGCGGTCACCGCGCACCCCGTTTCACGATATGTCCGATTGACACGCGGCTCACGGCCTCAAGTGTGTCCCGCATTCGCCTCGCGCGCCACCATTCCCGGTCGTTCGGCAGATATCAGACCGGGGTGATCGGCAGGCGCAGCGCGGCCGGTGCCGCGACGGGGACCACCGGATTCTTCGGGGCGATCGGTTGGACGCGGCGGTAGGCCGAGCCGAGGGCGGGACGCGGGTCCTCCTCCCCCTTGTTGGGCCACAGCGACATAGCGCGTTCGGCCTGGGCGGTGATGGTGAGCGACGGATTGACGCCCAGATTGGCCGAGATGGCCGAACCGTCGATCACATGCAGCCCCTCGTACCCGTACAGCCGCTGATACGGATCGATGACGCCGGTTTCGGGGGAGTCGCCGATCGGGCAGCCGCCGATGAAGTGGCCGGTGATCGGGATATTCACCATCTCGGTCCAGCTGCCCTGTGGAATGCCGTCGATCTTCTCCGCCACCCGGCGGGTGACTTCGTTGCCGACCGGAATCCAGGCGGGCGGGGGCGTGCCCTCGCCGTGCCTGGTGGTCATGCGACGTCCGAAGAGGCCGCGCTTGTTGTAGGTGACGATGGAGTTGTCGACGTTCTGCATGACGAGCAGGCCGATCATCCGCTCGGACCAGTGCGACGGATTCTGCAGCGTGGGCAGATCACGTCGCTGCCGCCACAATTCGCGCGCGCCGAGCACCCAGCGCCGCTTACCTTCCTGCCCGTCGACGAGCACGGTGGCGAGCAGCCCCATGAAATTGCTGCCCTTGCCGTAGCGGACCGGTTCGACGTGGGTATTGGGGTCGGGATGGATGGAGGACGTGATGGCGACGCCCCTGGTGAAATCGGAATCCTTGCTACGGCTGCGTGCCGCGAGCACCGCCTCGGAATTGGTGCGGGAGAGTTCGCCGAGCCGTCGGGAGATATTCGGCAGGTGGCCGCGGTCCTTGAGATTGTGCAGCAACTGCTGGGTGCCGAGGGCCGCCGCCGAGAACACCACCTGGTCGGCGGTGAATGTCGTGCGCTGTTTGCGGATCCAGCGTCCGGTGCGGACGGTGTCGACCGCGTATCCGCCTTGCGGGAGTTGACGCACGGTGACCGCGGTGGTCAGTGGATGCACGGTGGCGCCCGCTTGTTCGGCCAGGTAGAGGTAATTCTTCACCAGGGTGTTCTTGGCGCCGTGGCGGCAACCGGTCATGCATTCGCCGCAGTGCGTGCAGGTGGAGCGCTGCGGTCCGACTCCGCCGAAGTACGGGTCGGCCACGGATTCGCCGGGGCGGGAATCATTGTCCGCGAACAGCACGCCCACCGGGGTGCGACGGTAGGTGTCGGCGATGCCCATATCCTCGGCGACCTCGAGCAGCACCCGATCCGATGGCGTGGTCGCGGGATTGGTGTTGACGCCGAGCATGCGGGTGGCCTGGTCGTAATGGGAGGCCAACTCGTCGCGCCAGTCGGTGATATGAGCCCACTGCTTATCCTGGTAGAAGGTCTCCGGCGGCTCGTAGAGGGTATTCGCGTAGACAAGCGATCCACCGCCGACGCCGGTACCGCTCATGACGAAGGTGTCCTTGAGCAGGGTCAGCCGCTGAATGCCGAAACAGCCGAGTTTGGGCGCCCAGAGATATTCGCGCAGGTGCCAGGAATTCTTCGCGAATTCGTGGTCGGCGTAACGACGGCCGGTTTCCAGCACTCCTACCCGGTAGCCCTTTTCCGTGAGGCGCAGCGCGGTGACGCTGCCGCCGAAGCCGGAACCGATCACCAGCACGTCATAGTGGTGGGACTCGCCGCTCATTACCGTCCTTAGGCCGAAGTGTCGCCGCTCACTGTTCCGGACATCCGGCGGCCCGCGGGAGAGATCCGGGGACATTCGATCAACATTTTCGGCCGAATTCCGGGCGTCGACTCGTATCCGGTGCCCCGGAACCGGGTTCCCGTGGGATATGGACTGCGGCGCAGCGGATCACCTACCCGGTACCAGGTAGAAATGCGGATGCCGAGCGGCGTTCACAGCTGTCAGCATGGGGAGATGGGGAGCATTCTGATGACAGGTGACCTGCACGGTAATACCGGCCACGCGCTGTCATTGCTGCGTGTGGCGGTACGCCAGGGATGCGGGCGGATCTTCGTGCTCGGGGATTTCGGGGCGTGGGAGCACACCGCGCAGGGCCGCCGCTATTTCGATGTGGTGAACCGGGCCGCGCGTAAGTGCCGGGTCCAGGTGTACTTCCTCGACGGCAACCACGACAAGAGTTCGCTGCTGCACCGGATGTACGGCGCCGAACCCGATGGCGAGGGCTTCCTGGTGTGCCGCAGGAACATCCGTTATGCGCCGCGCGGGTTGCGGTGGACCTGGGAGTGCACCCGCTTCGCCGCGTTCGGCGGGGCCTACTCGGTGGATAAACAGTGGCGGCTCGCGCACGAGGCGTCGCAGGAGCGCACGGCCGCGCGGCACAGGCAGTTCGGCTCGTCCCGGCGTCCGGTCACTGCGGAGACCCTGTGGTTCCCGGAAGAGCAGATGACCGACGCCGAATGCGACGCGCTGCTCGAGGACGACGCCCCGGTGGACGTCCTGCTGACCCACGACAAGCCGCGCGGCTCCGACCCCGAGTGGAACCGCAAGAATCTTCCGGAATGCCTGCCGAACCAGGATCGGATCCAGCGTGTCGTAGACACTCTGCGGCCCGATCTGCTGCTGCACGGGCATCTGCACTACCGCTATACCGACACCGTCGATCGCGGCGATGGCGGGCGCACCCGGGTCGAAGGACTCGGCGCGGACCCGGAGGGCTCGTCGCCGACCGACTATCGCAGCGCTGATTCCTGGTTGGTGCTACCCCTGCCGCACGCCGGGGAATCGGCAACGCGGGAGCTGGGGGAGCTCGCAGGCTGACGACACCGACACCGACACCGACACCGACCGCGGGCGCGGATGCTCTGGCGCACAATCTTTCTCATCCGGTCGGTTTGCGGCGGCGGTTTCGGGAAACCCGGCGCGTAGCAGAGTTCGGGCGTCGTGCCCGGGCCGAAGAGCTCGAGGTCGTGACGCCATGAACGCCGAAGAGACGTGGGAGATACCCCCGCTCGATGACGCACCCGATATCGCCCGTCCCGATGCGGGCGCAAGCGGGGAATTGCTGGCCGATCCCCGCCACTGGCCCGGACTCGGCGTCATCGTCACCGGCCTGGTGTTCGCAGTGCTCGCCGCCATCCTCGCCACGGCGGGATACCCGGGCGTCGCGATCGCCGGGGCCATCGTCGCGGGCTCGGCGCTACTCGGCGGCGCGCTGCTGCTCGTTCTCGAACTGCGCCGCCGCCGGACGGCTCAGGGCGATTCGACCGGGACGGTCGCCAGACTCGGCATCTGACGGGGTTCAGTAGGCGCGGCAGGTGTCG
This sequence comes from Nocardia sp. NPDC005366, assembly GCF_040606855.1. Classification (NCBI taxonomy): domain Bacteria; kingdom Bacillati; phylum Actinomycetota; class Actinomycetes; order Mycobacteriales; family Nocardiaceae; genus Nocardia; species Nocardia sp. NPDC005366. Next base: position 3,977 of record NZ_JBEXFQ010000046.1, read on the forward strand.
CGCGCGATGTTCTTGGTGCCGTTGAACTTGTCGATGGCCGCGTTGAGCGTCGTGATATCGGCGCGCTGCTCCAGGGTGCCCGCCAGCGCGTTGGTGTCGTCCCGATAGGCCCGCAATTTCTCGGCGACGTCGGGCAGCACTTCTCGTGTCACCGAACGGTCGACATTCTGCGCATTGCCGCGCAACGCGGTGACGGCGCCGGTCGCCTTGGCGTCGGTATCGGGCGCGCTCTTGTTGCTGGAGTCGATATAGGCGTTGAAGCTGTTGACCGAACTCTCGTTCGCGGAGAAGAAGGTGTCGCACGCGGCCTCGGTCGCAGACTGCGCCGCCGCCGCTCGCGAGGAGGAGGCGGAGATGGATGAGGCCGTCATATCGGACCGGTAGGCGGCCAGATCGGTTTGATTCACCTCGGCGGTTCCGGTGACCAGCGTGGAGCAGGCGCCCAGGAAGAATATGCCGATCAAGGTGGCGGCAGCTGCGGCGGCCAGGCCCGCTCGTTCCAGTTGTCGCATGTCGGTTTCGCCTCTCTCCCTTCGTGGCGTCCGGCTCTCCGCGAAGGTGCGTATCGTACCGGACCCCTCGACGGTACTTGCTCTACCGGGTGCTAGTCAGCTACGCGTGCCCAGATCGAGATCATCGATGTCGGGCTGGCGAAGCCGTCGAGAGGTGTCGCCTCCGATACGCCTGCCGTCCGGGCCGGGGCGATATTTCGAAGGCGAGTGGGTAGGCGGTCGACTACGGCGTGGCGATATCGATGACGAGCCGTGTCGGGCCGCTCAGCGCGCTGACCGCGAAGGCGGGACGACCGGCGTTCACCCCGATGAACGACTGGGTGATGCCCTCGAAAATTGTTGTCCGGTACACCCCCGCGATACCGGGTGCGCTGGGATCGGTGACCGGGTCGGGTCCCTCGTAGGGTGTGACCCCGCTGTCGAACGGATACGCCGAACCGGTGATCTGCACCTCCAGAATCGACTGGCCCGCCACGTCGACGGGGTTGCCGCTGCCGTCTTGGATGGCACGGTCGGTGTACTGCACGATCCAGCCGGGGCTGCCGGTTCCGCCGAGATCGTAGACGACGCGGTCGAAACCGGGGTGCCTGCCGATGCGGATACCCGTCACCGTGACGCCCGCGCCGGAGGACGGGGCGCCGCGTTTGGGTTCTGCGTCCGTGGGCGTCGGCGCGGGCGCGTCGGCGAAGGTGCCGGTCGTACTGGTCACGCTCGACACGTTCGAACGGGGCGGGGTGTTGTCGCCATCGTCGCAGCCGGCGAGCAGAGCCGCCGCCACCGCGAGAGTCGACACAAGTGCGATACGCATGTGACTGATGTTACTGAGTGAATGCTGCGTGTCGCCCGAAACGGGCCGAGGCGTGCCGTTTCGGCGTGCCAGCAAGGTACTCCGTGGCATATGGCCCGGAGGCGGCGAGCCGAAAAGGGTTGAGCGGAAAGATTGCTGAAATGATGCTGGTGCGGTATCGGTGCAAGAATCGCAGCGGCGGTGGGTGATCCGCTGATCCGCGGAGAGACCCCTCGGGGCCGGATCGCCACGCCGGGCGCGAATGGCGCGGCTACGGCATGTCGATTCGAAAGTCACTGTGTCAGTGGAATTCACGGTTACCATCCCGGATATTGGGATCGCACGGAGAAGAAAAGCCGGGCCAAACGCGACTATTCGGCAACGATCTAGCACACTTGACGGTGTGGGAGATCTCGAGGACGTCCTAGCTCGGCTACGCCGGTATCCAGATGTGGAGGCGCTGAACCTCTATGCCGTCGATGCCGCGGATCGGCTGATCCTCGATGTCGCGGCGGACGCCATCGCCTCCTCCGGTAGCGGAAAGGTAGCGATCATCGGCGACAGCTACGGTGCGCTCACGCTGGGTGTGATCGTCGGGCACGACCTGACCGAGGTCCGCGTCCACCAGGATCTGCTCACCGGCGAACTCGCCCTGGCCAATAACGCGCGCACCCTCGGCCTCGCCGATCGATACGCGGCATATCCGCTCGGCGAACAACTGCTCGGCGAGGCCGATGTGGTGTTGCTGCGACTGCCGCGTGCGCTCGCCGGACTCGCCGAGATCTCCGATGCCATCGCGCGCTACGCCGATCCCGCGGTGACCGTGGTCGCGGGCGGACGTGACAAATACCTCACCAAGTCGATGAACGACACCTTGGCACAGTCGTTTTCGGAGGTCAGGGCCAGCCGGGGACGGCAGAAGTCGCGCACCCTGCTCGTCACGGGGCCGAAGCCGGTGGGGGAGCCGCGATTCCCTGTACGGGACCGGCTGGAGGATCTCGACATCGACGTGGTCGCGCACGGCGCCGCCTTCTCCGGACCGCGTCTGGATATCGGCACGCGATTTCTGCTCGAACATCTGAAGTGGATGAAACCGGACGCCCGCGACGCCATCGACCTCGGCTGCGGTACCGGCATCCTGGCCGTCGCGCTCGCCAAGGCGCGACCGGCCATCCGGGTGGTCGGCACCGACCAGTCCGCGGCCGCGGTGGCCTCGGCTCGGGCGACGGTCGCGGCCAACGACGTTCTCGATCGGGTCACCGTGGTGCGTGACGACGCGATGTCATCGGCCGCGGACAACAGCGCCGATCTGGTCGTGTGCAATCCGCCCTTCCACGTTGGCGCCGCCGTGCACACCGGTTCGGCGATCAAGATGTTCTCCGAGACGGGGCGGGTCCTGCGTCCCGGCGGCGAACTCTGGGCGGTGTACAACTCGCATCTGAACTACCGGGGCGTGGTGGAGAGGATGGTCGGGCACACCGAGGTGGTTGGCCGAAACAGGAAGTTCACGGTGACGCGGTCGGTCCGCGGCCTGCACGACGCGCAGCAACGGTAGAGTCCGAATTGTCCGCCTCATCGATCGACCAGCGGGGAACTCGGTGGGGATGACAGACGTTGGACCAAGCAGTTGGATATCGAGTATTCGACTCGACAGACAGCGGCAACGACTCCAGAAAGGCATCCGCGGTGCGCACCTCCAGCAATCCGGTTTTCCGTAACCTGCCCCGGCAAGAAGGTGTTGGCGGCGGCTACGCCAACTTCGGGTCCGGGGTGACGGGTGCCGGTCAGTTCGGCACCCAGTACGGCCAGCAACAGCCTTACCAGCAGCCCTATCAGCAGGCCCCGGCCACCCGGTCGATGACGATCGATGATGTCGTCACCAAGACCGGCATCACATTGGGCGTGCTGATCGTCTCCGCGATCATCTCCTACGGCCTCACCAACGCGAATACCTCGCTGGCCCCGCTTTTCGTGATCGTCGGCGGCCTGGTCGGCCTGGTACTCGTGCTGATCGCCTCGTTCGCCAACAAGATGGACAACCCGGCCATCGTCCTGTCCTACGCGGTGGCCGAGGGATTGTTCCTCGGCGCGCTGTCGTTCATGTTCACCAATGTCGAATTCGGCGGCGTGGGCGGTAGCGCCCTGATCGCGCAGGCGGTGCTCGGCACCTTCGGCGTCTTCGCGGGCATGCTCGTCGTCTATAAGACCGGTGCGATTCGCGTCACCCCGCGCTTCACCCGAATGGTCATCGGCGCCGCGATCGGCGTGTTCGTGCTTATCGTCGGCAACCTGATCGCGGGCTTCTTCACCTCCGGCGGCCTCGGCCTGCGTGACGGCAGCCCGCTCGCGATCGGCTTCAGCCTGGTCTGCATCGCGCTCGCGGCGTTCTTCTTCCTGCTCGACTTCGACGCGGCCGATCAGCTGATCCGCGCGCAGGCGCCGGAGAAGGCGGCCTGGGGGGTGGCGCTCGGCCTGACCGTCACCCTGGTCTGGCTCTACGTCGAGATCCTGCGCCTGCTGAGCTACTTCAACAGCGACTAGTTCCGTGCGGCCGTCGGCCGCGTGGCTATCGAAAAAGGGCGGTCGCTTCGCGCGACCGCCCTTTTCGTGTCCGGATCAGGGTGTGAAGGTCAGCTCAGCCGCTCGATGACCAGCGCCATGCCCTGGCCGCCGCCGACGCACATGGTCTCCACGCCGAACTGCTTGTCGTGGGTCTGCAGGTTGTTGATGAGCGTGGTGGCGATGCGGGCGCCGGTCATCCCGAACGGGTGGCCCAGGGCGATGGCGCCGCCCGAGACGTTCAGCTTGTCCTCGTCGATCTTCAGCTCACGCGCGGAGCCGAGCACCTGCACCGCGAAGGCCTCGTTGATCTCGAACAGGTCGATATCGTCGACCGTTTTGCCCGCCAGCGCGAGGGCGTTCTTGACGGCCTCGATCGGGCCGAGCCCCATGATCTCCGGGGACAGGCCGGACACGCCGGTGGAGACGATGCGGGCCAGCGGGGTCAGGCCGAGTTCGGCGGCCTTGGTGTCGCTCATGATGACCAGCGCGGCAGCGCCGTCGTTGAGCGGACAGCAGTTGCCAGCGGTGACGGTGCCGTCGGGACGGAAGACCGGCTTCAGCTGGCTGACGGCCTCGTAGGTGACGCCGGCGCGCGGGCCGTCGTCGGTGGAGACCACGGTGCCGTCCGGCAGGGTGACCGGGGTGATCTCACGCTCGAAGAAGCCCGCCTCGATGGCCGCCTCGGCGCGGTTCTGCGAACGCACGCCCCAGCGGTCCTGGTCCTCGCGGGTGATGCCGGTGAAGCTCGCGACATTCTCCGCGGTCTGGCCCATGGCGATGTAGGGGTCGGGGAGCAGGCCGTCTTCGCGCGGGTCGTGCCAGATGCCCTTGCCGCCCTTGGCGGTTTCGGCGGTCCTGGCCTCGGCGTCGGCGAAGACGGGGTTCTTGGTGTTCGGCCAGCTGTCGGCGGAACCGTTCTTGTAGCGCGAGACGGTCTCCACACCGGCGGAGATGAAGATGTGGCCCTCGCCAGCCTTGATCGCGTGGAACGCCATTCGCGTGGTCTGTAGCGACGACGCACAGTAGCGCTGCACGGTCGTGCCCGGCAGGGTGTCGTAGCCCAGCTGGACAGCGACGTTGCGAGCGATGCCGAAGCCCTGCTCGCCCGCGGGCGAACCGCAGCCGAGGAGCAGGTCATCGATCTGGGTCGGGTCGAGCGCAGGAACCTTGTCGAGCGCCGCGCGCACGATCTGGACGGTGAGATCATCGGGCCGCATATCGACCAGCGAACCCTTCATGGCTCGGCCGATAGGGGAGCGAGCGGTCGAAACGATAACTGCCTCAGGCATGAGGGCTCCTTTGTACTCTCTGCTCAGTTTTGTACTGGCACCTCTATGTGTACCGAATCCGTCGAGCGGCGCAGCCGCCACCCCGGCGATTCGACGAGTCCGCGCAGCCGAGCGGTGACGCCGCGTCGTTCGGCCGAACGGGCCTGCGGCGACTCCGCTCGCCGCTGTGCGAGTGCCGTCACCAGGACCGGCAGGATATGCGCCGCGGCCAATTCGTAGCCGTCGGCGGAGGGATGGAAGCCGTCCGCGGCGAAGAGTCGGTCCGGCGAGGTGAGGAATTGCGGCCCGAGATCGCCCATCGGCACCGGATGCGCCCCCGCGGCGAGGGTGACGGCGAATTGCGCCTTGGCCAGTCGCACGCTCCAGTTGTGCACGATGGTGCGCAACGGCTGCGGAATGGCGGTGACGGCGCCCAGGTCCGGGCAGGTGCCGACCACGACGACGGCGCCCGCGTCGTGCAGGCGGGCCGCCGCCGCGCCGAGCCGCCGCGCCGAGGCCGAGATCGAATGCTTCTTGGTGATGTCGTTCGCGCCGATGAAGATCACCGCGGCGTCCGGCGGCGGGCCCGCGACGAACATCGCGTCGACCTGGCCTGCGAGTCCTTTGGACGTCGCGCCGGAGATCGCCTTGGTGCTGAGCCTGATGCGCATGCCCGTCGTCTCGGCCAACCCGCGCGCCACGCGCACGCCCGGCACCTCTTCGCAGGTCGTGCAGCCCACCCCGGCCGCGGTGGAATCGCCGAAAACCATCAGATGCACGTCGACCGGCTTACCCGGTCGCCAGGGCTCGGGCGTCGCGCATCCGGGCGTGTAGATGCCGTCCGCCTCCGGCGGTTTGGCGGTGTCGCGCCCGATGACGCCGCGCGCGACACCGGCCTGTGCCATGAGAAGTCGATACGCGGCCCACGACGCGGTGCCCGCGCCGGATCCGGCCAGCACGGTAGCCATCCCTGTCACCGCGGCGGTCCGCCGGTTCATCCGAGGTGCCACGACTTCGAATAGTAGTGGCTCGGGCTGCGGTGGCGGTGGCCTCAGCCGGGAACGTCGAAGGTGCCCTTGGCCGGAATGTTCGCGGTATCGGTGCTGACCGTGACTTCGACGCGGCCGGGGCCGGTGTCCTGGAACAGCGCGTACAGGATGCTGCCGTAGATGCCGGTCACCACATTGTTCTCGTAGGAGCCGGTGGCCCCGGTGGTGAGATTGCGCCACGCCACCACGGTGCGCACTTCGCACAGCGGGGCCAGCGGATACCGGCCGGGTCCGAGTCCGGCGACCGGGGTGGCCCGCACGTTGAGAATGGCCCGCCCCGGCCATTCCGTGCTGGTATCGGCCCAGGTCTCGATGCTCGTCCAGCACAGACCGCCGTGCGCGAGCGTCGGCACGAGGGGGAATTGCACGGTGGCCGCGCCTGCCTGCGCGCCGGATCCGACGACAACGGCCGCGGCCGCGCCCGCCAGTACCGTGGCGGCTCGGACGATGTTGGGCTGCCTCATATTTCCCGATCCTAAGCCCGGCACCCGCGTCGCGGCGCGACTCGCCCCGCACCGATGTCGCCACGGCGTGCCGGAATTCACAGTGCGCGCGCCACGGCCTGCACGCGGCGGGGCGCGACGGCGCTCGCGACCCGGGTACGGGGGCCGTCGATGCGAACGCCGTGTGGACTTCTGCAACGATGGAGCTATGCGCATCGCGGATCACGTCGTGGACCTCATCGGCAACACGCCGCTGGTCCGGTTGAACTCTGTCGTCGGACCGAATGCCGGGTTGGTGGCGGCCAAGATCGAATACCTCAATCCGGGCGGCAGTTCCAAGGACCGGATCGCGGTCAAGATGATCGAGGCGGCCGAGAAGTCGGGGGACCTCGGCCCCGGCGGCACCATAGTCGAGCCGACCTCGGGCAATACCGGCGTCGGGCTGGCGCTGGTCGCGCAGCAGCGGGGATACAACTGCGTCTTCGTCTGCCCTGACAAGGTCTCCGAGGACAAGCGCAATGTGCTGCGCGCCTACGGCGCGGAGGTCGTGGTCTGCCCGACCGCCGTGCCGCCGGACCACCCGGACAGCTACTACAGCGTTTCCGATCGCCTCGTGCGCGAGATCGACGGCGCGTGGAAGCCCGACCAGTACTCCAATCCCGGCGGCCCGGACAGTCACTACGAAACCACCGGCCCGGAGATCTGGCGCGATACCGACGGTAAGGTCACCCACTTCGTCGCCGGTGTCGGCACCGGCGGCACCATCACCGGCACCGGGCGCTACCTCAAAGAGGTGTCCGGCGGCACGGTGAAGATCATCGGCGCCGACCCGGAGGGGTCGGTGTATTCCGGCGGCACCGGCAGGCCCTACCTGGTCGAAGGGGTCGGCGAGGATTTCTGGCCATCGGCCTACGATCCGGCCATCCCCGACGAGATCATCGCGGTCTCCGACGCCGACTCCTTCGATATGACGCGACGGCTGGCCCGCGAGGAGGGACTGCTGGTCGGCGGCTCCTGCGGTATGGCGGTGGTGGCGGCCATCGAGGTGGCCCGCCGCGATCCCGACGCCCTCGTGGTCGTGCTGCTGCCGGACGGTGGACGCGGCTACCTGTCGAAGATCTTCAACGACGAGTGGATGAGTTCCTACGGATTCCTGCGCACCAGGCTCGACGGCAGTATCACCGAACCGCTTGTCGGCGATGTCCTGCGTGGAAAGTCGGGTGCGCTGCCGGACCTGGTGCACACCCATCCGTCGGAGACTCTGCGCGACGCGATCGAGATCCTGCGCGAGTACGGCGTCTCGCAGATGCCCGTGGTCGGCGCCGAACCGCCGGTGATGGCGGGCGAGGTCGCGGGAAGTGTCACCGAACGGGATCTGCTGTCGGCGGTATTCGAGGGCCGCGCGCATCTGACGGATTCGGTGGCCCAGCACATGAGCCCGTCGTTCCCGCTGATCGGGTCGGGTGAACCCATCTCCGCCGCCACCAAGGCGCTCTCGGATACCGATGCGCTGATGGTGGTCGAGGACGGCAAACCCGTCGGCGTCATCACCCGCCATGACTTGCTCGGATTCCTCAGCACCGGTTCCATCGGACACTGATCCATCGGACACTGATCCATCGGACACTGATCCGCCCGCGCCTATTCCACGGCTGACCCCGGTCAGCGCGGGGGTCGGCGTGGGCGGGTGACGGGATGTGCCGCGCGGCGTCCGAACCGACCGTAGGCGAATTCGCGACGCGCCAGCAAATTGTGCGCAAATAGGCATCGCGCCGATCAGTACGGGGTATAACCGGCTCGGAAGTAGCCACGGCAACTGCCCTGGCCTCATCGGATAGCGAAGGGAAGAGCCGTGCGTACCTCCGGTTTGGCTATCGATTTCCAGCAGGGACTTTCGGACGCGTGGAGTTCGGTCGCGACATTCGTTCCCAAATTGGCGGGATTCCTGCTGATCCTGCTCGTCGGCTGGATCACCGCCCGGTTCCTCGCGGCGATAATCGGCCGAGTGCTCGACCGGATCGGATTCGACCGACTGGTCGAGAGCGGCGGTATCGGCGATATGTTGGCGCGCAGCCGTTACGACGCCTCGGATCTGCTGGCGAAGCTCGCCTATTTCGCGATTCTGTTGATCGCGCTCCAACTCGGATTCGGGATATTCGGTCCGAATCCGGTCGGCGCGATGATCAACGGAATTGTCGCGTGGTTGCCGAAAGCCGCGGCGGCGATCGTCATCGTGGTCGTCGCGGGCGCGATCGCGCACGGTATGCGCGATATGGTCACCAGTGTGCTGGGCGGCCTGTCCTACGGGCCGATGATCGGCAGGATCGCGGCGGTCTTCATCTGGGGTATCGGCGTCGTCGCCGCACTCGACCAGATCGGCGTCGCCACCTCGGTCACGATGCCGATACTCGTCACGGTGCTCGCCACCGTCGGTGGCGTCATCGTGGTCGGCGTCGGCGGCGGCCTGATCCGCCCCATGCAGCGCCGCTGGGAGGGCTGGCTGAGCGGGCTGGAGGACGAGATGCCCGCGGTCAAGGGGCACGCGCGGGCGTATCAGCGCGGCAGGGAGGACGCCGCCCATGAGCAGTTGTGGATGGATCACCGGGCCACGCGCCCCCAGCAACAGTGGGCGCACGAGTCGACGCAGGGCGGGTACGGGCCGGGGGGATATACCAAAGACGACGAGTACTACTACGACGATCCGGGTGAAAGGCGTTGAAGTGGAATGTGATTCCTCAGCGTCCGGCGTGGGTCGCCGGCGGGGTCGGGTAGATCGCGCGCATGACCTGCGAGCGATACCCGGCTATCGAACTGCTCCTTCGAACCGAATAGGCGGATGGCCGCGCCGAGACCGGCGTCACAAACAGGCGTAGACGTGCATATTCGGTGCGGGCCGTACCGCTGGGCGGGCGGTTGCCCGAGAATGCCTGCCTTTACGCTGGGGGCATGACCGAGCTGGGATTCTCCACACGGGCAGTGCACGCCGGATTCGATCCAGATTCACAGACCGGTGCGGTGAATGTGCCCATTTACGCGAGTTCGACGTTCGCCCAGGACGGGGTGGGCGGATTGCGCGGCGGTTTCGAATACGGCCGTACCGGCAATCCGACGCGCACCGCCCTCGAGGCGAATCTCGCCGCCCTCGAATCGGGCGCCTACGGGCGCGCGTTCGCTTCGGGGATGGCCGCCACCGACTGTGCGCTGCGCGCCACGCTGCGGCCGGGAGATCACATCGTCATCCCGGACGACGCCTACGGCGGCACCTTCCGCCTGATCGACAAGGTCTTCAGTCAGTGGGGGATCGAGCATTCGCCCGCGCACGTCTTCAATGTCGACGAGATGCGCGCCGCGATCCGCCCGAATACCAAGCTGGTCTGGATCGAGACTCCGACCAACCCGTTGCTCAGCATCGGCGATATCCCGGCGCTCGCCGACGTGGCCCACGCCGCGGGCGCGAAACTGGTGGTGGACAACACCTTCGCGACGCCCTACCTGCAACAGCCGCTGCTACTCGGCGCGGATATCGTCACCCACTCGACCACCAAATATCTCGGCGGGCATTCCGATGTCGTCGGTGGTGCGCTGATCACCAATGATCCGGAACTCGACGCGGCCTTCGCCTTCCTGCAGAACGGCGCGGGCGCTGTCCCCGGCCCGTTCGACGCCTTCCTCACCATCCGCGGCACCAAGACGCTGGCGCTGCGGATGGAACGGCATTGCGACAATGCCGAGACCCTTGCCGATTTCCTGACGCGGCATCCGGCGATCTCCCAGGTCATCTACCCGGGTCTGCCGGAGCATCCCGGCCATATCGTCGCCGACAAGCAGATGCGCCGCTTCGGCGGCATGATTTCGGTGCGGCTGCACGGTGGTCGCGCGGCCGCGCACGAATTCTGCTCGCGCACCAAGATCTTCACGCTCGCCGAATCCCTCGGCGGCGTGGAATCGCTCATCGAGCATCCCGCCGCGATGACCCACGCCTCGACCGAGGGGTCGGAGCTGGAAGTGCCGGCGGATCTGGTGCGACTGTCCGTCGGCATCGAGGATGCCGGCGATCTGCTCACCGATGTCGAACAGGCGCTCGCGGGCTGACCACAAAGGAACGGCCGCTCCCGGCATCCGGGCGCGGCCGCTCTTTCGGGTTTCGAAGCGCAGGGATCAGCTGTGGTAGGGCTCCGCGCTGATCAGCGTGACCTTCATCGTCTTGCCGTTGGGCAGCGTGTATTCGCGGGTATCGCCGACCTTGGCATCGATCAGCGCGCCGCCGAGCGGGGAGTTCGGCGAGTACGTCTCGAGTTTGGAGTCGTTCAGGCCCTCCTCGCGGGTCGCGATGAGGAATGTCTCGGTATCGGACTCGTCGCCGTCGTAGTAGACCTTCACAACCGAACCCGGGAGTGCGACGCCGGCCTTGGTGGGCGCGACGCCGACCTTCGCGTTGTTCAGCAGTTCCTGCAGCTGGCGGATACGCGCCTCCTGCTGGCCCTGCTCCTCACGCGCGGCGTGGTAGCCACCGTTCTCCTTGAGGTCGCCCTCTTCCCGGCGTTCGTTGATCTCGGCAGCGATGACGGGACGGTTGGCAATGAGCGCGTCGAGTTCGCCCTTGAGCCTGTCGTGCGACTCCGGGGTCAGCCAGGTCACTTGCGTCTCGGTCATCTCGATCACTCCCTAGTAGTTGTTCCCGGCGTACCGGGATTCCCTGATACCGGTGCGATACCCACCCGGAGGAGGGCATGCACCAGCCGACGGCTAGAGCAATCCTGGGAAGTTCATCGAACCCCTACAGGTGAGGTTGCGGGCAAACCCGATAACCCGAAACTCACAGCGCTGGCCGCCAATGCAGCAAACACGGCTCCGAGCCCCGGAACCGTGTATCACGCCATTTTAGCATGAATCACAAACATGCAGGTCGGAGTTAATTTTGTCGGCAACACGCCGATAATTCGCGAGCCGGGCCCCGGTGCGGGTTTTCGATCATCGCGCCCATAGATATTCGGGCACCCGATCGCTGCACCCGTAGATGTTGCCTGCCGATGGCCGGGCCGAGGATCTGACCGTCGTGGTCAATTCGACCGTCCCGCTCTCCGACGGTGTGATCAGCACCTCGCGGCGGCCGACCTCCGCGCCGTCGCGATCCATCGCGCGGACGAAACAGACAACGGGCAGCCCCGGATCGGCACGGGTGACCTTCATCCGGATCGACAGGGTGGAATCGTCGACGACGGTGTAGCCGAGCTGTTCGGCGTCGATATCGTCCGGACCGTACTTCTGGAACGCGATATAGGCGACTCCCAGGCCCGCTACCAGTACGATCGCGCCGAGCAGCGGTGCGATCCACCGCCCGCCCGTCCAAGGCGCGTCGCGGCGTCCGGTGGTGCCGTAGCGGTCGGCCCGACGAGCCGCCGCCGCGCCCTCGGCGGACGTGCCGCCGGTGGTTTCGGGCTCGGGCTCGTTCATGGACTTCTCACTCCCGGGGGGTACGTCGGAACAAAAGTAGGTCGAATGAAACTATAGGGAATGAAGACCCGACACCCGCGACCGAGAGCGACGGTGAACGAGACGTGAGTGGCCTTCGCCTCATGGCGGTGCATGCCCACCCAGACGACGAATCCAGCAAGGGTGCCGCAACCGCCGCCCGTTATGCCGACGAAGGACACGAAGTCCTCGTCGTGACGTTGACCGGCGGCGAACGTGGCAGCATCCTCAACCCGGCCATGGATACCCCCGGGGTGCTGGACCGTATCCAGGAGATCAGGCGCGAGGAGATGGCCGCCGCCGCTCGCGCGCTCGGCGTGCGCCAGACCTGGCTCGGTTTCGTCGACTCGGGTCTGCCGGAGGGCGATCCGCTGCCGCCGCTGCCCGATGGCTGTTTCGCGCTGGTTCCGCTGGAGGAGTCGACCGAGGCGCTGGTGCGCGTCATCCGCGAGTTCCAGCCGCACGTCATCACCACCTACGACGAGAACGGCGGATACCCGCATCCCGATCACATCCGATGCCATGAGGTGTCGGTGGCGGCCTTCGAGGCGGCGGGCGACCCGGAGCGGTTCCCGGACGCCGGTGCGCCGTGGACACCGCTCAAGCTCTACTACGACCACGGATTCAGCCTGAAGCGGATGGAGACGTTCGCCGCCGAGTACGAGCGGATGGGCGAGCCGTTCCCGCTGCAGGAATGGCTGGAGCGGGTACGGCAGTACGCGGTCGGGCGCGCCGACAAGATGGTCCGGGTCACCACCCAGATCGAATGCGGCAAATACTTCCCCCAGCGTGACGACGCACTGCGCGCGCACGCCACCCAGATCGATCCGAACGGCGCGTTCTTCGCGATCCCGGTCGAACTCCAACAGCGGCTGTGGCCGACCGAGGAATTCGAACTGGCCAAGACCCGGGTCAGCACCGCACTGCCCGAGCAGGATCTGTTCGCGGGAATCGAGGACGCGGACCGGTGATGCTCATGCTTCTCGCTCAAACCCCCGGTACGCCGACGGGGCCGGAATTCGGCAAGGCCTCACCGCTCGGCCTCGTCATCGTCCTCATCCTGCTCGTCGGCACCGTGCTGCTCGTGCGTTCGATGAACAGGCATCTGAAGAATCTGCCGCCCACGTTCGAACCCGAACACCCGGAGCCGGATCAAGAGGCGGACGAGGGCACCGAGCCCGGGATCGCCCTGCGCGCCGAGCATGAATCCGACGACCACGCCGACGGTCCGGGTGCGCGCGCACGACCGAACTGACTGGGTCGGGCCGATCGACAACGAAACGGCCCGAACGATATTCGCGCCGCGGCGCCTTCGCCGAGGTGGGAGTGGCGCATCCCGATCCGCCGTGACGTTTTCGGCGCGGACCACGAGGGGTACTCGGCGGTAACGTAGGCCGATGGTTGTCATACCGCCGTGCTAACAATGCAGTGTCCCGCTTAGCGAAGGAAGCCTATGCAGACTGTGATCGGCCGGATCGACCGCGCCCTCGATATGACCGGCAAGATCGTCGACGCGATCGATGACGCCCGGTTGTCGGCTGCCACACCGTGTTCGAAGTGGGATGTGCGTGCCGTGCTCAACCACACGGTGGGTGGGATGCGACTGTTCGCGGCCGAACTGAGCGGAACCGATCCGGTCGGCGCCTATGACGATTGGCTCGGCGCGGATCCGCAAGCGGCTTACGCGGCGGCGGCCGAAATCGACCGTGCCGCATGGCGTCGCCCCGATGTGCCTGCGTCCACCGTGAATCTCCCGATCGGGCCGTCGCCCGCGTCGCAGGCCGCGCTCGTTCACCTCACCGAGGTGGTGGTGCACGGCCTCGATATCGCGATCGCGCTCGACCGCCCGGATCTCGCCGATGACGCGCTCAGCGCGGAATTGCTCGATGCCATGTTCGAGGCGGGCGGGGTCGAGGTGTTTCGCAAACCGGGCATGTTCGGTCCTGAGGTCGCGGTAGCGCAGCACGCGCCCGCGCACCGCAGGCTGCTGGCCTACCTCGGCCGCACCGCGTAACAGCGTCGGTACTGGGTACCGTCAGGCCGTGACCGGCCGGACCGGGTGACGCAGGATGGTTTTCATGGTCTCGGCCGCGGCCCTCCGCGGATCCGAGAGGTAGATCTCGTGGTGAAGTCCGTTCATGACGAGCCCCTGCGCGTGCATGAAGGCGTCCATCCGCGCCAGCGTCTCCGGTTCGGTCGCGTATGGGCCGACATGCAGTACCTGAACCGCCGCACCCTCGCCGAACCGTTCGTAGGTCACTCCTGTGACCATCTCCTCGGTGACGAATTCGGGGAGCCGGATCATCATTTTCCACCGCCACTGCTCACGCGGCACCGACAGCGGCGGCGCGTCGGAATCGACCCACCACAGGCCCTCCAATTTGGGCACCACGAAATCCTGGTCGGCGGCCTTGGCGAGTTTCTTGGCCCCGTAGGCCGCCCGGTACAGGGCCGCGACGGCATCGGTGTATTCCGGCCCCATCGGCGCGCCCGCACCGGTCACCGTCGCGTAGCCGAAGTTGTCGAAGGTGCGCAGCACCGGATCGGTCGGCGCGGTGTAGTAGTGCTTATCGCTCTTGGCCAGGTCGAGCTTCATGGCGGTACCTTCCTGTTTCGGGACGTCGTCGAGCCTGCACCCTCCCATCACCGGAGAGTCGAGGCGAGCGGCGGCTACGGCGTTTCGGACCGGCGGCGTTTCGGACCCGGTGGCGTTTCGGACCGGCGGCGTGGCTCCTGCTCGGGGGACTGGCGTGTGGTGCGCCTGTTCGGTCGAGAGGTGTCCACAGTCGATCGAGGGGCAGGGCGTGCAACGTGTCTTCGTAGGTGGATGACTTCTGGCCGAGGTTGACGACTGCGCCGCCGACGAAGGCACTACCCAGTTCGACGGGGAGCATCCGGAGTCCTTCGAAGTCGCGGTCGGTCACAGCGCCTGATGCTTCGACCTCTATCCGCGATGCAGAAATCCCAGAATTGCCGTTACTTCAGTCCCGGATCTGCCAGGGACTGCTGACCGCCCGAAGTCGAACAGGCGGGGTATGGCGTAGGTGCCAGCGGCCATCGTCGGGTTGTGTGTGGATCGCGTTATGTGCTCCCCGGGTGTGGGAGGCTGGCTAGGTGAACAGATTGGTCAGTGCGACTTCGCCTTATCTGCGCCAGCACGCTCACAACCCCGTCGACTGGCGTGAGTGGGATGCCGCGGCCTTGGCGGAGGCGACGGATCGTGACGTGCCGATCCTGCTGTCCATCGGGTACGCCTCGTGCCACTGGTGCCATGTCATGGCGCACGAGTCGTTCGAGGACGAGGCCACGGCCGCGCTGATGAACGACAACTACGTCTGCGTCAAGGTCGATCGCGAGGAGCGTCCCGATCTGGATTCGGTCTACATGAATGCCACCGTCGCCATGACCGGCCAGGGCGGCTGGCCCATGACCTGTTTCCTCACCGCCGACGGCGCGCCCTTCTACTGCGGAACCTACTACCCGAAACTGCCGCGCGGCGGAATGCCGTCGTTCACCCAACTGCTCACCGCGGTCACCGATACCTGGCAGAACCGGCGCGAGGACGTGTACAAGGCGTCGGAGCAGGTGACGGAGGCGCTGCGGGGTCAGGCCGCCGGGCTGCCCGACGCCGAATTCACCGTCACCGCCGAACTGCTCGATCACGCGGTGCGCGCGGTCCTCGCCGACGAAGACCCCGAGTACGCGGGTTTCGGTGGCGCTCCCAAGTTTCCGCCCTCGGCGCTGCTGGAAGGTCTGCTGCGCAGTGCGGAGCGCACCGATGATCCCGCGGTGTTCGCGGCGGTGGATCGCACCGCCGAAGCGATGGCACGCGGCGGTATCTACGACCAGTTGCGCGGCGGCTTCGCGCGCTACTCGGTCGATCCGGCGTGGGTTGTGCCGCATTTCGAGAAGATGCTCTACGACAACGCCCAATTGCTGCGCGCGTACGCGCATCTGGCGCGCCGCGCGAGGTCACCGCTGTCGCGGCGGATCACCGAGGAGACGGTGCGTTTCCTGCTGGATGATCTCGGCACCGCCGAGGGCGGCTTCGCCTCCGCGCTCGACGCCGACACCCGCCTCGAACCGGGTGGCCCCGGTGTCGAGGGCGCGACCTACGTGTGGACGCCATCGGAACTCGTCGGCGAACTCGGTCCCCTCGACGGGGCCTGGGCCGCAGAGGTTTTCGGTGTGAGCACGGCGGGCAATTTCGAACAGGGCACCTCGGTGCTCACCAGGTACACCGATCCCGAGGATCTCGATCGCCTCGAGCGGGTCCGGGCCGTACTGCGCACAGCGCGCGACGGCAGGCCCCAGCCCGACCGCGACGACAAGGTGGTGACCGCCTGGAACGGCATGGCGATCACCGCCCTCGTCGAGGCGGGATCTGCTCTCGGTAAACAGGATTGGGTCGACGCCGCGCTGCGCTGTGCCCGTTTCCTGCTGGACGGGCACGTGGTGGACGGACGGGTGCGCCGTGCCTCGCTCGGCGGCGCGGTCGGCGCGGCCCCCGGCATCCTCGAGGATTACGCCTGGCTGTCGGTCGCACTGCTGGCGCTGCATCAGGTCACCGGTGCGCCCGATTGGCTCGACCACGCCCAACGCCTGCTCGATACGGTGATCGACCATTTCGCCGACCCCGATGCGCCCGGCAGTTGGTACGACACCGCCGATGACGCCGAAACCCTCGTCACCCGCCCGCGCGATCCGATCGACGGCGCCACCCCGGCGGGCGCTTCCGTGCTGGCCGAGGCCCTGCTCACCGCCGCCGCGCTGAGCGGTCCCGCCGAATCGGTGCGCTATCGCGAGCTGGCCGACCTGACCTTGCGGCGCGGGGCGGTCGTCCTGGCCCGCGCGCCCCGCTCGGCGGGCCAGTGGCTCACCGTTGCCGAGGCCGCCGTCCGCGGACCGCTGCAGGTCGCCATCGCGATCCCCGAATCCGACGGGAATATCTCTGCCGCAAGGGATCTCGTCACGGTCGCTCGCGTCGCCGCGCCCGGTGGAACCGTGGTGATCGCCGCGCTGCCCGACACCGTGCCGCTGCTGGCCGAACGTCCCGCTGTCGGGGGTGCTCCCGCCGCCTATGTGTGCCGAGGTACGGTCTGCGACCTCCCGGTGACCACGGCCGCCGAGTTGCGCGCCTCGCTCGCACGCTGAGCGGGCATGGCGCGTCAGCGGTCGGCGGGGGTGGGGTCGGGGGCCGCGGAGTGCGACTCGATCGTCGGACTCGATGTCTCGGGGACGGCGTCGACATCCGGTTCCGACAGCCGAGGGGCCGGCGCGATGCCGGAGGGATCGATATCGGTCCAGCAGGCCGTCGGTTCGGGGCGGCCGCGCAGTTGAATGTGGCCGTAGAGGGACCATTTGGCGCGTTCGTGCGCCGCGGTCGCCTCGATGATCGTGCTGCTCACCAGGATTCGCCTCGGGACTTCCTTGGCCTCGGCGGTGAGCCGCGCGGCTTCGTTCACGGCGTCGCCGATGACCGTGAACTCCAGGCGGGTATCGGTGCCGACGTCACCGGCGAAGACCCGCCCGCGCGCGACGCCGATCCCGATATCGAGTTCGCCGCTGGCGATCACCTCGTCGCGGATTCGGCGGGCCGCGCGCAGGGCCGGGGTCGCGTTGTCGCGCAGGGCGATCGGTGCCCCGAAGATGCACAGCGCGGCGTCGCCCTCGAATTTGTTGACCAGACCGTTGTTCTCCTCGGTGGCCGCCACCACGATGGCGAGCAGCCGATTCAGTTTGGCGACGAATTCCTGCGGCGACAATCCGGTCGAGAGCGCTACCGAGCCGGTGACGTCGACGAACAGGGCGGACACCACCCGGACATCGCCGGTGAGATCCACCCCGCGGGTAAGCGCGCGTTCGGCGACCTCGTCGCCCACGTGGCGGCCGAAGACCTCTCGCATGCGTTCGCGTTCGCGCAGGTTGGCCGACAGTTCGTTGACCGAATGTTCGAGTCTCCCGATTTCGCTGGTGCTGCCGATCGAGACCCGCACCTCGGATTCCCCCCTGGTGATCCGATCCAGCGCCATACGCAGCGCGCGCAGCGGCGCGGCCACCGAGATGGCGAGGAAGGTCGTGGCGAGCGCCCCGACGCCGATCCCGACCGCGGCGAGATAGATGGCGGTGCGAATGCGATTCGGCGCGCCCGAGACCGGGTCGGCGAGTACGACGATCAGCATGAGCAGCGGCATCGCCCCCGACACCGCCCAGGTGACGACCACCCGGATCAGCACCGACGAACTCCAGTGCATGGTCGCGCCGAGCACCCCGGCCACCACCGGAATGGTCGGCCGGATCAGGCGGTCGACGATGAGGAAGGTCACCGCGGCCGATTGGAAGGCGCCGAGGACGAACAGCGACGCGGTGACGCCCCTGTCGTTGTTCTCGGTCAGATGCGTGAACATCGACGCCGCGATGATCACGCCGGGAATCCACAGCGCGAGTGCCCGGGTGGTGATGGCGATGGGCAGGCGCAACAGGCTGCGCGCCTCGTCCGGTGTCGGCTTACGCCCGGCGTCGAGCCATCCGAAGTAGACGGCCCGGTCGCGCACGGCGAGCCCGACGCCGACGAGGAATCCGACGGTCGGGTAGATCCCGACCAGGATCATGGTGCGCATCCAGTCCTCGCCGAGCCTGCCGAGGAAGCCACTGAGCCACAACTCGGTGACGATGACAGCGAGACCGCTGAGATTGGCCGTGATGACCACCACCGCCAGACCCCAGCGGGCCTTCAGCGCCCAGACGACGAACTTGGCGATCACGACGGGCGCACATCCCCTCCGGGCGACGTCCGGTCCCGCGCGTCATGTGGCGTCACCGGATGAGCGAAGCGGGCGACGAACGACACGAACGAGCAGCATAGAACCCGCGCGGGAGACTCAGGTGGATTCCCGACGATCCGATAGCCGCTGTCCGGGCGGTGCGTTGTCACGATTCCGACTGTATTGCGGTCGGCGGGGCACGCACGACGGCATCGCGGTTTTCGCCGAGCCGCCGTGCGTCCGGTTCAGCGCAGTACCACCAGCCAGATCGCGATGTAGTGGCACAGGGCGGCCAGCACCGTCGCGGCGTGGAAGAACTCGTGGTGACCGAATACCGCCGGCCATGGATTCGGCCATTTGGTCGCGTAGAGGATCGCGCCCGCGCTGTAGACGAGTCCGCCCACGAGCAGCAGGATCAGCGGGGCGATGCCGACCTGATCGTTCAGTTGCCCGGCCACCGGCACCACCGCCCAGCCGAGCAGCAGGTAGAGCGGAACCCCGACCCAGCGCGGCGCGGTCGGCCAGAGCAGTTTCAGCGCGACGCCCGCGAGCGCGCCTGCCCAGACCACCATGAGCAGCGTCTGCCCGGTGCGTCCCGGCAGGCCGAGCAGGGCGAACGGGGTGTAGCTGCCCGCGATGAACAGGAAGATCATCGAGTGGTCGGCGCGCTTCATCCTGATGCGAGTGGCGAGCGACTGCCAGGTCACCCGATGGTAGATCGCGCTGATCCCGAAGAGCCCGCACACGGTGAAGCCGTAGACCAGGGTTGACCAGCCCGCGGTCGCCGAAACGGTCGCGGCCTTCGATACGAGCACGATGACCGCGACGGCGGCGATGCCGACGGCCCAGGTGTGTATCCAGCCCCGCATCCGCGGTTTGACCAGTACGTCGATTAGCCCTTCGTCCTGGTGCGCCTCGTCCTGGTGCGCTCCACCCGACGTCACCTCGGCGGCACCGACTGATTCGGACACGAGCTACCTCCTGGCTGACCGGTGAGTAACCTACGGTATCGTAGGTTACGGGTCTCGCGCCACCGGGCCGAGTAAACGCGGTCGATGCTTGGATTGTGCTCGTGGGGCGTACTGTTGGACGCCGTGGAGCTTCCGAGTCAGGTGCGTGGTCTGCCCTACCGCATCTACGAGGCGCGGCTGTCCAAGCAGCTGGCCGGCAAACAGCACCCCCGCCACGTCGCGGTGATGTGTGATGGAAATCGCCGCTGGGCCCGCGAAAACGGATTCACCGATGTGAGTCACGGCCATCGGGTAGGCGCGCTGAAAATCGCCGAGCTGGTCGGCTGGTGCGCCGACGAGGGTATCGAGATGGTCACCGTCTACCTGCTCTCGACCGAGAATCTGCAACGCGACCCGGAAGAACTGGAAACCCTCTTCGAGGTCATCACCGATGTGGTCGAGGAGCTGTCCGCGCCCGAGCAGAACTGGAGCGTGCGGATCGTCGGCACGCTCGACGGATTCCCCGAGCTGATCGCCAAGCGGCTGCGCACCGCCGCCGAGCGCACCGAAGGACGTGACGGGGTGCACGTGAACGTCGCCGTGGGCTATGGCGGCCGTCAGGAGATCACCGACGCGGTCCGCAAACTGATGCGTCAGGAGATCGCGGCGGGGGAGACCGGCGAGGATCTGGTGCAGTCGATCACCGTGAACGCCATCGGCCAGCATCTCTACACCTCGGGTCAGCCCGATCCCGACCTCGTCATCCGCACGTCCGGCGAACAGCGCCTCTCCGGTTTCCTGCTGTGGCAGAGCGCCTATTCCGAGATCTGGTTCACCGAGGCGTATTGGCCGGAGTTCCGCCGCGTCGACTTCTTGCGCGCGCTGCGCGACTATGCCGCGCGTCATCGTCGATTCGGGGTGTGAGACAGGGGGTTTCGCGCACCGCGACTACAGCTTGCGCAGGCGCAACCGGTTGATGGTGTGGTCGGCGTCCTTGCGCAGCACCAGGGTGGCGCGGGGACGGGTGGGCAGGATGTTCTCGACGAGGTTGGGGCGGTTGGTGGAGTGCCAGATCTCCTGGGCCGCCCCGGTGGCCTGCTCGTCGTTGAAGCCGGCGTAGTGGTGGAAGTGGGCCTCGGGGGCTGCGAAGGCGGTCGCGCGTAGGGCGAGAAACCTTTGCACATACCACTTTTCGATATCCTCGATGCGGGCGTCGACGTAGATCGAGAAGTCGAAAAGATCCGAAACCATCAGGCGCGGGCCGGTTTGCAGCACATTGAGACCTTCGACGATCAGGATGTCGGGCTGGCGTACGCAGTGGAGTTGGTCCGGCACGATGTCGTAGGAGATATGTGAATACACCGGTGCACACACTTCGGCGGCGCCGGATTTCACTTCGGTGACGAAACGCAGCAGTTTACGGCGGTCGTAGCTTTCCGGGAAACCCTTGCGGTGCATAATCCCGCGCCGGGTCAGTTCCGCGGTGGAATAAAGAAATCCATCGGTTGTGACCAAATCCACACGCGGATGATGATTCCATCGGGCCAGCAATGCCTGGAGTACGCGCGCGGTCGTCGACTTTCCGACCGCGACGCTGCCCGCGACGCCGATCACGAACGGCACCTGCTTGTCCGGATGTTTTTCCCCGAGGAAGGTCGCGGTCGCCGCGAACAGGCGCTGACGTGCCGCCACCTGCAAGTGGATGAGTCGAGCGAGCGGAAGATAGACCTCGGCGACCTCTTCGAGATCTATCTGTTCGCCGAGGCCGCGCAGGCCGATCAGTTCTTCCTCGGTGAGCACCAGTGGAGTCGATTTGCGCAGCGTTCGCCACTGCTTCCTGTCGAATTCCACATAGGGGCTCGGCTCGCTCATTCGTGCCACTTACCCGACGCTCCATTTCCGCAAACACCTACACATCACGTGTGGACGCTGTGAGATTCGGTCCAGCTCTCGCCGCATGGCCGAATTGTCCTCTGCATCAACAATGTGTGGCACTCGGGGTCTTGCTACTCGCCGGTAACCGAGTCGATGACCGGTGTTCTCCCTACTAATGTGGGCGAACATGGAAGCGCATCCGCTGGTGACCGAGTACCTGCGTCTCGGCTTGGCCTTCGATCGGCTGGAGGAAGGTTTCGTCGACGCCTATACCGGAGATCCGGTGCTGCGCAGGGAGGTGGAGAACGCGCCGGCCCCGCAGCCGAGTGAGCTGGCGAGCCGGGCCGCCGACCTGCGCGCGGCACTACCCGAGGCGGGACTCGCGCCCGAGCGCACCGAATTCCTCGACGTCCATCTGCGCGCGCTGGAATGCTCCGGGCGCAAGTTCGCGGGTGAGTCGATCGGTTTCGTCGACGAGGTGCGCGCCTATTTCGACGTCGAGATCGCCCCGGGAGATGTCGAGGACTACCGGGACGCGCACCGGCGGATGGACGAGGTGTTGCCGGGCGACGGCCCCTTGGCCGAACGGGTGGGCGCGCATCGCCGGGCCGACGAGATCCCGCCGGAGCGGTTGCAGGCGTGCGTCGACGCGTTCTCCAGCGCGCTGCGTGAACTGGTGCGTGACCGCTACCCGCTGCCCGACCACGAGCACGTCAGCTACGAGGTGGTGGGCGACAAGCCGTGGTCCGGATTCAACTACTACCTGGGCAACTACCACTCCAAGGTCGCCATCAACTCCGATCTCAAGCAGCACATGGCGAATCTGCCGCATCTGATCGCGCACGAGGCCTACCCGGGGCATCACACCGAGCACTGCCGCAAGGAGGCGGGTCTGGTGGCGGCAGGGCAGGCCGAGCAGACGCTGTTCCTGGTGAACACCCCGCAGTGCCTGATGGCGGAGGGGCTCGCCGATCTGGCGCTGCGTTCGATCGTCGGGCCGGGATGGGGCCGGTGGGCCCAGGAGATCTACGCCGATCTGGGTCTGCGATTCGACGGTGACCGGGCCGAGCGGCTGGCGACCGCGTCGGCCGATCTGCTCGGCGTGCGCCAGGATGCCGCGCTACTGCTCCACGATCGGCGACGCGACGAGACCGAGGTCGCGGAATTCCTGCAGCGCTGGAACATGCTGACACCCGACCGCGCCCGCCAGTCGCTGCGCTTCCTGTCCTCGCCGCTGTGGCGCGCCTACATCAGCACATATGTCGAGGGTTATCGGCTGCTCGGCGGCTGGCTGGATCGGGCGGCGGACCCCGTCGAGCGCGCCGACCGTTTCCGTCGCCTGCTCGACGAGCCGCTCACCCCGGGCGCTGTTCGCGCGATGTGAACAGATCGGCCCCGTCGCGCACGCGACGGGGCCGATCGAGAAGCTTGTCGGAAGTTACCAGTTCCCGCACGCGGCGCCGCCGGAGGACAGCGAGCAACTGGACTGGAGCAACGCCTTCAGCAGTGCTTCGATCGGCGAGGCAGCGATGAAATTGAGCAGCATATTCTTTCCCTCGGATGTGTCAGGTGGACAGTGCCGTCCATCTGATCGCACATATTGTCACAGTTGCCGGATGTCCATTGACGCAGTACGTAATCTGCTGTGCTGCGGGGTAACTGCACGCCCTTCACCGGCGCGGAATCCGGTTCAGGACGGTGTGAAGGTGACGCGCACCGAAATCGGGGCCGTTTCGAGAGCCTTGGTGGTCCACGCCGTCGCCGGTCTGCTGAAGGTGCCGCGCGCGAAGGTGCGAGCGCGGGCGACGACGTCGTCGTCCGGAACGAATGCGGCGGTACCGGAGTGCCAGATGTCACCCTGGCGCAGTCGGACCCGGGGGTCGGCGGTGATGTTGCGGGCCCAGCCCGCGCGCTGGCCGTGCTGACAGATCAGCCACGCGCCCTCGTCATCGATCGAGACGGTGACGGGAACCCGCCGGGGCAGCCCGGTCTTCGCGCCGGTTGTCTCCAGTTCGGCCAGCAGCGCCGAGCGCACGCCGATCCGGTCGAGCAGGCGGAAGGCGGGGTTGGCGAGATAGCGGCCGATGAAGCGTTCGCGCTTGAATTTGCGCAGAGTCGTGGTGTCGCTCATGGACTTTCCGCTCCTCGGATCAACGGAAGATGACACAGGTGGTGGTGCCGTGCGCGACCAGGCGGCCCTGTTCGTCGACGACTCGCCTCGGCGGTGGCGGTGGTCCGGCCGACGTGGATGGTGGTGCCGGTGGCGGTGAGACGGCGTCCGTCGGTGGGCGCGGAGCGGATGTAGTTCACCTTGAGTTCCAGGGTGGTGTAGCCGACGCCCGCGTCCAAGGTGGTGTGCACCGCGCAGCCCATCACCGAATCCAGCAGGGTCGCGCAGATGCCGCCGTGGGTCGTGCCGAGCGGATTGGCGAAGTCGGGACGGGTGTTCACCGCGAAGACGACGCGGCCGTGTTCGAGTTCGTCGACTTCCATGCCGAGCAGGTCGCCGATGAACGGCGGACGGTTCTCCATGGTCATGGCGGTCCGCAGCAGCTCGAGGCCGGACAGCGCGGAGTAGTCGATTTCTGTGGTCGTCATAATCCGTCCTTTCGATGAACCGATCGGTCCACGTCTGCCATAATTGCAGCATGGACCGATCGGTTCACGCAACCGTGCGGACTGATCGGAAGGACCACCCACCTGGAGGAGAGATGACGGCTGGGCCGCGTGATCGCCTGATCGAGGGTGCGATCGAACTCGTGCGGGAGCAGGGTGTGCACGGCGCGGGTCTCGCGGCCCTGCTCGACCGCAGCCGGACTTCGCGCAATTCGCTGTATCAGCACTTCCCGGCGGGAAAAGGGGAATTGGTCGAGGCCGCGACGAGAGTGGCGGGCCAGCGCATGTCCACGGTCATCGGCAGGGTCACCGCAACGGGTGCGCCGCACGAATGGCTCGGGGCGCTGATCGTCTGGTGGAAGACGACCTTGGAGACCAGCGGTTACACCGCGGGCTGCCCGGTCGTCGGGGCCGCGCTCGCCGAATCCGAGCCGGGGGTGCAGGCGGCGGCAGGCGCTGCCTTCGCCGACTGGACCGCACTGTTGTCGGCCGCGCTCGCCCGCGCGGGCCTGCAGGGCGAGCGCGCCGATTCACTCGCCGGATTCGTGATCAGCGCACTGGAGGGCGCGATCGTCCAGTCCCGCGCCACGAAATCCACCCGGCCGCTCGATGATGTCCTGGTCAATCTCGGGCCCCTGCTCGATTCGCCGCGCGGCGTGTGATCGGGCTGTGCACCGGGGCCGTGCCGACCGGTCCTTTCCCGGCCAATACACTGAGGCAGTGACGCAGACGACCGCCTCTGTCAATACCCAGTCTCTCGGTGAGCTCGATCCGGAGCTCGCTGCCGCGATGGCAGGTGAACTCGCCCGCGAGCGCGACACCCTCGAAATGATCGCCTCGGAGAATTTCGTGCCGCGCGCGGTGCTCCAAGCGCAGGGCAGCGTACTCACCAACAAGTACGCGGAGGGCTACCCCGGCCGCCGCTACTACGGTGGCTGCGAACACGTCGACGTCGTGGAAACCCTCGCGCGCGACCGCGCCAAGGAACTGTTCGGCGCCGATTTCGCCAATGTGCAGCCGCACTCCGGCGCGCAGGCCAATGCCGCGGTATTGATGGCGCTGATGAGCCCCGGCGAGAAACTGCTCGGCCTGGATCTCGCGCACGGCGGTCACCTGACCCACGGCATGCGTCTGAACTTCTCCGGCAAGCTCTACGAGGTGCACTCCTACGGGGTGAGCAAGGAAGATCACCGCGTCGATATGGACGAGGTGCGCAAAATCGCCCTCGAGTCGCGTCCGAAGGTGATCGTGGCGGGCTGGTCGGCCTACCCGCGGCATCAGGATTTCGCCGCGTTCCGTGAGATCGCCGACGAGGTCGGTGCGTACCTGTGGGTCGATATGGCGCATTTCGCCGGACTGGTCGCCGCGGGCCTGCACCCCTCGCCGGTGCCCTATGCCGATGTGGTGTCCTCGACCGTGCACAAGACCCTCGGTGGTCCGCGTTCGGGTCTGATCCTGGCCAAGCAGGAATTCGCGAAGAAGCTGAACAGCGCGGTCTTCCCGGGGCAGCAGGGCGGTCCGCTCATGCACGCGATCGCCGCCAAGGCCGTCGCGTTCAAGATCGCCGCCGGCACGGAATTCCGTGATCGCCAGGAGCGCACCCTGTCCGGCGCGAAGATCCTGGCCGAACGCCTGAGCGCCGCCGATGTCGAGGGTAAGGGCATCACCGTGCTGACCGGCGGCACCGATGTGCACCTGGTGCTGGTCGATCTGCGTAATTCCCAGCTCGACGGTCAGCAGGGCGAGGATCTGCTGCACGAGATCGGCATCACGGTCAACCGCAACGCCGTTCCGTTCGACCCGCGCCCGCCGATGGTCACCTCCGGTCTGCGTATCGGCACCGCCGCGCTGGCCACTCGCGGTTTCGGTGATGCCGAATTCACCGAGGTCGCCGATATCATCGGCACTGCCCTTGCCGGCGGCTCCGACGTGGAGACGCTGCGCGGCCGGGTCGCCGCACTTGCCCAGTCGGTGCCGCTGTACCAGGGTCTCGAGGACTGGCGTCTGCTCGGCTGATCCGGTTCCCGCTCCAGCAACGCCCGCACGGATTCGTGTGGGCGTTGTCGTATCCGCTTCGACCGATCCCGGCGGGCGGCGGCGGGGCCTTATCGCCCTATGTCATGCGGGCCCTTGCCCTGACGATCGCCTCGTTCACGTAGCGGGTGATGTCGGCGCTGGTCGCCGGCCGGATCATCAACGCGCGGTTGGCGGGTATCTCGCAGTAGCGCCCGTCTTCGGTGTCGATCCAGCGCAGTCGGCCGATCCGCAAGGCGTCCCCGCCGCGCGGGCCGAGTAGCACCGTGACGGTGCCGCGGGTGGTCGAAGGCTGACGCCAGAAGCGACGGTAGCGTTCCTGAACCGCGCGGGCCGGATCGTTGCCGAACGGGTCGGGTCGGTCGGTGCCGAGATCATCGAGTAGATAGGTCTTTTCGAGTGCGGTACCCGGCGGTGGATCGGGCAGCGTTCGGATCAATTCGGCCGCGAGCTGGTCGCCGCGACATCGCCGCAGCCGCACCTTGCCGCCGTCGGCCGCGGGGTTCTGGAGCGCGATAACCCCGGCGCCGCTACGGGTGGCGCCCGCGATGCCGCGGATCTCGACGCCATCGCGCCGGTCGTCGACGCCGAATAGTTCGACACGCCATTCAGGGTGGCTCAAGACTCTGAGCGTCCGCTGTAGCGGGGCGTGGTCGTCGCGGGCCAGTTCGGAGCGGAATTGTTCCTGGTAGGCGCGGTATTCGTGTAAACCGGGGAAGCGGCTGGTGAATCGGAACGGGAACGGCAGCCGATCCAGCCCGGTGCCGAACCAGGCCGCCGCGAACTGTTCGGCGGACAAGGTCCATTGCGACATCATTGGGCCCCGATCGCGGGCGGAACCGTCGGCTCGACTTCGCCGAGGAGTTCGGTCGCGTGCTCCTCGGTGCGCAGATACCTCGGCGACCGGTGCTCACCGTCCTCCTCGCCTCGGCCGCGCGCGGCCATCAGGCCCGAATATCCCTGTGTGCCCGGCATTCCCTGGCGTCCCGGTGCGGTCGCCGGGGTGGCGGGGGTGGCGGTCTGCGCGGCCGGTTGCGCGGGTACCGAGACGCCGGGGCGCGGCTGCGCTGCCGGGTTCGGCGTCGCGTTCGGACCGTGCGAAGCGGGTGTGTCCGATCGGCTGGGCGCGGGGGCGACGTCGCTCGGCGCTGTCGTCGTGAACTGCGGTGTCCCGGGGTTGAACGGCGTGTACGTCGGTACACCCGCGACGGAACCGGGGCCGGAGGCCGTGCCGGACAACGGGATAGGTGACACCGACGGCGGTGATACGGCCTGCGGTAATACCGCCTGCGGGGGGAGCGGCTGCTGTGCCGCGGACGTGCCCGCCTCGGCAGTCGCGCTCGACGTACCCGCGTCGCCGGATGCGCCCCCGGCCTGCGCGCTCCCGGTGGTCTGTCCAGCCGGGGTGCCTGCCCCGCTGTCGCCCGGTGTGGCCGGCCCCGCGGTGCCGCCCGGAGTCGGTGTGCCTTCGGCGTCACTCGGCGTTCCTCCGCCGCTGGAGCCGCCGGGCGTTCCCGAGTCGGCCGGCGTCGCGGTGCCGCCGGAATTGCCCGGCGTCGCCGCACTGCCGGGGTTCCCCGGCGTGCCTGTGCCTTCGGAGTTCCCCGGAGTCGCGGATTCGCCGGAGTCCTTCGGTGTTGCGGTGTCTCCTGAATTTTCCGGCGTCACAGTGCCGCCCGGAATCGCGTGGCTGCTGTTACCGCCCGGCGGCACCGCACCGCCCGGCACGGTGCCGGTAGTTCCCGAACCGGCGGTGATCGGGCTCGTCGGTGCGGGCAGTGTCGGAATCACCGGGGCCGTCGCCACGTACGGCTGGATGTAGTAGGTCACCATATCGTCGCGGGCCTGCTCCTCCTGGGCATTGCGAACCTCGGGAGCGGTGGAACCATTCGACCCGTCGGGCACATCGGGAATCGCGGCCTTGAAGCGGGCCGCCGCGTTTCCCGCGGCCTCGAGCGGTGCGGATTGGCGATCCAGCGAATCACCGAGTTCGCCCACCCGCGTCGCGTATTGGAGGATGCCGCTGACGGCCGCCTCGGCCGCGGCGCCCTCCCATCGCTGGTCCACCGCCTTCCTGAGGGCTGATTCGAATTGCTGCCCGGCCGTGGTCACCGCCGCGGCGATGGTCGTCCAGGTATCGAACGCCCCGGCCAATTCCTCCGGATTCATGTGCTCGGACGCCTGTTTGATCTCGGCGTGGGAAAAGCTCTGCGCGTTCTCGGGATTCGTGATCGCCCGGCCGTCGGTCGGTCTCATGGCGGTTGCCCCTTCCGTGAGTGCCGTATGACGATATAGACGCGCGCGCACCCGACTCGGTTCCATCGGAACACCGCCGATCCGCCGCTACCGGCGAATCGGCGCGGGCGGCGTGGAGTCAGCGCATGGCGAGTACCGGGTAGTCGCGCAACTCGATATCGTTACTCGCGTCGTCGGTGTACTTCAGCATCAGCCGCCACATCCATGATCCGAGGAACCAGTTGCGCATGGCGATGCCGCGCTTGGTCTTCGGGGCGAGGAAGCGACCCGCGTTGCTGCGGCCCGCCTTCTCGGCGTAGCGGCGCATGATCTCGTCGTAGTTCGCGAAGGCGACGGTGTGATCGCCCTCGGCCAGCGCGAGTTCACCCGCGATCACATACGCGCCGACCACGGCGAGTCCGGTTCCGAAGCCGCCCAGTGTATTTCCGTATCCCGAGTCGCCGACGAGTGCCACCCGGCCCCTGGTGTAACCGGTTTCGGACATATCTACCCGGCTGATCGAGTCGAGGTAGAAATCGTCGAAGGTGGTCATCTCCTCCAGCATGCGCGGAACCTCCCAGCCCAGGCCCGCGTAGGTCTCGGCGACGATGCGCCGCTGTGCCGCGGCGTCGTCGCGCGGGTAGTCCGGCTCCGACGCGGCGAAGAGGTAGAACTGCTGGGCCTTCGGGCCGCCGCTGATCGCCAGTCGCCCCGGCGTGTTGTAGCCGTAGGCGGTCGCCCGCTCGCGGGAACCGGCGGCGGTCGCGCTCCACGGGCTTGCCCCCGCGACGCAGTAGTTGTGGCCGAGATGCTCGACGAAATCCTTCTCCGGACCGAATGCGAGGTGTCGCACCCGCGAGTGGATTCCGTCCGCGCCGAAGACCAAGTCGAACGTTCGCGGTGCGGCGCGTTCGAATTCGACGTGCACACCGTCGGTGGTGTCGGTGAGCGCGGTGATGGCGTCGCCGAAGATGTAGTCGCAGCCTCCCGCCGTCCGCTCGTACATGATCTCCGACAGGTCGCCGCGCAGGATCTCCACGTCGCCGCCGGTGAAGTCACCCGACATGAACGCGAGGCGTTCGCCTTTCTCGTCCACGAAGACGGTGTCGGTGGCGCCGGTCCGCCGCGCCTGGATCTCGTCCCAGATATCCATTCGTTCGAGCACCTTCCGGTGGGTCGCGCCCTTGAAATCGACGGCCTGACCGCCCGGTCGCAGCGCGGGGGCGCGCTCGACCACGGTCACCGCGTAGCCGTAGCGGTCGAGCCAATAGGCCAGGGCCGGGCCCGCGATGCCCGCGCCGGAGATGAGGACGTTCGTGGTGCGCATGGGTGCCTCCAGAGGTCGGTATCTGTGTCCGATGGAATCTGTATCCGACGGACACGAATTAGAGTATGGTAGACACAGTTTTCGAGTCAAGACATCCACGGAAGGATTCGGTCCATGGCGCCACCGACCACCGTCGAATTGCTGTGGGGTGCGCGGCGGCGCCCGAAGCGCGGACCCAAACCCGCCCTCTCACTCGAGGGCATCGTCGAGGAGGCCATCAGGCTCGCCGACGCCGACGGGCTGGCCAACCTGTCCATGCAGCGGTTGGCGGAACGGCTCGGCTTCACCAAGATGTCGCTGTACCGCTACGTCCCCGGTAAAGCCGAGTTGACCGCCCTCATGCTGGACTCGGCGCTCGGTGCGCCCCCCGACCTCACCGTCCGGGAAGCGGATGCGGTCGAGGAGCCGTGGCGCACCGGACTGCGTCGGTGGTGCGAAACGCTCTACGCACGGTTCGGCGCGCATCCGTGGGGACTGGAACTGGCGGTGGGCGCGCGGCCCGTCGGCCCGAACGAGATGGCCTGGATGGAGGTCGCGCTGCTCGCACTCATCGATACCGGGCTGACCACCGCCGAACGGCTCGACACCATCGCCCTGCTGTCGGGGCACGCGCGAAGTCTCGTGCAACAGGTCGTCGTGACCGGCACGCAGGATTTTCAGGACCGGATCGCCGCGCAACTGGCCGAGATGAGGGAGGTCGCGACACAGCGATACCCGGTCGCGAGCGCGGCCTTCGCCGAAGCGGGAGCGGCGGCGGGCGGTGACGGTGCGCTTGCCTTCGGCATAGACCGCATCCTCGACGGATTGGGTGCCCACATCGCGCGTCGCGGGGGCCGCGAGCGGCCTATGGTCGGACTATGACCGAAGAACTGGAAGTGCAGCAGGACTCGATCACCACCGTGCGGGAGTTCCTCACCGCGCTCGAGCTCGGCGCAGTCGGCGAAGCGCTGGAACTGCTCGATCCCGAGATCGTGTGGAAGAACACCTCACTGCCCGATGTGCGCGGCGCCGAGCGGGTGGGCGGATTGCTGCGCGGGCTCAGCCGGGATCAGCTCGGCTTCGCCGTCGAGATGCACCATATCGCCGCCGACGGCGATATCGTGCTCACCGATCGCACCGACATCCTGAGATTCGGG
This sequence comes from Nocardia sp. NPDC005366, assembly GCF_040606855.1. Lineage (NCBI taxonomy): Bacteria > Bacillati > Actinomycetota > Actinomycetes > Mycobacteriales > Nocardiaceae > Nocardia > Nocardia sp. NPDC005366. Next base: position 35,007 of record NZ_JBEXFQ010000046.1, read on the forward strand.
CCGGTGCGCATCGCGTTCTGGGTGACCGGAACCTTCGAATTGCGCGAGGGTCGAATCGTGCTGTGGCACGACCACTTCTCGTGGGAGAACTTCCTCAGGGGTGTCGCGGTCGGACTTTTCCGCGCGGTCTTCGCCCGCGGCTGATCGGAAGTCGTCCCGTCGACCGGAGGGGGCCGGGCGATCGCGCCGCGGCCCGGCCCCGTCGTGTCAGGAACGCTCGCTGAGGTATTCCAGATAGAACGGGCGCAGCACCTCGGCGATATCACCGTCCCCGGCGTGGAAGTAGTCGTCGATCATCGGGAGGACCCATTTGATGTCGGCCTCGCTCTCGCCGGTATTGCCCGCCGCCGCCTCGGCGGCGGGGATCGAGGTGAGCAGCTGCCAGAGGAATTTCACATCCCCGTGGCGTACCGCCAGTTTCACCGCGCGGTCGTGCAACTCCTTGGACGACAGCTTCTCGAGGTCCTTCTTATCGGCCATGACTCCGACTCTAACCGGCCTTGCTGACCTGCGGTGACGAGTGGTGTGCCGATACGCGTTAACGGGATCTTCACCGACATGCCTATCACTCTGGGAGCGGAGACGGGGTAGTCGGCGGTAGCGTCGATGATGCGGGCCGCGTCGTTGTGGTTCGTACGGGAGGTCCTGACCGTGACTGAGCTACTCAGTGCGAGGGGCCGGCACCCGGCCCTCGTGGGTCTCGGCGCGAGTCGAATCCATCAGGACGGACCGGTCCAGCGAGATCGTCCGCGCGGGTGCCGCACGGACACAAAGGAGCCCACCGTGACTGCTGCACGCTCCGTTTCCGCTCCCTCGGCGACCTCCCGTAAAACCGGGAAAGGCGCCGCTGTCTCTTCAGATCCCAAGGGAGCCCGCCCCTCGCTCTCCCCAGCGTCCGGTGCGCGGACGTTCGTCATCGACACTTCGGTGCTGCTCTCCGATCCCTGGGCTTTCACCCGGTTCGGCGAACACGACGTCGTGCTTCCGCTGGTCGTCATCAGCGAACTCGAAGGCAAACGCCACCACCACGAGTTGGGCTGGTTCGCGCGGGAAGCCCTGCGCAACCTGGACGATCTGCGCCTGCAGAACGGCAGGCTGGACCAGCAGGTGCCGATCGGCACCGAGGGCGGAACGCTGCAGGTGGAACTCAATCACACCGACCCCGCGGTCCTTCCGGTCGGCTTCCGCACCGACACCAACGACTCTCGCATTCTGGCCTGTGCGCTCAATCTCGCGGCGGAGGGCCGCGAAGTCGTCATGGTGTCCAAGGACATTCCGTTGCGTGTCAAGGCCAGTGCCGTCGGTTTGCGGGCCGACGAGTACCACGCCCAGGATGTGATCACCTCCGGCTGGTCCGGCATGGTCGAAATCGACGTCGCCACCGCGCATATCGACCAGATCTACTCCGAATCGGTCATCGACCTGGACGAGGCGAGGGAACTCCCGTGCCACACCGGAATTCGGCTGCTCGGCACCAGTTCCAGTGCCCTCGGCCGGGTGACCGCGGACAAGCGGGTGCAATTGGTGCGTGAACGGGAGGCGTTCGGCCTGCACGGCCGCTCCGCCGAACAGCGCATCGCGCTGGATCTGCTGCTGGACGAGAGCATCGGCATCGTCTCGCTTGGCGGTAAGGCGGGTACCGGCAAATCGGCCCTCGCGCTCACCGCGGGCCTGGAAGCGGTGCTGGAGCGCCGCACCCAGCGCAAGGTGGTGGTCTTCCGCCCGCTCTACGCGGTCGGCGGCCAGGATCTCGGCTATCTGCCCGGTAGCGAGAGCGAGAAGATGGGCCCGTGGGCCCAGGCGGTATTCGACACGCTGGACGGGCTGGCCTCCGCGGAGGTGATGGAGGAGGTGCTCAGCCGCGACATGCTCGAGGTGCTGCCGCTGACCCACATTCGCGGGCGGTCGCTGCACGATTCCTTCGTGATCGTCGACGAGGCGCAATCGCTCGAGCGCAATGTGCTGCTCACCGTGCTCAGTCGGTTGGGCACCGGATCGCGGGTGGTGCTCACCCACGATGTGGCCCAGCGTGACAACCTGCGCGTCGGCAGGCACGACGGCGTCGCCGCGGTGATCGAGAAACTGAAGGGACATCCGCTGTTCGCCCACATCACCCTCACCCGCAGTGAGCGCTCGCCGATCGCGGCGCTGGTCACCGAGATGCTGGAGGAATACGGTCCCAACTCCTGATCGAGCAATCGTTCAGGGTGTGGTTCACCTCACAAATTGACCGGGTAGTATCCGCTCGATAGCTGTTCGGCGATGTCCCGGTGAGTCTGTACTGATTCGCCGGGACGTCGCCGAACGTCGGCTCAGGCTCGCGGGGCGCACCGCGTTCGGGGTGTCTCGCAAGTCGCATTCGAGAGGATGGACATGCACCACTTCGCTCGACGAACGGCTGGATACACCACGGCCCTCATGGCCGCGACACTGCTGCTGACCGCGGGATGCGGTGACGACGACAACGATTCGAATTCCGCGGCGACAACGAGTCTGCCCACCGCGGTCAGGACCTCGGTCACCGCGCAGTCGACGACCGCGCCCTCGGGGTCAGAAACCTCGGGGTCCGAAACCTCGGAATCGGAAACCTCGACGGCGCAGTCCGCGACCTCGACGAGCGCGTCCGAGTCCGCGGAGCAGACCAAGATCGTGACCCCAGGCGGAACCGAGGTCGCTGTCTCCGGCGACATCTACGAGAAGTACGTCCGGTCGGGCGGCCCGACCGGCCCGCTCGGCGCCCCGACCGAAGCCAAGGAGAGCGGCCCGGACGGCGGCGAGTACCAGGACTTCGTCGGCGGCACCATCTACGAGGCGAAAGACGGTGACCCCTATGTCGTCTGGGGAGAGATCCGCAAGGCGTGGGAGGACAACGGTGGCGCCAACGGCGAACTCGGTTATCCCACCAGCGACGAGACGGATATCGCCGGAGGTAAGCAATCGACCTTCACCGGCGGCACCATCACCTGGGTCGACGGCCAGATCACCGTCACCCCGAAGTAGTCGCGGTACGCGGTGTCCGAGATCATGTGACATCATGTCCGGTGGTTTCGGACGCCGTCCGGCAAGCCGTCCCATATCATCCCCGCGTCGCGGGCACAGCAGCTAGGTTGTGATTGTGCAAAATCTCTTGACCGATCGTGAGCTGCTCGAATCGCTCGCGGTAGAGGTGGAACTGAATCTGCGGCGCCATATCGAGGTGGCCGACGGATGGCAGCCCCATGACTACGTGCCGTGGAGCGACGGCCACAACTTCCGCTTCCTCGGCGGAACCGATTGGGAGCCAGGAGAATCCGAGCTCAGCGAGGTAGCCAAACTGGCATTGACGGTCAGCGTTCTCGTGGCCGACAATCTGCCCTCCTACCACCGCGAGATCGGCAAATACCTGCGCACCGGAGCCTGGTGGCGCTGGGTCGGCCGGTGGACGGCCGAGGAGAACCGGCACGAGATCATGATCCGCAACTACCTCATGGTCACCCGATCGGTCGATCCGGTGCAGTTGGAGCGGTCGCGGATGGAACATATGACCAGGGGCTTCCGCAGGCCCGCCATGCATCTGCTCGATGTGCTCGCCACCTGCGCCTTCGAGGAGACCGCGTCCGCGGTGCGGCATCGCAATATCGCCGCCCTCGGCGAGAACGAGATCGTCACCGCCATGGCCGAGCGCATCGCGGTCGACGACGAATTGCAGGCGAGGTTCTTCGCCGACCTCGTGACCGCGGGATTCGAGGTCGCCCCCGATCAGACCATGCGCGCCATCGCCGACAGCGTGGCCGCCTTCCACGTGCCCTCGGTGAGCCTGCCCGATGGACGCAGCAGCGACGAGGTGCTGGCCGAGGCCGGTGTCTACGATCCGGCGAAGGAGCCGGCGCTGGTCTTCGCGCCGCTGCTGAAGCGGTGGAACGTCTTCGGACGCACCGATCTCGGTGCCGAGGGCGAGAAGGCTCGCGCCGAACTCGCGCATCTGCGCGACTGATATCCCGGCGGGGGGGGGGGGGGGCGCCCCCCCCCCCCCCCGGGGGGGGGGGCAAAACACGGTGTGCGCCATCGGCCAGGGCACCACGGCCGCGGGGCG
>NZ_JBEXFQ010000047.1:0-38795 GCF_040606855.1 Nocardia sp. NPDC005366
CGGATTTCGTCATCGACAACGCTGTCGCCACCCCTGCCGGGCGGCCAGCTACGACAGTCCGAAGATCAACGGCCCGAGGCCATCTCGGGCCGTTGACGTCCGCGCGGAACGTCCGATGATGCCGATGAGCCGATGTTGCTTGCGCCAGCCCGATGTGCATGGTGCGAGCACTCGATCAGGCCCGCACGGGTGCGCGGCACGCGAGGATCTTCCGGGGGCCCTTCGAATCACAATGGTTCGAGTGTCGGCGGTCGCGGGCTCGGCATCCGGCGGGGCTCTCGGCGCCCTATTTGAAGACGGCATCAGCACTCACCGGTGGGTACGTGAACAACCATGGGCCGCAGGGCCTATCGCCACCTTCGGCGCCAGATGATGGATCGCATGCTGAACGGGCAGCGATTCAGGATGATCCTGAGTCTGCTACGCCCGGATCCGAAGCTGCACAGAGCATTCGATGTGCTGCCGCTGGCAGAGGGGGATCTCGCGGCGACCGGGCATCGCGTGCGCTGGTATCAGGACTGGATCGGTCACGAGAAGCTCACCGACGAATTCTGGACCCCGCAGTCGCACACCGCCTCCGTTTCCGAAGTCACCGCGCCGGTCTACATGATCACCGGCTGGTACGACATCTTTCTGCCGTGGCAGCTACGCAACTACGCCCAACTGGCCGAGGCGGGACGGCCCCCACGTCTCACCGTCAAGCCGTGGGGCCATCTCTCGCAAGGGATGGGAGCCCCCTCGGTCAGCGAGACCGTCGCGTTCCTGCGCGAACACTTCACCGACGCCGAGAGCGACCGGGTCGCGCCGATCCGCGCGTACCTGACCGGAACCGACCGATGGTTCGACCTGGCCTCCTGGCCCCCGCCCGGCACGCGAACCGAACGTCTGCACCCGCACCGCGCGGGCGGACTGAGCACCGACCTGCCCACCGGTGGCAGCACGGTCTACGTATACGACCCCGCCGACCCTACCCCCGCGCTCGGCGGGCCCGGCCTGCAAGCGAATCCGGACCCGGTCGACAACACCTCCCGTGCCCCCGGAACCGGGTGCCACGCCATCACTTCAGCCGGTCCCGTTCGAGAAACTTTCACGGGACAGCGATGATTCCCGCGACGGTGCTCCGTCCTATCAGTCGAACGCGCTACCAACCCGGCGCGACCGACCCGAAGGACCAGAAATGACCACCGCCAACCCCACCGCCACCTTCTCCGACACCACCACCGACCGTCCCGGCAAGATCCGCAACCGCGTCCTGTGGACCCTGCAGATCCTGCTCGGCCTGTTCTTCATCATCGCCTCCGGCGGACCTAAGCTCGTTATGCCGAATGCTCTCACCGACAACGCTCCCGAGAATCTGACCATCCCCATCGGGTTGCTCATCTTCATCGGAGTCGTCGAGGTCGCGGGCGGTATCGGCCTGATGGTGCCACGACTCAGCGCCCTGGCCGCCGCGGGTCTGTCGGTTCTCACCGTGCTCGCCGCCGCGACGCAGGCCTTCATCGCCGACAAGCCCGCGATGGGAATCTTCCCGCTCGTGCTCGCCGCGATCTTCGCCGCGATCGCCTACGAGCGCCGCGCCGGCCTCACCGATCTGCGCAACGCGCTCACGCGATGACGAGACCATAAGTACGAACGGCGATCGGTGGGTCTACCCACCGATCGCCGATCGCGCGTTCCTGGATCGATCGCCCGTCGGGGTTGGCGGCGAACGATCCCGCGGACACCTGGTCTCGCGCCCCCTGCCCGGGCGCCGCACCAGGTGGCCGTCGGCGTGTCGTGGAGTGGTGTCGACGTTCGATATTCCGTGAATCTCCGCTCGGCGGAATCTTTCGTCTCCGGGCCCGGCTGAATGCACCCGAAGGTCGGCGCAGGTCGATGGAGCAGGTCCGTCCTCAGCGTCGTGGCAGTCCGAGGACGTGCTCGGCGATGATGTTCCGTTGGATTTCGGAGGTGCCGCCCGCGATGGTGTGGGCGAAGCTGCGGACGTAGCGCTCGAACCAGCCCGGTGCCAGTTCTTCGGGGTTGAGTGGGTTGAATCGTGCTGTGACAGTGGGCTGGTCGAGTCCGTCGACACCAACCGCGGTGAGTGCGTGCTCGGTGGCGTTTCGGACGGCTTCGGATCCGAACAGTTTGAGCACCGACACCGCGGCGGTGTCGCGATCGCCGCGTGCGGCGCGAGCGAGTGCGGCCGAGCCGAGCAGTCGGAGCGCGTGCGCGTCCATGACGAGGTCCGCGTAGTGGTCGGCGTCGAGTTCGGTGCCCGGCCGGAAGTCGTCGACGAGGTGGTCGAGACGGTCGGCGTAGCTGAGCCACAATAGGTTTCGTTCATGGCCGAGTGAGCCGTTGGCGACTTTCCACCCCTGATGGAGTTCACCGATGAGGTTGTCCGCCGGGACGACGACGTCGGTGAAGGTGACTTCGTTGAAGTCGAGGTCGTCGGGGCCGCAGACGCTGGCGATGGGGCGGCGTTCGATTCCCGAAGTGTCGGTGGGGATGAGCAGGACCGAGAGGCCGCGGTGTTTGGCGGCGTCGGGGTCGGTGCGGACGAAGGTCAGTATCACGTCGGCGTCGTGGGCTCCGGAGGTCCAGAGTTTGTGGCCGTCGACGACGAAGTGGTCGCCGTCGCGGCGGGCGCGGGTGCGCAGTCCCGCGAGGTCGGATCCGGCTTCGGGTTCGCTCATGCCGAGCGCGGCGGTGAGATCTCCGCGCAGGATCGGGATCGCCCAGCGTTCGTGCTGTTCGGGAGTGCCGAAGGTGATCAGGGAGGCGGCGACGATTCCGAGGCCCTGGGGGTTGAAGTTCTGGTAGATGCGGCGTCGGGCGAGTTCTTGTTTGTGCACGTACTGCTCGAGGATGCCCGCGTCGCGCCCGCCGAATCGTGGCGGGTGACCCGGCAGCAGCCAGCCGTGCTCGAACTGGAGTCGTTGCCATCGTCGCGCCCAGTCGGGGATGTGGGCGGTAGAGCGAGGACGCTCGATCGCCTCGGCCTCGGGCGGAAGGTGCTCGTCGAGGAACGCCACGAACTCGGCCCGGAATGCCTCGACGTCGTCATCGAAGGTCAGTCTCATCGCCCCACCCTCTCTGCCCGGTCGCGGCCATCACCCGATATCGGTTGTGCCGCAGCGGGTGCCGTGCGTACCGAGATGGATTTGGTGTCGAGGTAGGCGCCGATACCTTCCGGCCCGAACTCGCGTCCGATACCGCTGTTCTTCACGCCGCCGAACGGCGCGGCGGGGTCCATGCTGTAGGGCTGGTTGATGCCGAGGGTGCCGGAGCGGATGCGGCGGGCCAGACCGAGGCCGCGGTCGATATCGGCGGTCCACACCGAGCCGGAGAGTCCGTACTCGGTGGCGTCGGCGATCTCGACGGCGTGTTCGTCGTCGGTGTAGGTGAGCACGCTCAGGACCGGTCCGAAGATCTCTTCCCTGGCGATGCGCATCGAACTGTCGACGTCGGCGAAGACGGTGGGCCGGATGTACCAGCCGCGTTCAACCGTTTCCGGCAACGCGGCGCCGCCGGTGAGCAGGCGCGCGCCTTGGTCCTTCGCATCTTCGATATAGCCGCGAACACGGTGCTGCTGACGTTGTGAGACCATCGGTCCCACCCTGGTCGACGGATCGAAAGGATCACCGACGGTGAGCTTTTCGACTCTGTCGACGAGAGCTTCCAGGAATTCCGCGCTGCGGTGTCGTGGCAACAGCACCCTGGTCTGGGCTACGCAGGCCTGACCGCTGTTCATCAGTCCGGCGACCAGCATGCCTTCGGCGACAGCGTCGGGGTCGGCGTCGTCGAGGACTACCGCGGCGGATTTGCCGCCGAGTTCGAGGCTGACCCTGCGCAGCGCGGCCCCGCAGGCTTCGGCCACCTGTCGTCCTGCTGCGGTGGAGCCGGTGAATGACACCTTGTCCACCAGCGGGTGCGTGACGAGGTGACGTCCGGTCTCCCGGTCGCCGGGCAGAATGCTGACCACACCCGGCGGCAGGCCGAGGTCGTCGAGCAGTTCGGCCATGAGGTGGGCGTCCAGGGGTGTCTCCGGCGACGGTTTGACCACGATCGTGCAGCCGGCGAGCAGGGCAGGGATCAGTTTGGCGACGAGCAGGAACATCGGCATGTTCCAGGGGATGATCGCGGCCACCACGCCGACGGGTTCGTTGACGACGAGGACGTCGCCGCCGAGGAATCCGGATCGGGTCTGCTGCCACGGGTAGTTCTCGGCGACATCGGCCAACGCGCGCATCATGACACCGGGGAGTCCGGCGTGCGCCGATCGGGCGAAGGTGATCGGCGCACCCATTTCGGTGGTGATCAGCTGGGCGAGTTCCTCTTCCCTGGTGGAGTAGCGCTCGGCCAGCCGCCGTACCAGTGCTATCCGCTCGCTCGGGTCGGTGTGTGGCCACGGCCCGTGGTCGAAGGCCGTGCGTGCGGCGGCCACCGCCCGATCGACATCGGCCGCGGACGCGGCGGGAACACGCGCGACGAGTTGCTCGGTGTGCGGCGAGATCACCTCGATGGTCTCGGTGGTCGCCGGCGCGACCCAGCCTCCGGCGATGTAGAGGTGTTCGGATGTCACCACGGGCGTGCCTCGTGTGAGATCGTCTCGGCTCATCACGGTGCCGGCGCGGTGATGTCGCGGTAGAAACGGACGGTCGGCGGTGGATCGGTGGACAGCCCGACGGGCGGCGAGAACCCTCCGGCCTTGGTCATCTCGGCCAGGCGCGCCTGCACGACGGCGATATCCTCGGCCTCGACCTCGATCTCGTAGATCGCGACGAACGCTCCCCCGGTGACGGGGGCGAATCGTCGGGCGGAGACGATGCCGTCGATTCCCAGCATTTCCTTCATGTGGATGTGGTCGTACCAATGGTTGAATGCGGCGGCCTCTTCGGGGGAGTTGGGCCGGGACTCGACGTAGAGGATTCCCTTGGCCATGTCGTACCTCCTGATAGCGGATGGTTTCAGATGTTCTTGTGGACGCGTCCGTCCTTCATGACGAACCGCACGTCTTCGAGCGTGGTGATGTCGACGGTGGGGTCGCCGGGTACCGCGATGATGTCGGCCAGTAGGCCCGGTGCCAGACGCCCGCGGTCCTCGACGTCGATGAGTTCGGCACTGACGATGGTGGCCGCGCGCAACGCCTGCGCCGGTGTCATGCCGCGGTCGACCAGCGCCCACAGCTCTTTGGCATTGTGGCCGTGCGGGACGGCGGGTGCGTCGGTGCCGCAGGCGATCTTGACCCCGGCCCGGATCGCCTTGCGTAATGTCTCCCGTGCGCGGGGAAAGACTTCGGCGGCCTTCTTCTGCAGTGCCGGTGCGGCTTTGGAGACGTCGAGGCCTTCGGACAGGTAACTGGTCGGCACCAGGAAGGTGCCGTGTTCGACCATCAGCGCGATGGTGTCGTCGCTGGCCAGGGATCCGTGTTCGATGCAATCGACCCCGGCCCGGACGCAGGCGCGGATTCCGGCGTCGCCGTGGGCATGGGCGGCGACTTTGACTCCGGCGCGGTGGGCTTCGTCGACGATCGCGGCCAGTTCCTCGTCGGAATACTGTTGTGCGCCTGCGACGGTGCCGTGTGACATCACTCCGCCGGATGCGGAGATCTTGATGACCTCGGCACCGTATTTGATCTGGTAGCGGACGCATTCGCGGACCTGTGGAACCCCGTTGGCGCGCCCCTCCTCGACGCTGAGCGGCATGATGTGCGGCGCGAGCCGCTGGAACATCGTCGGATCGAGGTGACCGCCGGTCGGGGTGATCGCGTGCCCGGCGGCGACGATGCGCGGACCTTCGACCCAGCCCTGCCCTATGGCGCGGCCCAGATCCACGTCGAGCAGGTAGCCGCCGGTTTTCACCATCAGGCCGAGGTTGCGGACCGTGGTGAATCCGGCGTGCAGGGTGGTGCGGGCGTTCACGGTGGCCCGCAAGGTGCGGTATACCGGGTCGTCCTGCACGCCGTGCATCGGGTTCGGCAGCCCCGAGGGATTGTCGGGGCCGCCGATGAGGAGATTGATCTCCATGTCCATCAACCCGGGCAGCAGGGTGAGTTCACCCAGGTCGATGATTTGCGCTCCGGCGGGCAGTTCGGGTGGATCGATCGCGGCGATGCGGTTGCCGTCGACGACGATCACGGCCGGGGTGTGCCGCTGCCCGGTGTCGACATCGACCCAGGCCGCCGCGCGCAGAACGACGATGTGCTCGGTCATAGGGGCGGCTCGATCACGCAGGTCAGCGACGCCGACCCGGTGTCGGGGATGCGCGGCTGGCTCCACACTTCGATGGGGAAGGACACCTGGATCATCGAATACAGCAGATACATCAGGTTCTTGGCGTCTTCCGGGATGTCGTCGACGGTGAATTTGTCGCAGTAGACCAGCGCGTCCTCGGCGCGTGGGACGATGGCGTCGTAGAACCGCTGCATATCGTCCATGGAACTGTCCAGGCGGCGGTCGTAGCGTTCGGTTTCGGTGGGCAGGCACCACCGTGGCGCGTATTGCTCCAAGTCGCTGAATTCGCTGGGCAACAGGGTTTCGCTCATCGTCGGGCCTCCGCACGTTCGCGTTCGTACTCGCCGACCCAGTCGGCGGCGACCTTGTGCAGGTGCCGCAGCAGGATCTCCTGATCGTTGAGTTGGAATGTGGTGACCGCGCGGGACTCGAGCATGATCTGCGTCGCTTCCAGTGTCGAAGAGTCTTGCAGCCCATACTCTTTGAAGGTGACGGCCGCCATTTCGTGTGCGACGCGGTCGCGTGGGCTTCGCGCCGGCGGGAAGTACAGATTGCCTTCGAAGATATGGGTGTTGTACGCGGTCGGCCAGTACTGGTAGGTCAGGTACCAGCCGCCGGACCAGATGAGGATGACGAAATTCGGCCACAACTGGAAGGAGTCCAGGCCCCACGGATCGCACCCCGCCGGATTCAGTCCCTCGGGCATCTCCCCCAGATCCGGGACGTCCCATGGCCCGAACAATCCGCTGCGGGTGATGTCCTCCATCGGTTTACGCATCGTGGGGTCGAGTTCCCAGGTGACGACACCGGAGGTGCTGACCAGCCGGTGCGGGCCGTCGAGTTGGTAGTGCGGCGCCTCGAATCCGGCCTGCTGAGCGGCGAGCGAGAAGTTGTCCGGTGTCTGCTTACCGTGCAGGATCGGGGCGTGATAGAACTCCTGGAAGGCGTCCATGTACAGCTTCCAGTTCGCGCCGACCTCGGCTCTGTAGCTGTAGCGTTCGGTGAGTTTGTCGAACGGATAGCCTTCCAGGCCGGTGACCATCGGGCCGAGGAATTCCCGCAGGCTCTGACGCGGTTCGGCGGCGAGGTTGACGAAGATGAATCCGGACCAGACCTCGCAGGCCACTGTCGCCAGGCCGAGTGTCGCTTTGTCGAGGTCGAAGAACTCCTCTTCCTGCTGCACGAACGCCAGTGACCCGTCGAGTCCGTAGCGCCAGCCGTGGTATTTGCAGGTGAACTGCCGACAGGTGCCCGAGGTCTCCTCGCGCGGGAATTCGTCCCACACCAGTTTGTTGCCGCGATGGCGACAGATGTTGTGGAAGGCGTTGACGCTGCCCTCGCGGTCGCGGACCACGATGAGCGAGGTGTGCGCCGCGTGGATTTCTTTGGTGAAGTAGCTTCCGGTACGCGGAAGTTGTTCGACGCGACCGACATTGAGCCAGGCGCGTTTGAAGATCGCCTCGCGCTCGAGTTCGAAGAACTCCGGCGAGATCGAGTCCTCGTAGGACATCGGTGCGGTGCCGAGTTCGGGATAGTGCTGCGTCCAACTGCCCTCGGCGGGCTTGGGCCAACGAGGCATGGTGTAACTCCTGAAGGGCTGTGGGTGAGGGGTTATTCGATCGGCTCTTCACCGAGCACGGTGGTGCGCAACATTTCTCGCGGCGAATCTTGCGGGTACGGCGCGGCGCGGTGGATGACGCCGCGGTTGTCCCAGATCACGGTGTCACCGACCGACCACTCGTGTCGGTAGACGCGCTCGGGTGCGGTGCAGCGGCGCAGCAGGCCGTCCAGCAACGCCCGGCTCTCACCCGGCGCCAGTCCGACGACATGGTCGGTCGAGGCACCCAGCACCAGCGACCGGCGACCGGATTTGTGCGTCCAGATCAGCGGATGCTGTTTGGTCGGCCGGCGTCGCCACACCGCGAGTTGTTCCGGTGTCGGATCCGCGGTCACACCCCGCTGGGAGGCTTCGAGGGAGTGCAGGACACGCAGTGGCGCGAGGTACTTCTTTTCTGCATCGCTCAGGTTGTCGAAAGCCGCATAGGTGCTGGCGAATTCGGTCTCTCCGCCGCTGGTTGCGACGGCTTCGGCGGTGAGCATCGTCGCCATCTGCGGGTAGGCGTCGTCCTCGGGGGTGCAGCCGTCGATATGCCAGTCGAAGGTCGCGCGCAGGTAGCTCGCCGACGAATTCTTCGTCGCATCGAGGCTCACCCGGTAGATGCCCTCGACGGGATGATGCCCCGGTGAAGTGTCGACCTTGCCGAGTTTGCGGCAGAACGCCACCTGCGTCTCGGGATCGAGATGCAGATTCCGGAACACCAGGACACCGTGCCGCTCGAGGGCGTCGAGGATTGTGTCGGGCACAGACGGGTCGGCGAGTAAGGTGCGGTGGTCGACCCCCTGGACCTCGGCGCCGACATCGTGGCTGAGCTTGGCGATGGTGATTGTCATGAGAGTGTGGTCCTTCCGGTCACTGGCCGCGGGTGACGGTGTGGCCGAGGTGGAGGAACAGGTCAGGGCCAGGGTTCGGCGACGCGTTCGAGTTCGGCGTCGGCGCTGTCGACAGGTTTGGGCTGTTTGAAGATCTCGATCGCCATCGCGACGATCACCAGCGAATACACCATCTGCAGCAGGTGGATCGCGTCGTCGGGCAACTCCGCGAGCGGAAACTTGTCGCAGTAGGTGATCGCGTCGTCCACCCGAGGGAAACAGGCGTCATAGAAGGCTTGCATCTCCGTCATCGATTTGCTCAGCCGCTGCTTGTAGCGCTCGGATTCGACGGGAAGACACCAGGTTTGCGCGAACGGCTCGAGATCGACGAAGGCGGCAGGCAGCATTGTCTTTGTCATCGCGCACTCCCCTGCGCCAGCTCGGTGCGGTAGTCGTCGACCCAGTCGGCGACGGCCTTGTGGAAGTGGCGGACCAGAATCTCCTGGTCGTTGACCGGAAAATGTGTCATCCCCGCGGTCCGGTAGGCCGATTCCAGTGCAGTCTGGGTGCCGGTGAGCATGCCCGCGTCCTGGAGTGCGAATTCCTTGAACACCACCGAGGCGACCTCGTGCTCGACCCGCTCGCGGACCGTGCGCGCGGGCTGGAAGCACAACATGCCCTCGAACCGGTGGGTGTTGTAGGAGGTCGGCCAATACCGGTAGAGCAGATACCAGCCGCGGTAGATGAGAATCTCGATATTGGGGAAGATCTGGAAGTTGTCGATACCCCACGGATCGACCCGGCCGGGATTCAATCCCTTCGGCATCTCACCCAGATCCGGGGACTCCCAGGGCCCGACCAGGCCGCTACGGGTGACCCGTTCGATCGGATACATGAACTCCGCGGGCATCGTCCAGCGTCGCGCCCCGCCGGTCGACACCATCCGGTGCGGCCCGTCGACCTGGAAATGCGCGCACTCGAAACCTTTTCCGGGCGTGCGCACCGCGCTGGGCACCTGCTGGGAATGCAGGCCGGGAACGTGGTAGTACTCCTGGAACGCGTCGGCGAACAGTTTCCAGTTGCTCTGATTGTCGGCCTTGAACTCGTACCACTCGGTCATCTTGTCGAACGGGTAGCCGTCCAGATCGGTGATCATGGGGCCGAGGAATTCCCGCAACGTCTGCCTGGGCTGGGTGTCGAGATTGACGAAGATGAATCCGGCCCACACGTCGCAGTGCACCGGGGCGAGTCCCAGTTCGCTCTTGTCCAGGTCGAAGAATTCGCCTTCCTGCTGCACGAACGCCAGCGAGCCGTCGAGCCCATAGCGCCAGCCGTGATACTTGCAGGTGAACTGCCGACAGGTTCCGGAGGATTCCGCACGGGGGAACTCGTTCCACACCAGTTTGTTGCCACGGTGGCGGCACACGTTGTGGAACGCGTTGATCGATCCGTTGCGGTCGCGCACCAGGATGAGCGAGGTGCGGGCGACGTCGAGTTCCTTGGTGAAATAGCTGCCGGTGCGCGGAAGTTGTTCGACACGACCGACATTGAGCCAGGCGCGCTGGAAGATCGCCTCACGCTCGAGCTCGAAGAACTCCGGAGACACCGAGTCCTCGAACGACATCATGCCGGTCCCCAACTCCGGATAGTGTTGGGTCCAGCTGCCTTCGGCCGGTCTGGGCCAGAGTCGCTGGGTGGTCGGTTCGCTGACGAGTTCGCTCACGGTTGTTCCTCCATTTCCGGGTGTGCGGACGGTCGTGGCCTGTCGTTTTCCGGGTCCGGTTGCAGGGCAACGCTGTTGAACACCATTGCCAGGCACAGATAGGCGCCGGCGACGAAAAGCAGTTCGATCAGCTGACGTTCGTCGAAATGGCGCGTCAGCTCGGTCCAGGTGCAGTCGGTGACGCGGTGGCGTTCCATCAGCTCGTCGGTCGTGGTCAGCAGCAGTCGTTGCACGGGTGACCATCCCGACGCCGAGGGGCCACGGCGCACCGCGGCGATTTGTTCCTCGGTCAGCCCGAGGCCGACGGCCATCCGTGCGTGCTGGCGCCACTCGTAGTCCGAGCCACTGCGCCAGGCCACCCGCAAAATGACCAGTTCTCGCTCCAGCGGATCCAGCGAAGGACGTTCGAGCAGCAGGCCATTGAATGCCAGCCATGCCGAAGCCAATTCGGTGTGGTGCGCGAGAACGCCGAGAATATTGGGCACCGGCGGTGCGTCGGGCTCGCCCGACAGGTACCGATCGGCTGAGCGCACGTGCCCGCGCAGCATTGCCCGCGTCTGGTCGTCCCACTTCCGGACCGGTAGCGGGGCTAAACGGGGACGAGCAGAATCGGTCATATCACCGACCCGCCGTTCACACCGAGCACCTGGCCGGTGATGTAGCCGGCCTGATCCGAGCACAAGAACACGCAGGCAGCGGCGATATCATTTCCGGTGCCCAGATGGCCGACCGGAATCGCCTTCGCCATCACGGAGTCGTCCGGAAGATATCCCTCTGCCTGCGACTTCCGTTGCATGGGCGTGTCGATACCCGAAGGTGGGATGGTGTTGACGGTGATCCCGCTCGCGGCGTATTCGCGCGCCAGGCCTTTGGTCATCGCGACCACCGCGCCCTTGGCAGCGGTGTAGTGCACCATTCGCGGTGAGCCGCGTTGCGCGCTCGACGAGGAGATCGTCACGATCCGGCCCCATCCCGCGGTCACCATGTCCGGGATGGCGGCTTGCACACAGTGGAAGACACCGTTGAGATTCACGTCGACAACTCGGTTCCACGCCTCGGGCGTGATCTCGGTGAAGGGCGAGAATCCCACCAAACCCGCACTGGTGACGAGGATTTCGATTGCGCCGAACTCGGCACGAGTCTTGCGCATCGCCTCCTCGACCGCCTGACGATCGGTCACATCGACCTCACACCCGATGGCCGTGCCTCCGACGGTCCGCAATTGTTCGGCGGCACGCTGAGCCGCGGCGCCATCGATATCGAGTATCGCGACCCGATATCCACTCGCGGAGAACGCTTCACAGATCGACAACCCCATCCCGGAGGCTCCTCCGGTCACCACTGCGACACGGGGGCGCTGAGCCGGACGCCGGTCGTCGGCTTCGCGATCGGTAGCCGCGTCGGTGCCCGTCACCGGGCACCGCCCTGGACAAGACGAGCGACGAGAACGCCCGCGCCACGAACCTCTCCCCCGCTAGCGCAGGCGCCGACGTCGCGGATCGACAGTCGAGCCTGTCGTATCACTGAGCTGAGAAGCGGGAGATTTGCCACGCGCAACACCACATTCTTCGTTCGGCCCGACAGCGATCGAAGGTCGCGCCGGAGACATCGAATGATCACGAAGACCCAGACAAGGAGTCTTAAGCGACTGATTAATTCAATCAGGTGATTAAGATATACGTGACGCGCTTCACCTCTGTCAAGAACCTTCCACAACCCGCTCGCGGGGCTCCTCAGCGTTCACACGGAGCCGGAGACCGAACGGGCAACGGTGCGCGTTACCTTCTACAAGGGCGACCACGAATTACGCGATCGCGACGACACCACAGGCTTCGTGCCTCACAACTCTGGGAGGCCACCCATCATGAAGACAGCCCGCGGCTCCGACGAGGATTCACCGACGCGCACCGCGCTACTCGACGCCGCCGAGCAGATCATGCGCGAAGAGGGCTATGCCTCGGTCAGCACACGCCGCCTCGCCGCGCGCGCGGAAACCAATTCCGCCCTGTACCACTACTATTTCGGCAATATGGACAATCTGTTCATCGAGTTGTTCCGCCGCGGAGCCGAACGCAGCTACCAACGCCAGCTCGAAGCACTCGCCTCACCCCAACCGTTGTGGGCACTGTGGGAAGCCATCCACGACCAATCACACACCGCACTGACCATGGAATTCGTCGCGCTGGCCAACCATCGCAAGGCCATCCGCACCGAGATCGCCAATTCCTCCCGACGCTTCCGCACCCTCCAACTCGACGCCGTCACCAAAATTCTCGCCGACTACGGCCCACCCGCCGACACCTACACCCCCGGCGCCCTGGTCCTGCTCATGTCGAGCGTCTCGCGCTTCCTGCGCATAGAAGAAGCCTTCGATGTCGACACCGCCCACGACGAGGCGATCGCGCTCATCGAGTCCTTTCTGCGCGAGGTCGAAGGGGAACGCCGCCAGCCGACAGCACAGTAGCGACGCCGACCCGTCCCGGCGCCGAGTCGGCCACACAGCAACACATCGGCGGCAACGCCAACACCCCGCTACCGCACTCGAAGGCGCGCGTGCGGACTTCAGCCCACCGCGCCACGGTGAGGGCGCGGAATCGTTTGCACCCTGTCGAACCGCCCTGCGGCGATCACGCCGCACAGAGCGCACTCGTGTCAGGGCAGTTTGATTGCCGACATGTACATTTCCAGGGTTGGCCGGTAGAGGTCGACATTGTCGAGTTGGGTTCCCAGCACGACGGAGTCGGTGGTGTGGACGAGTATGCGCGCGAACGTCATCGGGGGGATCAGCAGGGTCGCGCCGATTCGGTCGAGGCCCTCGATGATGAACCGCGCCAGTGCTTCGACGACCTCTTCCCGTTTCGCCGCGACCCGTTCCCGCGCCTCGGGGTTGCGTAGCAGATAAAGGGTGAATTCCAACCCCAGCGCGGCATGGTCGGCGCCGCGATCGGCACTGAGTTGGCGCCACAGACGGGCGACTTGGTCGAGTTCGCGTGCTTCCACTTTCGACGCCGCCGAGAGCACTTCGGTGAACGTGTCGAAGTAGCGCTGCCAGTACCAGTCGTTCACCGCCAGGAAGAGTTCTTCCTTGGTCGTGAAGTGCTTGTAGATGGCGCCTTTCGTGTAGCCCGCGGCATGTGCGATGTCGTCGAGGGTCGCCGCCGTGAAGCCCTTTTCGGCGAACACCTCCTGCGCGGCATCCAGCAGAAGTCCACGGGTGCGCTCGAGTCGTCGCTCCCTGGTCCAACGCTCAGCCATGCAGCGAGTATGCCACGAATCTGAGAAACCCTTCCGATACTGAGATTCTTGTGGGTATATTTTCTCCTGCACAGATACTGAAGGAGGGCCCAGCGATGGCTGCCCCAGCAACGACAGACAAGTGCCGCGACACCGACGTTGTCGCAGTCACCACCGATCCACATCCGAGTCCCCACCGGATCACTGTGCGTCGGACTACAACGACTCAGCGGGAGGGAACGCGATGAGCGGACCATGGGAGAGAAAGAAGACCTCGACGGTCACCGAGCCACTCGGCGAGGCAGCCTCGCTGGGCACCAAGGTTCAGTCCACGAGCAAGCCGGTCACGGTATGGGCGATCATCGGAGCGCTGATCCTCGCGTTCCAGGTATATATATGGATTCGGTGGGCTATCGGACCTCACTTCGAGCGGGTTCCCACCGGTCCCAGTGATCCGCCGACGTGGATGAAGACCATCCTCATCGTGTGGACGACCGTGATCTTGATCGGGTGGCCGATCGGCGTCTACTACTTCATCATTCGGCCGTGGCGGCGCGAACGGCGCATCACCCTCGACGGCATGCTGCTCGTGGCCTGCGGACTGCTGTTCTTCCAGGATCCGCTGCTGAACTACTTCAACACCTGGAGCACCTACAACACGTGGATGTTCAACCGCGGCTCGTGGGTCGCCGAGATTCCGGGTTGGCGGTCGTACGCGGAACCGGGCCAGATGATGGCCGAACCGCTGCTGATGAACGCCGCCGGCTACTCCTACGGAGTTCTGCTGTGCACCATTCTCGGATGCTGGATCATGCGCCAGGCCAAGAAGAAGTGGCCCAATATCAGCAACTTCGGCTTGATCGGCGTCTTGATCGTGTGGACGTTCTTCTTCGATCTCGTCATCGAGGGTTTGTTCCTCATGCCGATGGGGCTGTTCACCTATCCCGGCGCCATCCAGTCGCTGTCGATCAATGCAGGCACCTATTACCAATGGCCGATCTATGAAGGGCTCATGTGGGGAGGTGTCCAGGCGGGTCTGTGCGCCCTGCGCTACTTCACCGACGATCGCGGCCGCACATTCGTCGAGCGCGGGCTCGAAAAGGTCCAAGGCGGGTTCGCCAAGCAGCAAGCGACACGTTTCCTGGCGATCTTCGCGGCTTGCAGCATGTTCTTCTTCGTCTGCTACAACCTGCCCGCGCAGTGGTTCGCGATGAACGCCGACCCGTGGCCCGAGGACATCCAGAAGCGTTCGTACTTCGATATGGGCATCTGCGGTGAGGGGACAGGGCGTCTGTGCCCGGACCCTGTTCTCCCGATCCCTGGCGGTAACACCGGCTACATCAATCCGGAAGGCCGGCTCGTGCTCCCCGAGGGCGAGAAATTGCCGGAAGTCGTCCCTTACGAGCGAGGAAATTGAGATGTCGATCAGTCAAGCCGATGAGGTACTCGCCGAACTGGAAGCGCCGTTCTACCGGGCGGTCGGTGACGAGGTGGAGGTCTTCCGAGCGGCGGCTCGACGCGGATCCCCTGTCCTGCTGAAAGGGCCGACCGGATGCGGCAAAACCCGCTTCGTGGAAACGATGGCCCACGAACTGGGCCGTGAACTGATCACCGCCGCGGGCCACGAGGATATGACTTCGGCCGATCTGGTCGGACGGTTCCTGCTCGTGGGCGGGGAGACAGTCTGGTCGGACGGGCCGTTGACCCGGGCTGTGCGCGAGGGTGCCATCTTCTATCTCGACGAGGTGGTGGAAGCCCGCCAGGACACCACGGTGGTCATCCATCCGCTCGCCGATCACCGCCGTGAGCTACCGATCGACAGGCTCGGCACGACAGTGCGAGCAGCGCCGGGCTTCCAGTTGGTGATCTCCTACAACCCTGGCTACCAGAGCGTCTTGAAGAGTCTCAAGGAGTCGACCCGTCAGCGTTTCGTCGCCATCGAACTGGACTTCCCCCCTGTCGATATCGAGACCGAAGTGGTCGCCTACGAAGCCGGGATCACACCCGAGACCGCGAGCGCACTGGTCGAGGTCGGGCGTGCCATTCGCACTCTGGACGGGTCGCCGCTGCGCGAAGTGGCCTCCACCCGACTGCTGATCCTGGCCGGTGGTCTGGTCGCGGAAGGACTGAGCCTGCGCAGTGCCGTCCAGTCGGCCGTCGTCCAGGCTCTGTCCGACGATCCGGATGTGGTGCGCGCCCTCGGTGAGCTCGTCGACGCGGTCCTGCCACGAGCATGAGCGATTCCGATCCGAACAGCCCCGAGCGGTTCCGACTGCTGGGCACCTTCATCGCGGGCCGATCCGTCGGCATCGCGGAGGCACCGGCAGACCAGGCCGCTCATACCGACGGTCAGATCGTTTTCGTCTCGGCGGGCCGCTCGCTCGCCGAGCAGCGCCGCGAGATGTTGGTCCAGACCGCCCTGCTCGGGGCGGGGAGTCTGGATCAGCACCTGGTGAAAACCCTTCGGGCACGTCCGGCGACAGCGCGCAGGTACCTGGCGCTGGAGGGTCGGCGAGTGCTCGCCGAGCTGGCCGGGCGGATTCCCCTCGCGGCCGCGGCCGACCTCGACCAACCTCCGAGCACCTCGAATGCCAAGCAGTCACTGGAAGTGGCCGTCGGCCGTGAGCCTGTCACCGATCCACCCGCGTGGTTCGGTGTCATCAAGCCCTCCCGCCTGTTGGGACCAACGAACGGGCCGGGCGGGCGGGCCACCGACAAAGAGCTGCGCTTGGAATTCGATCCCATCGATCTACCCGAGTCCGACGACGAAGACGAAGACGGCGGAGATGGAGAGCAGGCCGGGGGAAGCAAGATCCTCAAACTGTTCGAGAATCC
Organism: Nocardia sp. NPDC005366; assembly: GCF_040606855.1. NCBI lineage: Bacteria > Bacillati > Actinomycetota > Actinomycetes > Mycobacteriales > Nocardiaceae > Nocardia > Nocardia sp. NPDC005366. Next base: position 16,444 of record NZ_JBEXFQ010000047.1, read on the forward strand.
GCTGTTCAACTCCAAGGCGCTGTCGGACCAACTACGCAAGCTGTTCGGCAACTCCCGTTCCCCCGGTGACGGTGCCGCGGGTGCGGAGATGCAGGTCCGCGCCGTGCGACGAGTGCCGCGGATAGGAGCCAACGCCCAGCCACTGCCCACCCGTATCCAATTCACCGACGACGGCAAGCCCGGCACAGCGCTCGGGATAGGCGGAGCCCTGCATCCCGAATGGGATACCCACAACAACCGCTACCGACCCGACTGGTGCCGAGTCATCGACTTCCCGTTGACCGTCGCCGCCGACATCTCCGCCGCCGGAATTCCGCCCGACGACGTCCTGCGGCGGCGCCTGTCCCGCATCGGTCTCGGCCCGAAAGTGTCGCGTCGCCGTCCTGACGGTGACGAGCTCGATATCGAGGCGCTCATCGACCTGGTCGTCGATCTGCGTTCGGGATATTCACCACCGGAGAACATCTACCTGGAACACCGCAAACTCGAACGCAATCTCGGCATCCTCATCCTGATCGACGCCTCGGGATCGGCCACGGACACCGATCTGGAAGGTTTGGCGGTCCACGACCATCAGCGACGGGCGGCGGCCACACTTGCGCTGACCCTCGAAGAGCTCGGTGACCGTGTCGCGGTCTACGCGTTCCGTTCACAGGGCCGACACGCTGTCCATCTGCCCGCGATCAAAACGTTCGATCAACGTTTCGGCGCGGTCGGGCGCGCGCGGCTCAATCAGCTCCAACCCTCGAACTACACGCGCCTGGGCGCCGGCATCCGCGGTGCGGGAGAAATCCTCAAAAACGAAGCGGGAACACAGAACCGGCTGCTGGTGGTCCTCTCCGACGGCTGCCCCTACGACGATGGATACGAAGGCCGCTACGCCGAAGCCGACACCCACAAAGCCCTCGAAGAACTTCGTGGCGACGGTGTCGCGTGCCTGTGCCTTTCCATCGGCGCAACCACCACCACCGATGCGCTCGACGGTGTCTTCGGCTCCGCTAGCCATGCCAGTGCCTCGACCCTGAGCGAACTGAGCCCACGCATGGACGAACTGTTCCTGTCCTCCCTGCGAGAACTCGCCGCACCCAAACCACGGTAACGACGAGCGGTGTTCGAGCCGAGGATCAACCCCATCGGAACGTATATCGGTGGGGCGATCCCGGCGGGCACCCCCGTCGACACCGATCACGTCGATACCGAAAAAGGGAGGCTCATAGTGACACTCGATGAGACCCCGAATACCCATCCGGCCACGACCACCGCGGTCGCTGAGATCAAGGACTGGTCAAGAGGTTACGCACGGCGACACCCGATCGCGTCGTTGCAGACAGTCGGACGGCAGGTAGCGCTCGGCCGACATGCTTTCCGTTATCTGTTCACCGACATCGCCGGGCGTCGTTTTCCCTTCGACGAGTTCGTCACTCAAGCGGTGTTCATGGTCAAGACTTCACTGTTACCGACGGTGGCGGTGGCAGTGCCCATCAGCGCGACACTCTCGATCCAGTTCGGTCTGCTGGCCGGTCAGGTCGGCGCCACCGCCTTGGCCGGGGCGGCAAGCGGACTGGCGGTGATTCGTCAGTCCGCACCGCTTGTCACCGCCATTCTGCTTGCGGCGGCAGTGGGTTCGGCATTGTGCGCCGATCTCGGTTCCCGCAAGATCCGCGACGAGATCGACGCCATGGAAGTCATGGGAGTCTCGGTGCTGCGCAGGCTCGTGGTGCCACGACTGGCCGCGGGCATCGTCATCGCCATGGCGCTCACCAGCGTCAGCTGTTTTGTCGGATTCCTCGCCGGCTATCTGTTCAATGTCTATGTTCAGGACGGAACACCGGGCAGTTACATGGCGACATTCTCCTCCTTCGCGACCGCTGGAGACCTGTACCTCGCGATGGCCAAGGCCGCCGTGTTCGGTGTGATCGTCGTCGTCATCGCGTGTGAGAAGGGCCTGAACACCCGTGGTGGACCGGGGGGCGTCGCGAACTCGGTCAATGCTGCCGTCGTGGCCTCCATCGTCGTGCTGATGGTGGTCAATCTCGGCTTCACCCAGATCTACACCATGCTGTTCCCGAGGACGACCCTGTAATGGCCACCGCCTATCGCCCGCCGGGAGTGCGGGCCGTGATCGCGGTGGCACGCCCACCGTGGTACGGCATCATCCGGCTGGGGCACATGTTCACCTTCTTCGTGCGCGCCGTGACCGCGATCCCGATCGCTCTGCGGAACTACAGACAGGAATCGATGCGGATCCTGTCCGATGTGACCTGGGGCAACGGCTCACTCATCGTCGGCGGCGGAACGGCGGGGGTGATGATCATCCTGGGAGCCGCTGCCGGGGGCATCGTCGGTATCGAGGGGTTCAACGCGTTGAAGCTACTCGGCATGCAGCCTGCCACCGGGATGATCGCCGCTACCGCCGCGACTCGCGAGCTGGCTCCGATCATGGCCTCGATCGCGTTCGCGGCGCAGGCGGGCTGCCGATTCACCGCACAGCTGGGTGCGATGCGGATCTCCGAGGAGATCGATGCCCTCGATTCCATCGCGATCCGCCCGGTTCCCTTCCTGGTGTCGACGCGGTTGATCGCCTCCGTGGTGGCGGTGATTCCCCTGTTCCTGGCCGGACTGGCCGCGGACTACCTGGCCGTGAAGCTGTTCGTCGGATTCGTCGGCGGTCAATCGTTCGGCACCTACGACCACTACTTCGACCTGGTGTTCAGCGGTACCGACATCGTCTACTCCCTCCTGAAGGCGATCGTCTTCGTCATAGTCACGACCACGATCCAGTGCTACTACGGCTACTACGCGCGCGGAGGCCCGCAAGGGGTCGGTATCGCCGCCGGTCGCGCGATGCGCGCGAGCATCACCGTGATGATCTCGGTGAACCTGTTGATGACATTGGCGCTGTGGGGATTCGACGCCGGCTCGAGGATAAGCGGGTGAAGCGATGTCGATAGTGTTCGAATCCGACGACAGGCATCTGAGCAATGCGGGTCTGTTCGTGCGCGGCCTGGCCGTCCTGGCTGCACTCATCACCACCGCCGGGGCGATGATCGCGAGATCCGAGGGTGCGTTCGCCGAGACTGTGGAGGTCACGGCGATGCTGGTCGATGTCGGCGACGGCCTTCCCACGAGATCCGACGTCAAATACCGCGGTGTCCTGGTCGGCAGTGTGCGGGAGGTGGTGCCCGCGGCCGGTGGCGGACCCAACACGGTGCGCATCGACCTGCTGCCCGACCACGCTGCCGGGATTCCATCGACCGTGACCGCGCGGGTCGTCCCGAGCAACGTATTCGCTGTTCCCTCGGTACAACTCATCGACAACGGTCCCGGTGCCGCGTTGTCCGACGGCGCGTCGATCCCGGAGGATCACAGCCGCGCCAGTGTGCAGCTACAAACGTCGCTGACCGCGTTGAGTCGAATCGTCGCCGCTGTCGGACGTCCCGGCTCGGACCCCACAGTGGGGATCTTCGAAACCCTCGAGCGAGCAACCCGCGGCCGCGGCCAGGATGCACTGACGGCCGCGGGTCAACTCGAGCGAATCGTGCACGCCTACAACGCGGAAGCGACCTCCGCCGACGAGTTCTCCTTGCTCACAGGACTGTCGGAAGCGGTGCACGGTTTGCAGCAGTCCGCACCCGACCTGCTGGCCGCGCTGCACGACGCGGTCGGGCCCATGCGCAGCGTGGCCGAGCAGCGACTCCGATTGACGCAATTGCTGACCGGCGCCGACGCCACCACCGAAACCGTCGGCACAGCGATGACCAATCGCACCGACACCCTCATCGACCTCAACAGCAGGATGGGGCCGGTTCTGCGGGTTCTCGCCGCGGGAAGCCCCAACTTCGTTCAGATGACCACTTCACAGACTCGGGTCGCACGGGTGTTCGCGCACGATTTCTGGAACACCGACAATCAGAGCGGCACCGCCAAGGTCATCGTCGAGCTCACCCCGCACAAGCAGTACACCCGCACCGACTGCCCCCGCTACGGCGAGCTGGCCGGAGCGAGTTGCGAGAACGGCCCCGCCGCGGGTCCGCCCGTCATCGGCGCGCTCGACGGCCCGGTCGGCACCACCGAGCAACGGCAGCGTCTCGCCGAGCGCCTGGGCCTGCCACCCGAATCCGTCGGTCTCGCAGAGCTGTTCGGACTGTCCGAGCACTCGCCTGCCGACCCCCGTACCGCCGGCGTACCCGATACCACGTCGACGAGCCCCTCATCACCGGCGACGGGAGAACCGCGATGAAACGCAGTCGTGAGCTCGTCGGCCTGACCGCATTCCTGCTCGTCGCCGCACTGTTGACGTGGATGGTCCACGTCACCCTGCAACGTGACGTCACCGGCGACACCCACACGTATTCCGCGATTTTCACCGACGTCTCCGGACTACGCGTCGGCGACGACGTCCGGGTCGCCGGCGTACAAGTGGGCCGCGTCGACGTCATCGCGGTCCACGGGCCACAGGCCGAGGTCACCTTCCGGCTGCGCCGGGATCAAACCGTGTACGGCAACACACTCGCCTCGGTCACCTATCAGAATCTGATCGGGCAACGCTACCTCGGACTGAGCCTGTCCGACTTCGGCGCCCCGGCTCCGCTGCCGCCCGGCGCACAGATCCCCCTCGAACATACCCAACCCTCTTTCGATCTTTCCGGGCTGCTCAACGGATTCCAGCCGTTGTTCAGCACGCTCGACCCGCGTGATGTCGACAATCTGACGTCCGCGCTGATCCGCGCCCTGCAAGGCGACGACGGCGCGGTCGCGGCCCTGATCGCCCAGACCGCGACGCTGGCGCAATCCTTCGCCGGCCCCGACCGAATCCTCGGCACGCTCATCGACAACCTCTCGGTCGTCATGACCACCCTCGCCGGCCAGAGCGCGGGTATGCAGACGACAATCGCCCAGACCCGCAAGATCTTCGACGGACTCGAAGCTCGCCGCGACACCCTGATCGAGCAGACCAGCCGGATCGCCGTCGTCCTGTCCGATGCCGCCACTGTCGTCGAGGGTGCCAGCCCAGCACTGAGTGAGTTCGTGCGCCGCGAACCCGGCTTCGCACACCACTTCGTCGACGGCCGAGAACGTTTCGCCTATCTCGGCTTCAACCTTCCCCTGCTGCTGGAATCCATGGTCCGGGCCACCGACAGTGGCGCATACGTCAACGCCTACGTCTGCGACATCGGCTTCAGCATCGTCCCAGGAATCGATCCGGTGATCTCCCGGATCCTGGCAGGCTCCTCCCCCACCGGCCGTCCCCAGAACTCCGCGATCTGCAGGTAGAACCATGATGAAACAACTGCGCGCCCTCACCCGCAGGCGACCGCGGACGGGTACCGACCGCGTCGACACCACCGACACGGACAAGTCGCTGCGCCTCGGGATCACCGCCGTCGGCGTAGTGATACTGGTGCTGGTCGCCATGGTCGGGATCAACTCGCTGCACCTGGGTTCACGGACCTGTCGCGCCGATTTCGCGCAGGCCGCCGGGCTCGGCGCGGGCGACGCGGTGACCTGGGCCGGTATCCCCGTGGGGACGGTGACCAGCACCCGACTGGCCGGTGACCACGTCGAGGTGACCATGAAGATCGACAACGACGACGTCATACTTGGCGCGGACACCGAGGCCGCGATCAAACTGACCACGCTGCTCGGATCCCGCTACGTCGAACTGCGCTCCACCGGCGTCGGCGAACTAGCCGACAGCCGGATCCCGTTGTCCCACACCACTGTTCCCTACGACCTCGAAACCGCACTACAAGACGCCACCACCACCTTCGATCAACTCGACGCAGACCAGATCGCCCGATCGATGGCCGCGCTCTCACGCGGGCTCGACGGCGTGCCGTCGCTGATCCCCGGCATCCTGCGCGATGTCCGATCGCTCTCGACCGTCATCGCGCAGCGCCGAGACCAAATCGGCGCGCTGCTCACCAGCACCGCCCAGGTCAGCACCGTCATCGGTGAGCAGCAAGCCGATCTGGCCGCCGTGATCGGCCAGGGCCGCACCGTGCTGCAGCAGATCAATGCCCGCCAGGACGCGCTACGCCGACTACTCGACGCGACCACCACCCTGGTGCGGCGCCTGGAACCGATCGCGGTCGGCGAACACGCCGAAATCGAGCAATTGCTGACCGACCTGCACGACATGACCGCGATGATCGCCGACCACGACGACCTGCTACGCAACATCCTGCAGATCCTCCCGGTCCCCTGGCGACTGTTCGCCAACGCCACCGGCACCGGAGCAGAGCTCAACGCCAACGCCCCCGACGGAGCCTTCGTCGACTCGTGGATGTGCGCGTTGAGTGCCACCGCCATCGCGGCCGGCCGAGCCCCCTACCTCCAGGACTGCCGATGAGCCTCACCCTGTCCACCCTCAAACTGGCCGTGCTCGCGCTGAGCGCCGCCTGCCTGACCGGATGCTCGTCCGGTCCCGGCGCCGACACCACCACGATCACAGCCCGATTCACCAACGCCAACGGCCTCTACGAAGGCAACTCGGTCTCCGCCCTAGGGATGCGCGTCGGTCGGATCGTCCGCATCGATGCCCACGGCACCGACGTCGAAGTCGAGATGGACATCGACAACGGAATCCGGCTTCCCGCCGACGTACAGGCGGTCACGGTCTCGGACTCGATACTCACCGACCGCCATATCGAACTCACCCCGGTCTACCGAAGTGGTCCCACCCTGCCCGACGGCGCGGTGCTCGACACCACCCGCACGAAGACTCCGGTCGAGTTCGACGCCCTGCTGTCTATGACGCAGAAGCTGTCCACCTCCCTGGGCGGTGACGGCCACGGCGCGGGCCCGGTCGCCGATCTGATGAACCTGGGCGCGGCGGCGACCAGCGGCAACGGCAACGACCTACGGGCCGCGTTCGGTGAACTGTCGCGCGCACTGCAACTCGGCCAGGACAACGGCGCCGCCACCCGCGACGCGGTCACCACCGTCGTCACCAACCTCGATTCCTTGACCGACACCGCCGCGCGCAACGATCAGACGCTGCGCGAATTCGGTTCCGCCGTAGCGCAACTCAGCGATTTCCTGGCCGAACAGCAGTTCGGAACGGGCACAACCGGTGCCGCGCTCAACCGGATCATCACGCAGGTGACCGACCTACTCCAACGACACCGGGGCACCATCTCCGGCCTCACCGGCAACGCCGACACCCTGGCAACCTCCCTGGCCGACTACGACTACAACCTCGCCGATTTCCTGGACGTATTCCCGCTGGTCACCGATAACGCCTACAACGCCATCGACCACAACGTCGGCGCACTACGCGCCGCGGTCGACGTCAACAGACTTCTGCTCGACGGCCAGATGGTCAAGGAGATCTGTAATCTGTTGCGGCTGAACAATCTCGGCTGTGCCACCGGCACCATGCGGGACATGGGACCGGACTTCGGTCTCACCGCCATCCTGACCGGACTCGCGGAAAAGCAAAGCCGATGACACGACCGAAGAATATGTTCCACCTCGTCACGACCGCGACCGTGCTCGCACTGTCGGCCACCGGATGCGCGGCCGGGCTCGATCGGCTGCCCTTGCCCGCCCCGGGGTTGGACGGAGACACCTACACCCTGACGGCAACATTCGACAATGCCCTCAACCTGCCGACCAAAGCCAAGGTCAAACTCAACGGCGCCGACATCGGGCAGGTCGACGCCATGTCCGCCCGCGACTACACCGCCGTGGTGACGATGCGTATCAACTCCACCGTGCGCCTGCCCGAAGGGACATCGGCGGAACTGCGATCGGCCACGCCGATGGGCGATGTGTTCGTCGCGATGAAACCACCCCTGGCCACCGAGGCCGGCACCACGATGCTCGGCGAGGGCAGCGCGATTCCGTTGGAGTCGACCTCGGCCGCGACAACGATCGAGGAAATGCTCACTCGCGCATCACTTCTGGTCAGCGGCGGCACCATCGACTATCTCACCGAGGTCATCTCCGCGCTCGGCGAGCACGTCGGGGGCCGCGGCGAACGGCTCGCCGGACTACTCGACCAGACCCGGGCGCTGTTGGGAACGCTCTCAGCGCGTTCCGCGCAGATCGGCGACGTCCTGCGTACAGCGGCCGATCTCAGCGCGACCGTCGCCACCCAGCGCGCCACCCTCACCGACACCGTCGCCGCGGCCGGACCCGCCATGGAGGTCCTCGCCGAGAACACCGATTCCTTCCTCACCCTCGTGGACCGCATCGATGTGATCACCGCACAACTGGCCCGGTTTCCCAGCATCAAGGGCACCAACAACACCAGCATGGCGGCCAATATCAATCAACTGGCCGCCGGCCTCAACGCCGCGGCGATCAATCCCGAGGCCGACCTCGACGAACTGAACACCATGCTGGGAATCGTGATCAAGATGATCAGCGGCCCCAACGGCCACGTCGAAGTCGACGTCACCCAAGTCGCCGTCGGCGCCATCCCCGACCCCGGATTCCCAGGCACCCCCGGCGGCAGGCTACCCGACGTCACGGACTGGACCGCCTTCGTGGGCTCGCTACAGCACATGCTCGATCGACTGGGCAACCGTCTGGAGGGCACGCCACGATGACCACGAAAATCCGTCGAAGCCGTTGGGAGGCACCCGCTCGCGTGCTCATAGGCGTCGTCGGCCGCGCCCACCGTCATCGAATCGCGGTGTCGCTGCTCGGCCTGCTCACGATCCTGGGCAGCGCCAGTGGGTACCTCCTGCTGGGCACCCTCGGTATCGATCCGCTCAACGACCCGTATCGGGTGCACGTCGAACTGGATCGATCCGGCGGGCTGCTCCCCGGGCAGGATGTCACCCTGCGCGGAGTCCGCGTCGGACGCGTGGAGGCCGTCGAAGTCGCCGGTGACAAGGTGGTCGCCGTCGCCGCCATCGACGAACATGTCCGCATTCCCGCCTCCGGTCAGGTCCGCGCCGCCGCCCTGTCCGCGGCCGGGGAGCAATATCTGGACTTTCTTCCCACCACCAACGACGGCCCCTACCTCACCGATGACGCTGTCATCACCGCCGACCGCACCTCCACCCCCGTCCCGCTCTCGGACATGCTCGAAAGCCTCAGCGCCACACTCGCACAAATCGATCCGGCCCGCGTCGCGGCGATCTCCCGAGAACTGGGCGTCAGTCAGACCGGCCCTGACAAACTGGCAACGATCATCGACGGCGGCAGCTTCCTGATCTCGACACTGGACGCGACTCTCCCGCAAACAGTGAACCTGCTCCACAACAGCAGAGTCGTCCTGGCCACGCTCGACGACGGGCAGCACGCACTACAGTCCACCTCGGCGAACCTGTCGGCCACACTCGGTGGTGCGTCCTCGATGACCGGTGGCTTCGAACAGCTCGTCACACAGACACCGCCGATGCTGTCCACCCTCGACGCCATCCTCGCCGAGAACTCGCCGACAATGGTCCAGCTGCTGGGCAACCTCGTCACCGTCTCCCAGGTCGCCTACTCCCGGATACCGGCACTCGAGGAATTCTTCTTCCCCCAACAGCGAAGCGGCTCAGCACTCGACGCGGTGACCTCGGCATTCCACGACGGCGGCGTCTGGGCGCTCGCCAGCATCTACCCCCGCTACGCCTGCGACTACACCGTGCCACGACGCCCCGGCTCCGTACCCGACTACGCCCCGCCCTACCTGCACACGGACTGCACCGACCCCGACACCACCCTGATGCCGCGTGGGGCCCGCAACGCGCCCCGCCCACTCGACGACCCCGTGCCACACCCCCCAGTTCTCGATCCACTACAGACCGCCGACCCCGCCCCGGTCGGTCCGTTGTCCATCCCTACCCCCTACGGCGGACCCCACGCCCCAGTCCCGCGGTGACACAGGCATTTCGGCCCCCTCGACAGCGTGAATCGATATCTCCCACGACCACTGGACATACACAGGTAGTCACGAGGTCTTGGAGCTCGCTCACGGAGTTACGTCTACAACGACGGAGGCTGAGATACCCTGATGACAGCACGAATCGCAAGCACGACAACGATTCTCGCCAATCGAGGACGCCGCCGAACTGCTGCGGACCCACATCACCGCGCAATCGGTCGACCCGCTCGCCGCCGCCATCGACGCCCCCGACGCGCGCCTACGCGCCGTCCTCGCCGGCGCGATGCTCATGGGGATCGCCAGCCAGCGCTACATCCTGCGAATGCCCGACCTCGCGGACGCCGACGTCGAGGACATCCTTCGACTCGTCACCCCGTTGATACGCACACTCCTCGACCCGGACAGCGAGAAATAGCGACAGTCGGTGTGCCGTCGACACATCCCGATCGCGATCCGCACAATCGACACGATCGGCGGTACGAGATTGGCCGAGACTCGCGTCATTCGTCAGCCGGGGCCGCCAGGCAACCAGATGCCGCTGCACCGACCGGCGACCAAAAGCACTGCGGCGGAAAAGGTTCCCAGGCTCACATCGAATACCTCAGCGGTCGGTCTCACTGTCGACACGCCTGCGTGGCGCAGTAGGTGAGTACGGGTCACCATCGATACCCCACGAGTTGACCCAGTTCGGGATCAACTCGATCCACGCTAAGCGGCTGACGCTGATGGTCAGCGTGAGTGGGTCGCAAAGCTCGGGAAATACCCGGGCGTCGAGCGCGACCCGGATTGCGACCAGTCCGGGCTGGGATTGGTAGCCGGTCAGCAGTTGCCGTGCCAGCTCTTCCAGATCACCACGCGTCGTGCCTGTGTCGATCGGGTCGTGCAGTGGAGAGAGCTGCCCCGGATCCCGCGGACACCCTCCACACCATCGAGCTCCCGCCGATCCTCCCGGGGACCGCCGCCGGTCACGGGATCCCCGAATTCACCCACGTGCCTACGGCCGCGGCGTGGATGGCCGATCGTGCGCAGATGGTTTCCAGCCGTGGCCCCAGAAGCTCGGCCATGGTGGCCTGGGTGCCGCCGGGTCCGTGCAGGTCGCGTTCCAGGCGTGCGATCTCGGCGAGTCGGACGAACTTCGTCGTTTCTTCCGCGAAAACTACCGGGCCCCCTGGTCGCGTCGCCACACTCGGTCCCGTTGACGTCCCCCAAATTAGATGAGTATATTTGGTGCAATAAATCTTCTCACGAAAGTTGTCGATGTCTCCTCGCCGCTATCGGATGGGCGCTCGCGCCGACCGGATCCAGGACACCCGCGACCGACTGGTGGTCGCCGCGATGCGGCTGCATGCCGAACGTGGTGTGCTGGCCACCCGGTGGGATGAGATCGCGGCAGAGGCCGGGGTGTCGACCGCGACCATGTACCGGCATTTCCCGGCGCTGGCCGAGCTGGTGCCCGCCTGCGCGCGCACTGTCTTCGATCTGATCAAACCGCCCACGGTCGCAGAAGCCAGCCCGCAGTTCGCCACCTACGATGACGCCGCCGACCGGTTCGAGCATCTGGTGCGAGTGTCGGTGCACTGTTACGCGGCGGGTGCCGGCTGGCTGCACGCGGCGCACCGGGAACGCGATTTCGTTCCAGAACTCGATGCCGCGTTACGGCTGATCGAAGACACGCTACGTGTGCTGGTCCGCGCCGCCGCCGGCGGCGAGCTCCCCGACGACGCCGCCGCAGAGCTGTTCGTGCTGTGCAACTTCCCGCTGTGGAAGCAGCTTCTCGACGCCGGTCCGAGTGCCGGCGCGACAGAAGAAACACTGGTCACCCTCGTCCGCGACGCAGCGTCGCGGCTCGACGCAAGGAGCACCCGATGACATCGGCCGCCGCGAACCCGTCCATCGCCTTCGACAAAGCCGGTCACGGCGAACCCGCCCTGCTCATGCTGCCGGGCTGGTGCGGCCCCCGGACCATGTTCGACGGCCTGCGCGCCCGCACCGCACGGCACCGGACCACGCTCGCGATCGACTGGCGTGGACATGGCGAAACACCCTCTGGTGCAGGTGATTTCGGCACCGCGGAACTCGTCGCCGACGCCGTGGACGTGATCGAGCGAGCAGGGATCACGCGCGTAGTACCGCTCGCCGCCGCTCATGCCGGATGGGTCGCGATCGAGCTGCGCCGCCGCCTCGGCCCCGAGCGCGTCCCCGCGATCGTCCTACTGGACTGGATGGTGCTCGGCACCCCGCCGGGCTTCGGCGACGCCCTCGCGGGCTTGCGGGATCCGGACCGATGGCAGCAGGTCCGCGACAGCCTGGTCGCGCTGTGGACCGAGGGTGTCGACAACCCGGACGTCCTCGGCTACGTCGATGTGATGGCCGGCTACGACGCCGCCATGTGGGCTCGTGCCGGGCGCGAGATCGCCGCCGAGTTCGCGGCCCACCACACCCCGCTGGCAGCCCTGGAACCCCTCGGCTGCCCCACGCTGCATCTGTACGCACAACCGGCCGACGAGGACTTCCTCGCCGCCCAGCGCGACTACGCCGTCACCCATCCGTGGTTCCGGGTACAGCGCCTGCGGGCCCGCAGCCATTTCCCGTCCCTCGAAGCGCCCGATGCCGTAGCGGCGGCCATCGACGCTTTTCTCCGCGAGGTCGACGGCTCCGGGTCCCGGTAGTTTTCGCGAAAAACAACGAAGTTCGCCTGACCAGGGCATTCGCCGCGGCATGCGGCCGCCACGCTGGTCATCGGATACCGCACGGCGTTGAGCATTCTCAATGATCCCGAACGCTTTCCCGTCGGCCCGCGCACCTGGGACGCGACCGTGCCCCCGGACTGCCCGGTGCTGCCGGTGTTCCGCTGGCGACCGAACGCCTCCCGCAATTCCGGCTATGTGCACACGCGGCTGCGGCAGGCCACCACCGCCGCTGTCGATCAGCTCGATCAGCACGCCGGTTCCGCCTCCTGAAAGGCGGAACCGGCTTCATCGTCCAGCTCAGGCGGCCCGGCGCCGGACGATGCCGAGCGCCAGGAGCGCGATGCCGATCACCACCATGGCCACCGGCAGCCACAGGCCGAGAATCGACAGCATCGTCGAGTTCTTCGAGAAGGTGTCCGCGCTGGAGACCACCTCGTTCTCGGCGGTGTGGATGCTCACGATCGACAGCGGCAGGGTGGGAATGTCGCGGCCGTCGGCGGAGATGGTGACATACATGCCCTGGGTCTGCTCGACCTTCAGCGGCGCGCCGAACTCCGCGTCGACAGCGGCAGCGACCTCATTGGTGCTGCCGAATCCGATGGTGACCGGGTTTGGCAGCGAAGGCAGTGCGGCCGTGAGGGTCTCGCGTGACTTCTCCGGGACGACGCCGGCCTGCAGCAGTCCCTCGATCATGGCCTTGGGCAGTTGCGTCGGGAAGCCCTGGAAGCCGGCGAGCAGCGCCGGGTTGCCGATCGGGCCCGCTGCGTCGACGCGGTAGTTGTAGACCTTCCGGCCCTGCACTTCGCTTTCGTCGACGAAGGTCGCCTGCTGGGCGGTGCGGGTCACCGGATCGTAGAGCATGGTGTCCGCTGCCACCGGGTCCATCGGCCAGCTGAAGGTGAGACCGCTGTGCGCCTCGAAGGTGGTCTGCCTGTCGGCCGGGACCAGTGACTCCTTCTGTGCGTCGGTCAGTTCGACGGGTGAGTAGTCGACGCGGTCGACCGCATAGGTGTGCACGTCGTCCTGGGTCGAGGAATCCGGCAGGGTGACCACGGAGTTGCTGGTCACGACGGCGGTGTCGCCGTCGACCGCGTCGACGGTGAGGCTGCGGTCGGCGGTGATCGGCATCTGCGGAGTCAGCAGGGCGGCGAAGTCGCCTGCCGCGAAGGCCTGCGAGTTCAGTGCCTGGATCGTGCCGTCGTACCGCTGCGACTGACTGAGATCGTCCGGCAGTTTCGTCATGGCGGGCAGCACCGCGAACCTGATGATCACCGCGCCGACTATCAGCACGACCCCCGATACCGTCCACACCACCGACGATTTACGAACAGACATCACAAGCTCCTTTGCTTTGGATGACGAACGGACAACATCGAGTCGCGCGGGGCCACGGCGGGGCCACGCGCTACGGCGAAATCGCCGTTCAGGCCCTGTCATCGGGCCTGCGAGATCGCGGCGCCGATTGCGTCGCGACGAACGGACGGGCGAGTGCCGAGAGCCATCGGCACTGCTCGGCCGGGCTCCTATCCCACCGGGTGCATCGCGGCTCCGGCGATCTCGACCATCTCCGCGGTGTCGGTGATCTTCACGCGGGGACGGCCGTGGTCGCGGCCACCCTTGCGCTCGGCGGCGTCGATGGCCAGCCAGCCCTTCCTGTCCACGACATCGGGGCGGCGCTCGACGATCAAGGCGGACAGCGCGTCCCGGTCGCGGCCGGACTCCGGCTGCGGTAGGCGGTCCGCGAGCGCGTCGTCGATCAGTGCGGCGACGGTGTTCTGGGCGCACAGTTTGTTGGTGCCGATCACGCCGGAGGGGCCGCGTTTGATCCAGCCGGTCGTGTAGACGCCGGCGAGGGCCGCGCCGGTATCGGGATCGAGGACCCGGCCGTCGATGTTGGGAATCCGGCCCGCGTCCGCGTCGAAGGGCACACCCGGCACCGCCGTGCCGCGGTAGCCGATCGAGCGCAGGACCAGGTCGGCGTCGAGGATCTCGGTCGTGCCGGTGGGCCGGGCCTCGAGCGTGCCGCGCTCGGTGCGGACCAGTTCGTTGCGGACGATTTCCACGCCTTCGACACGATCGGCGCCGAGCAACCGGACCGGTGAAGCCAGGTACCGCAGGACGATGCGCTTGTTGCCCGGAGTCGTTGTGCTGTCGGCGTATTCGACGGCGACCCGTGTCTTCAGTTCGGTCGAGAAGGACGGGTCCTCGCCCGCGACACCACCAAGATCGAGTTCACGGGGGTCGACGACCACATCGACTCCCGGAATGCGACCGAGCGCCAGCAGTTCGGGAGTCGTGTAGGCGGCTTGGGCCACGCCGCGACGCCCGAGGACGACTACCTCGCGAATATTGCTCTCCCGCAGCGCTTCCAGTGCGTGCTCGGCCATGTCGCTGCGGACGAGAGCGTCCGGGTCGGAGACGAGCAGCCGGGCGACGTCGAGGGCGACGTTGCCGTTGCCGACGATCACCGCGCGCTCACCGGTCAGGTCGAAGGCGCGGTTCGCGTAGTCGGGGTGGCCGTTGTACCAGGCGACGAACTCGGTGGCGGCCACGCTGCCGGGCAGGTCCGCGCCGGGGATGTCGAGTTTGCGATCCTCGAGCGCGCCGACGGCGTAGATCACGGCGTGGTGGTGCGCGAGCAGTTCGTCGTGGGTGAGATGGCGGCCGATCTCGACATTCAGGTGGAACCGGAATCCGGGTTTGGCGGCGATCCGGCGGAACGCCTCGGTGATGGCCTTCGTGCCGAGGTGGTCGGGGGCGACCCCGGCGCGCACCAGCCCCCACGGCGTGGGCAACCGATCGAACATCTCGATGTCGACTCCGCCGCTGGGCATCCGGGCCATCAGCTCGGCCGCGGCATAGACACCGGCGGGTCCGGAGCCGACCACGGCGACCCGCAGGGGCGCACCGGGCCTGGGCACCTTCACCGGAGGCTGGGGAGCCGATGGCGTTCCCGCGTCGAGCGGATTACGGCGGAAATAGTCCGCGTTGATCTCGCGATAGCGCAGCTGATCGTCGGGCAGTTCGTCCTCGGGATGGATGGCATCGACAGGGCATGCCTCCATGCAGGCGCCACAGTCGATGCAGGTCTGCGGGTCGATGTAGAGCATCTCGGTGGAGCGGAAGTCCGGGTCGTCCGGGGTCGGACGGATGCAGTTCACGGGGCACACCTGCACGCAGGCGGCGTCGTTACAGCATGGTTGGGTCACGACGAAAGACAAGGCAAACTCCTCGGACGAGTGCCGCCGGCCGCATCCGGCGGTCGGCGGTTCGGGATCCGGGAATCAATGCGTGAAGGTCACCGCATCGAATACCGAGACGAAGGTCAGCGCGTGATCGCGCGCGAAATCGGTGCTCTCCTGCTCGTCGGCCATCCTGGTCGGATCCGTCGGGGAGACCAGTTCGCACAGGGCTGCCATCGGGCGCAGGCCGGCGACGCGCATCAGTCGCACGACCGATTCGGCCACGCCGCTACCGCCGCGCCTGGCGATGATCGGGGCGACGTGTCCCGGCCTGGACAGGGCGGTCGGGACGGTACGCGGGTCGGCGATGGTCCTGATCGTCCGCGCGCGGTCGGCCGCGGAGATGCCGGTGCCGGTGCCTTCCACGGCGTCCACGGTCACGGCGGGAACGGAACTCGCGTCGAAACCGCCGAACTGCCACATCGGCGGAAGCAACAGCCGGACGCAGTCCTCCTCCGGGACAGCGACTTTCACGAAACCGGAGGTGTAGTGGACCATGAACGACACCGAATCGGTGGTGACGAATTCGGCGGCGGCGACCAGACTCGCCTCCCCGCAGGTGGGGTCGAACAGCACGATCGACCTGCCCGCGGCGAGATCGGCCGCGGCCTGCTCGACGCGAGCGCGACCGGTCTGCCGCGCATCGATCGGGGACATGGGCTTGATCTCAGCTACCGACATGGTCACTCCCACTTCGTTGTTCGGTCTCCGGCCGGGTGCGTTTTGCGGTGAATGCCGCGATGGCGTCGCGGAAGCTGTCCGTCGTCGTCAGCCGGATCTGGCCGGCGCGCTCGCGTGCGAAGGCGTCGCCGAGTTCGGTCAGGCTCGAGTCGTTGACCGCGCGTTTGGTCTCGGCGAGCGATTCGGCGGAGATCCCGCTCAGTCGCGCGGTGAGCTTCGCCAGTTCCGCTTCGAAGACATCGGGTTCGTGCACCGCCGCCACCAAGCCCATACGAGCCGCGTCCGTCGCGCTCAGACGCTCGCCGAGCAGCGACATCCGCATCGCGACCGCGCGCCCGGCAGAGGCCGTGACCAATGCCGTGGCGCCGCCGTCTGGCATCAAACCGATCGAGGTGAACGGCATGGAGAAAAAGGCGTCCGAACGGACGACGGTGAAATCCGCTGCCAGCGCGAGTGATACGCCCACCCCCACGGCCGGGCCGCGCACCGCGGCGACGACCGGGCGGGGCACGCCGACGATCGCCGAAATGCAGCGGGTCGCGGCGTCGGAGGTGCTCGCGGTGTTCTCCACCGACAGCGGATCCTCGACATCGAGGTCGCCACCGGCGCAGAAGGCTCGACCTGTCCCCGACAGCACGATCGTCCGCACGTCGGGGTCCGCGCCGGCGCTTTCGATCGCGTCGGCGAGTCGATGCAGTGCGTCCTTGTCGACCGCGTTCATGCGGTCGGGACGATCGATGAGGATGTGCCGCACCGCGGCGTCGTCGGTGACGCTCACACTCATGGGAGAACCTTTCCGAAGAAGTCCGCGATTTCGGCGACGCCTTCGCGCGCCTGCGGGAGGAAGTCGGTGAACAGCGTCCATGCGTGACAGGTCTCGGGGTGTATGGACAGTGCGCTCGACCCGCCCGCGGCCTGCACCGCCTCGTGGATACGCACGGCGTCGTCGAGCAGAATCTCGCTGTCGCTGGCCAGCAGCAGGATCGGCGGCAGCCCGGCCAGGTCGCCGAAGACCGGGGAGGCGAGCGGGTCGAGTCGGTCGTGGCCCTGAAGATAGGTGGCTGCCAGCAGTCCGAGGTCGCGTTCGGTGATGACCGGGTCGGTGTCGCGATTGACCATGACACTGGCTCCGGACACCGTGAAGTCCGCGAGGGGCGAGACGACTGCCGCAGCCGCGGGCAAGGGGCGACCGCTGTCACGTGACGCCATCAGGGTGGCGACAGTCAGACCGCCGCCGGCGGAGTCACCACCGAGAACGGTGTGCTCGGCGCCGAACTCCGCGATGACAGCGCCGAGCACCCGGGTCGCGTCGTCCAACGCCGCGGGGAACGGGAACTCCGGGGCGAGCCGATAGTCGGGCACGATGACCAGAGCGCCCATGGCGCGCGACAGGGCCGCCGCGGCGTGCCGATACCCGTGGGCGCTGCCCATCACGTACCCGCCGCCGTGCAACCACACCAGCACGTCGTCGCCGATGCCGGGCCCCGCGGAGACGCGGAGCACAGGGATTCCCTCGATGCGGGCTTCCTGCACCGAGACGTCCTCGGCCAGTGAGGGTTCGAGCATCATCGCGTCGAGGTTGCCGCGCAACTGCGCCAGCGACAGCTTGCCGTCGCCGAACACCGAGGCGAACGACGTGCGCGCCCGGTTCAGGGCCTCGCCGCGACAGACCTCGGTTTCCGGGTGCTCCACGTGTGTCATGTCCATGCGTCCTTCGTCGGAAAGCGTCGACCGCGCCTACAGTGCGGCGTGGGTGCCGAACACCCGGTCGTGATAGGTCAGCGGCGGCACGATCTCGCTCTCCACGGCGAGTGCGCGGCCGAACACGATCGTGTGGTCGGCAGCCGTCGCGGTGTCCATCACCTCGGCGGCCACCCAGTGCGGGACGCCTGCGATGCGGGGCACACCGTGGTCGATCCGCCAGGCGACATCGCCGAATTTGTCCTTGCCCTTGCGCGCGAACTGCGCGGCGAGCGCGGATTGCACGCTGCCGAGGACATTGATGCCGAAGATCCCCGATTCCACGATCAGGCACAACAGCTCCGAGCCCTGGTCCAGTGACACCAGCAGGGAGGGCGGTGACATCGACAGGGAAGCGAAGGCGCTCACGGTCGTGCCGTGCGGGCGTTGGCCGTCCATGGCGGTCACGACCGCGACCGGCGTGCACACCGTGGCCATCGCGTCGCGGAATCGTGCGGTGATGTCGGTCGACTGCTGGTCGGACATCTCTGGGTTCCTTTCGTGCGTGGAGGTCTGACCGCGGGCGTCGCGATGCACGCGACGCCCGCGGTGGCTCGATTCGTGAGGGCTACGAGCCCACGTTCAGAGCCCGAGGTTCTTGCGAACGAACGATCCGGCCTCGTCGGCGGCCTCGATCCCTTCCGGCAGGAACGCGGAGAACAACGGCCACACGTGGACCATGTCGTCGTAGACCGACACCGTCGCCGACCCGCCCGAGGCGGTGATCGCGGCCGCCGCACGGCGGGAGTCGTCCAGGAGCACCTCGCCGGACCCGACCATGAACAGCGCGGGCGGCAGGTCACCCAGCGTGCCGAACAGCGGTGAGACCAGCGGGTCCTTCGGATCGTGTCCCTGCAGGTAGGCCCCGCCGATATTGAGGATCGATCCCCGGGAGACCGCGATGTCCTTGCCGTCGAACTCGTCCACACTGGCGCCACTGGCGGTGAGGTCGAGCAGTGGGGAGATGAAAACCGCTGAGGTGGGCAGTGATTCGCCCCTGTCGCGCAGGATGGTGAGCGCGGCGAGGGCGAGGCCGCCGCCCGCGGAGTCGCCGCCGACGGCGGTGTTGCCCGCACCGTACTGCGACACCAGAGCCGACAGGACAGCGGCGCCGTCGTCGACCGCGGCGGGGAACTTGTGCTCCGGCGAGCGCCGGTAATCGGGCAGCACGACGGTCACGCCGGCGGCACGCGAGAGGGTGTGGCCGAGGTCCTGGAAGCCGCGGGCGCTACCCATCGAGTAGCCGCCGCCGTGGAACCACACGAACACCTTGTCTCGCGTGGCGCCCTCCGCGGTGACGAACAGTACGGGAACGCCGCCTGCCTCACCCTCCACCGGCTCGATGTTCTCGGGCAGGGCGAACTGCAGCATCAGCTGGTCGTACGCCTCGCGCAGATCCTCGATCGTCGCCGTCGCCGGGTCGGGAAAGCCTTCGAGATACATCTTCTCGGCGCGTGCGAGTGCGTCGGTCCTGGCCATGGGTCCTCCGGGGGTCTTCGAATCCCGGCGCAACCTCTTCGCCGGGGCATGTGAGCGAGCTTACATAGTTATCACTAACTTCTGAACCCGTTTTGCAGCAGTTTTTCCAATTTGCCCACAGAACAGACCATAATCGCTGTTCACGGTGGTAGATTTCGACGCACTCGAACAGCAGCTCGGCGCCCGGTGGATCGCACCGCGAGCGCAAGCACACTTCCGCAGGCACGGCACAGTCCCCTGCTCTGCGCTGCACCGAATCCCCCAGCTCGCGACACCGCAAGAGGCGCTCGACCGGACGCCCGACCATCGACCAGAAGGACAACTCATGACCCTCCTAGCGGACGACGGCTCCCCGCGTACGAAGGAATCCGACGCGCACCCGAGGTCCGCCCTCGACCGTGTGCTGAACCCGTCGACGATCGCCATCGTCGGACTGAGCGACAAGTCCCCCGTCGCGCCGTTCATCCGGCCGACCCTCGACAGCGGCGCGCGGGTGCACTTCGTCCACCCCACGGCGGCCACCGTCTTCGGCGCCTCGACCTACCCCTCGATCTCCGAGGTTCCCGGTCCGATCGACGCCGTGCTGTCGGTGATGTCCGCCGAACGGACCGTGGCGCTGGCCGAGGAGTGCGCGCCGCTGGGCTGCGGCGGACTGATCATCTACGCCGCGGGCTTCTCCGAGCTCGGCGCGGACGGCGAGGGGTTGCAGCGCAGGCTGACGGCTGCGGCACAGCACGGCGGGATGGCAGTGGTCGGCCCGAACAGCCTGGGCTACATCAGCGTTTCCCGCAGCCTCAATCTGACCGCGTCGGCGAACTACCACCCGCCCGCGGGCGGGGTATCCATCGTCTCGCACAGCGGCGCCATGATCGGCGGCGTCGCCATCACCGCGGCCAGGCGGACCGGAGTTGGCATCTCACGGCTGATCTCGGCGGGCAACGAAGCCGTCACCGACATCGCCGACTACCTGGACTTCTTGGCCGAGGACCCGGACACCACCGCCGTCGGCCTGATCGTCGAAGGCATCCGCAGGCCCGCGGCCTTCTTCCGCGCGGCGCGGCGCTGTCTCGACGCGGGTAAGCCGATCGTCGCGGTCAAACTGGCGCGCAACAGCCGGACCCAGCAGATGGCGGCCTCCCACACGGGCGCGCTGGCCGGGAATTCCTGGGCCTACGACGTCGCCTTCCGGCACGCCGGCATCCAGCTCGCCCACGACCTCGAGGAACTCGTCGACCGGCTCTCGGTCGTCGATCAGCTCGACCCGGCGAAGTGGAACTCCGTCGAGCGGCTCGGCGTGGTCGCCGGAACCGGCGGCTTCGCCTCCCTGGCCTACGACATCGCCGAGGCCGAAGGGCTCACTCTGCCGCCGCTGGACGCCCTCGCCGACTGGGTCGCCTCGACCATCCCCGGCATCACGGTCCCGAACCCGCTGGACACCACCGGATTCGGCGCGAGCTTCTGGACCGAGATCGTCGACCGCTATGTCGGTTCGCCCGACCTCGACGCGGTCGTGTTCGTCAACATGTGGGGCGAGGGCGACGACTCCCCCGTCTACCGCCGCCTCATCGACGATGTCGCCTCCGCCGCGCGCCGGTTCGGCAAGCCGGTCGCGATCGCCGCGGGCGCGGGCCCGGTCGGCTCCTACGCACAAGAAGTTATCGGCACGGACGGCAGTGTGGCGCTCGGGCACGGACTACGCGGAACCCTGCGCGGACTGCAGACGATGGGGGCCTTCGTCCGTGACCGCGCCAGGCCCCGGCCGCAGGCCGAACCCGTGGCGGCCATGCCTTGCCCGTCCGGACCGGTCACCCGCACCTCCGACGGTCGCCGGTTCCTGCCGTTCACGCAGGCCATGGACCTGTTGGCGCAGTTCGGCATTCCCACCGCGCCGCACTGCGTCGTCGGCGCGGACGAGCGGGCGACACCGGACTTCGACGGCCCGTACGCGGTGAAACTCGCCGATGTGCCGCACCGCACCGAACTCGGCGCGGTAGCGCTGAACGTCGCACGGGCGGACCTCGACCGCGCGGTGGCCGATATGCGCGCGCTCGCGACCCGCCACGGTCTGCCCGAGGCCGTCGCCGTGCAGCCGATGGCGTCCGCGCGCGGTGAGCTGCTCGTCGGCGTCGAGGGCGGCAGCGAGCTCGGGCCGATGGTGGTCCTCGGCATCGGCGGCATCCTCGTCGAGGTCCTCGAACGCGTCGGTGGCCGACCGGCGCCGCTGACCAGCGCTGACGCCGAAGCGCTCATCGAGGAGTTCCGCGACCTGCGGATCATGCACGGCTACCGGGGTTCCGAGCCCTGGCACCTGGCGCAGCTCACCGAGCTCCTCGTCGGGTTCGGGCGCCTGGCCGCGGCCTGCCACGACTGGCTCGAGTCGCTGGACGTCAATCCGCTGCTGGTCACCGCCGACGGTCTTCTCGCGGTCGACGCGCTGTTCATCGTGCGCGACGGGGTCGACGACGTGCGCGGATGAGTCGCGCGCCATCCGGGGGGCGGCGCCGGTCGCGGGAGTGCGACCGCTGGTCGTCTCCGTCGGGCGAGCGGCGATCGCCGCTCGCCCCACCGAGCGGCGAGTTCACGGCTGCGCTGGATACCGGTGCGCCGTCCGGCCTCGCCGCCGGACAGCCGGCAGCGCGCAAGGCGGTGTAGGCGGAAAGACAACGGCGCGCTCGACCTCGAAGGTCGAGC
>NZ_JBEXFQ010000048.1:0-36724 GCF_040606855.1 Nocardia sp. NPDC005366
CTGTGCGGTATCTGAAACAACACACAGACACTGCAGCAGGCATCCGGTATCCGGGTCTGCAACCCCTGGAAACACGGATTCCGTGTGAAAGAAATTGGGGGTTGTGGTTCCGGGTAGGGGTTGTCAGCGCTGTTGTGGATAGTTTCATAGAGTTACGGCGGCCATAGCGGCAGGGAAACGCCCGGTCCCATTCCGAACCCGGAAGCTAAGCCTGCCAGCGCCGATGGTACTGCACTCGACAGGGTGTGGGAGAGTAGGACACCGCCGGAACATCATTGCGGAAGGCCCCCAGCACAGCTGGGGGCCTTTTCGCGTTCACGGCCTTCCCTTGCGGACGGACATCCACCGGCTACCGTGGACTTCGTGGCCTCCACCAGAATCGGCAAACATATCGACGCACCGCGTTCGGTCGTCTATCGGCTGTTGATCGACGCCGAGGCGGTCGCGACCTGGATGGTTCCCACCGGAATGACAAGCCGTGTCCACGAATTCGACGCGAAGGTGGGCGGCGGCTTCCGCATCTCGCTGACCTATGACGAGCCGACCGACACCGGTAAGACCACCGCGCGTACCGACACATTCGGTGGCCGGTTCGTGACCCTTATTCCTGATGAGCAGGTTGTCGAGGTCATCGAATTCGAAACGGAAAAGCCGGATATCCGCGGTGAAATGACCGTCACCTACCTGCTGACCGACGCGGACGAGGGTGGCACCGATCTCATGGCCATGCACGAGTGTGTCCCGCCGGGCGTGGCCCCGGACGAGAACGAAGTCGGCTGGCGCATCTCCCTCGGAAAATTGGCCGACCTCGCCGAATCCGTGGCGACCGGGTAGTCGAGCTGGTCCGTCGAGGTGTGTGACTTGGCGCGCCACCGTTCGTGACGGCATCGCATCCACCCGGCGATCTGATTGAGCGGGCGCGAGCTGGGTATCGCCGCCGATGTTGTGGTCCACACGGCCGCGCGCACCCCGAGGGACGCGCCCAGGCGAAGGATGGGTGGCTCTCGGGGCGGCGGCCGGGAGCGAATGGAGGCACAGTGGAGTGATGTCGCCGTTGGACGATCGGCACCCGTCCAGCATCGCGGACTGGGATGATGCGCGACGGAAGGCTCGGCTCCGGGCAACCCGCCTCGGGCACGACTGGGAGACGTTGCGCCGCACCAGGGTGATGCTGCTGCGGTTGGCCGCACTGCTCATCGCGGGGCTCGTCGTCTTCGCGCAGTACTGGGCGAACGACGTGGCTCCGGAACGCGCGCGCCTGGCACGCACCGAACCGGCGGTACTGCCCATCGCCACGCCCGCCGATAGTCGGAACTGGGACACTGTTGTCGTCGATCTGGTCGGATTGGGTGGGCTCAATGCCAGCGATACCGCTGCCGCGCTCCCGTCGTTGAGCCGGATGGGTGTGGTGTGGGCGATCAAATACGACAATCGCGGTATCGACACCAAAGTCATCGCCGATCTGATCACCCGTGCGGCCCTGATGTCGGGCCTGAAGAACGTGATCCTGGTCGGGCACAGTATGGGCGGGGTGATCGCGCTCGAGGTGGCCAAGCATATTCACACCCACAGCGATCGACGGTTGGTGGCGGTGCTGCTCGATTGCACGCCGATGGACCTCAATGCGGTTCGACCGGAAAGCCGTGGCCGCGGTGAGGATATGGTGCGCTGGATGGGGTGGCTGCCCGGCGCGCGCGAGAGCCGCAGCTTGCGAGTGCTGGTCGAAACCTATGCTCGCCGTGACCAATTCGTCGACGGGTACGCCTATGGCCTGCCCGGTCTGCGGTTCGGCGATTTGCGCTCGGTCCTCGGCGAGGTGTTGCGCGAGAAGATCTATTCGCCCGACGCGGCGAGTAACGGTCTGATCGAGGCGCAGTTCCTGGCGATCGTCGCGGGCGGCGCGGTCGACGATCTGCGCGCGATGTCGGAGCCGGTCGACGGAAAACCCCGCCCCGCCATCGTTTTCCTGCGCCCGCGTGCCCCGGCGGCGGACGGCGTCGTCGACGTCGAATATTCGCATCGGGTGCTCGTCGAGCAAGTGGGGGGAGTGGATGGCACGTTGCTCGTGGCTTTTCCACGCAACACCGGTCACGCGAATCCGAGGCAGCGACCACGGGAATACGACAGGGTGATCACCGACCAGGTGCTGCCGTTCGTGCAGCGTTATCAGGCGCAGGCCAGGGCCGCGAACACCTCGGCCGCGCCGCGGTGATCGTGTTTGGCGGCATGACAGATCAGAGCGGGAAGTGGCCGTGCTGAGCAGAGTTCAAATCAGGGGAAACCAAACCGTATGCACGCGGGGCTGGAATTGTTTGAATCACCGGCATGTATCGACCAAGCACGATGTTCTCCGGCCTCCGTGGCCGCACTACTGCCGCGTTGCTCGCCGTGGCGACTGTTGCGAGCCTGGGATTGACCGGTTGCGCGAGCAATGACGAGCCGGTTGGTACCAGCAATGCCGACGCCCCGCTGCCGACCGAAGTCCCCGCGGGCACCACACTGACCATCGCCGACCAGTCCGAGCGGCTCCAGAGCGCGCTGCGGCTATCCGGCGAACTGGACAAGTTGCCGTTCACAGTGAAATTTGCCAATTTCGTCGGCGGGCCCGCGATCCTCGAGGCGTTCCGCGCCGAGGCCGCCGACGTGGCGCCGGTCGGTGACGTCCCCCCGATCCACGCACTGATCGCGGGCCAGGACGTGCCGATCATCGCGTCTTACCAGACCGCGTCGAGCGCATTGAAACTCGCGGTGGCGCCCGGACGTTCGATCACCCGTCTCGCGGATCTGAAGGGTAAGAAGATCGCCTACGCCGAGGGCACCGCCCAGCAGGCCGCCGTGCTGCGCGCACTGGACAAGGCGGATCTGAAAACCAGTGATGTGCAGCTCGTTCGGTTGCAGCTGGCCGAATTCCTCGACGCGGTGCGGACCGGACAGGTCGATGTCGCGCCGCTGATCGAGCCGAATGTGACCCGTCTGCTGCGCACGCAGGGCGCGTCGTTGATCCCGGATTCCGAGACGACGGGTATCTACAGTGGGCTCGCCTACCTCTACGCCCGCCGCGCGGTGGTGCGGGACCCGGCGCGCGCCGCCGCGACGCGTGCGCTCGTCGCCGCCTATGTGCGTGCCTACCAGTGGGTGAACACCCATCCGGCGGAATGGGCGCAGAAGTATTACGTGGACAACCAGAAGGTCAGTCCCGAGGATGCCAAGCGGATCGTCGAGTCGCTGGGCACCTACACCTTCCCGCATGTGGATCAGGCGTTGGTCGACCAGCAGCAGTCCACCATCGACGTGATCGACGCGGCCGGTGAACTGCCCAAGAAGGTGAAGGCGTCGAACGGGTTCGACCTGCGCTTCGACGCGGTGATCTCCGAGACGGTGTCCCAGACGGGTGCCGCATTCGCGCGAGGGAAGAACTGATGGCTATACGGACCGCCGACGCAGGCGTATTCGCCAGGCTGCCACGTATCGGCAGGGCCGAGTCGACGAAGGTACTGGCGCAACGTAAACCCGCGGGCAGGCGGCTCGGCCCAGGACGTCCGATCCCGTTCGGCATCGCGGTCGGCCCGGTGCTGCTGATCGCCGCGTGGGTCATCGGATCGGCCACCGGATCATTGGACGCCGACACGCTGCCCGCCCCGTGGACGGTGGCAGAGACCGCCGGTGACCTGATCGCGGACGGCAGGCTCCAGTCGAATCTGCTCACGTCGGTGCAGCGGGCGGGCTGGGGGCTTGGAATCGGTGTGGTGGTCGGCCTGGTACTCGCGCTGATCGCCGGGCTGAGCCGATTCGGCGAGGCCGTTGTCGACGGCCCGATCCAGATCAAGCGGTCGATTCCGACGCTGGCGCTGATTCCGCTGTTCATCGTGTGGTTCGGCATCGGTGAGGAGATGAAGCTCATCGTCATCACCACCAGTGTCGCCATTCCGATCTACATCAACACCCACGCGCAGCTGCGCAGTGTCGATACCCGCTATGTGGAACTGGCCCAGACCGTCGGTCTTTCGCGGTGGGGCTTCATTCGGCGGGTGGCGCTGCCTGGGTCGCTGCCCGGTTTCTTCACCGGGCTGCGGCTCGCGGTCACCATCGCGTGGCTGGCGCTGGTCGTGGTGGAGCAGGTCAACGCCACCAGCGGGATCGGCTATCTGATGACCCAGGCCCGCACCTACGGCCAGATCGACGTCATCGTCGTCGGCCTGGTGATCTACGGACTGCTCGGACTGATCGGTGATATCGCCGTGCGCGCGACGGAGAGGAGGGCGCTGTCGTGGCGACAGACCTTGGGCGATTGAACGGCGCCGCCATCGTGCGGTTGCGCAATCTCCACCGCGGTTTCGGTGAGCGAGTGGTGTTGCGCGGCATCGACATCGATATCGCGCGGGGCGAATTCGTCGCTCTGCTCGGACGTAGCGGCTCCGGTAAGAGCACGCTGCTGCGCGCGCTGGCCGAACTCGACTACGACGTCCCAGGCTCCGGCGATCTGACCGTGCCCACCGAACGCGCCGTGGTATTCCAGGATTCGCGGCTGCTGCCCTGGTTGCGCGTGCTGGACAACGTGACTCTCGGTCTCGGCGGCTCCGACGCCGCCGAACGCGGGCGCACCGCATTGGCCGAGGTCGGCCTCGCCGGTCGGGAAAGGGCGTGGCCCAAGGAGCTTTCCGGTGGTGAGCAGCAGCGTGTCGCACTGGCCCGTTCGCTGGTTCGGGAACCGGAGCTGTTGCTGGCCGACGAACCCTTCGGCGCGCTCGACGCCTTGACGCGCATCAAAATGCACGCGCTGCTCCAGGAGCTGTGCGCCAAACACAAACCCGCCGTCCTACTCGTCACCCACGATGTCGACGAGGCGGTCCTGCTGGCCGATCGCGTGCTGGTTCTGGACGAGGGGCGGATCATCATCGATCAGCGGATCGACCTGGAACGCCCACGCCGTCACGGCGATCCGGAATTCACCCGCTTGCGGGAAATCCTGCTGGCCGGCCTCGGTGTCGACGCCGCGTACATCTCATCGAATACTCGCGAGGAAGCGAAAAACGCCTCATGACCGAGCTACGTCAGCTCAGCCTGAATGCCTTCATCTACCCCTCCGGACATCACGAAGCGGCCTGGCGGCATCCGCAGAGCCGCCCGGACCGGATCTATGACGTCAGCTACTACCAGGAGATCGGCCGGACGGCCGAGGCGGCCAAATTGGACGCCGTCTTCTTCGCCGACGGACCGGCACTGCGCACCAACGTCGAGCACAACGCGGGCTCGGGACTGGAGCCGATCACGCTGCTCACCGCGATCGCCACCGCGACAACGCATCTCGGACTCATCGGCACCGCGTCCACCACCTATTACGAGCCCTACAACCTGGCACGGTTGTTCTCTACTCTCGATCACATCTCCGGCGGGCGCGCGGGCTGGAATATCGTCACCACGGGCACCGATCTGGCCGCCGCGAATTTCGGACTGGACAAACATCCCGAGCACGCCGAGCGTTACGCCAGGGCAAGGGAATTCGTCGACGCGGTGGTCGCGCTGTGGGACAGCTGGGAAGACGACGCGATTCTGCTGGACAAGCAAGCGGGTATCTACGCCGATCCCGACAAGATCCATCAGATCGATTTCGTCGGCGAATATCTCAAGGTGCGTGGGCCTTTCAACGCCCCACGCACCCCGCAGGGGCATCCGGTCCTGGTGCAGGCGGGCGCGTCGAACGACGGCCGCGCTTTCGCGGGGCGGTATGCCGAGGCGACCTTCACCGCGCATCAGCGACTCGAGGACGCGCAGGCCTTCTACGCCGATATCAAGGCACAGGCCAAGGGTTTCGGCCGCGATCCCGGCCAGATCAAGATTCTGCCCGGCATCAGCCCGTTCATCGCCGACACCGAGGCCGAGGCCAAGAAACTGGAGCGCGAGTTCAACGAACTCACCGTTCCCGACTACGGTCTGAAGCAGCTGGAGGCCATCGCGGGCAAGAGTCTGCGTCATCTGCCGCTCGATGAGGCGGTTCCGCTCGAATTGTTCAGCGACGCGGGCGATGTCACCGATAACGGCCGCAGTCGTCTACAGGTCGTCGCGGGCATCGTGCAACGGGAACGGCCCACCGTTCGCGGCCTGCTGCACCGACTCGCCGGGGCCCGCGGGCACCGGGTCTTCGCCGGTACTCCCGAACAGGTCGCCGATACCATCGAGGAATGGTTCCGCAATGGCGCCGCCGACGGTTTCAATGTGATGCCGCCGTACTACCCGGGTGGTCTCGAGGTATTCGCGCAGACCGTGGTGCCGATCCTGCAGGAGCGCGGAATCTTCCGCACCGAATACACGGGCACCACGCTGCGCGATCATTTCGGGCTGACACGTCCCGAGAGCCGGTACGCGCGCCGTCCGGCACTGGCCGGGTGAACGCCGAAGGCGGCTGTACCGGCGCCGGATATCCGGCGCGGTCGCACTCTCGTGGGCTCGTGGCGGTGCGCCGGTGATCGGCGGAACTGTCGCCTCCGATACATCGGCCGTGCTGCGCAGTCTGGCATCGACGATGTTCGTGCCGATGGCGATCTACAGCATCGGATACGGTGCGGCCGGTCCGATGTATGTGCTGCGGGCTGTTGATCTCGGCGCGTCGGCGGGCCAGGCGGGCGTGATCGTCGCGCTCACCGGGCTCGGCATGGTGCTCGCCGATCTGCCCGCCGGGCGGATCGTGGCTCGTATCGGTGAACGCGGCGCCATCGCGGTCGGTTCCGCGGTCGGCCTGGCGGGTGTGGCCGCGGCCATCTGCGCGCCGAATGTCGCGGTGCTCGCGGTGGGCATGCTGCTGGTCGGCGCGTCCAGTGCGGTGTGGGGGCTGGCGCGCCAGTCGTATCTGGTCGCTGTGGTCCCACCCGCCGATCGCGGTCGCGCGATGTCGCTGCTGGCGGGGGCCTCGCGGTTCGGGCTCTTCTGCGGGCCGTTCCTCGGAGCGATCCCCGTGCATTTCGTCGGCCCGAACGGGGCCATGTGGCTGCAACTCGTCACCACGGTGATCTCGGGGTCGGCGATGGTGGCGATTCCCGCCGTCCACGGCGACCATTCGGACGCGGGCGGCGGGCCGCTGCACGCGGTGATCTCCGAGAACCGCCGTGTCCTCGGCACATTGGGTTCGGCCGCGCTGCTCGTCGGCGCGGCGCGGGCGGCCCGTCTCGCACTGCTGCCGTTGTGGGCGGCGCATATCGGGGTGGACGCGGCGACCACCAGTCTGATCTTCGGCCTCGCGGGTGCGGCGGATGTCCTGCTGTCCTATCCGGCGGGTATCTGGCTGGATCGCTACGGGCGACGCGCGACCGGCGTGCCTGCCATGGCGCTGTTCGCGCTCGGGTACGCGGCACTGCCCCTGACCTCGTCGGCGGTCGCCGTCGGCGCGGCGGCACTCGTCCTCGGCGTGGCCAACGGTCTCAGCAACGGCCTGATCATGACGGTCGGCGCGGATGTCGCGCCGCGAGCCGGCCGAGCGGAATTCCTCGGCGCCTGGCGGCTCACACACGACGCGGGTTCGTTCGTCGGGCCGATCGCGGTGGGGGTCGTGAGTGTCATCACGGTGCTGGGCGCCTCCGCGCTCACCGTCGCATTGACATCGGCGGTCGGCGCGGCCACCATCCACCGATGGTTTCCCGGCGCACCCGCGTCGGGTCCCGCGCGGAACCGGCGCGCGGGACGGGCGCCGCGTCGCTGACATCGGCGGGTGCGATCGAGCGCGAAGGTCAGCGGCGCAGCGCGCCGGTGGCGTCGAATTGCGCGCCGCGGCCCTGCATCTGCGAGCGGTACCAGTTCTCGCGATGTGCCCTGGTGACGCGCTCGTGCAGGCGCGCGACACCGGGCACGGCGCGGCGGGTCAGTTCGGCGGCGGCGATGAACGGGGTGCGGGCCAGCGGCCACAGGATCCAGGGGAACGCGCTGGGAAGGTCGTAGGCGCGACGGGTGGTGGGGAGCATGTACAGCGCGGTGTAGGCCGAATGCATCCGGTAGTTGTATTGCTGCCTGAGCCTGCGCGGACCGCGCTGTCCGGGGCGGGGCGCGAAGGCCGCTGGATAGGATTCGATCAGTTCGCGTCCGTGCTCGCCGGCGTCATTGGATCTCGACACCATTACCATCGCGAGGATGCGCAAGGCGTCGCCGATGGTCTCGGGATACCAGTCGACCCGCACGCCGAGCAGATGCCCCATGTAGCGCTGGAAATGCAGCAGCGCGCGAATTTCGCTCGGGGAGGTGAAATGACCGAGCGGCCACAGTCCCAGCGCCGGTGTGACGCTTCCCGCCAGCAGGGTGAGCAGCATGTAGCTCTGGCTGATGGGAAGACCCCAGCGCTGCGGATCCCATTCCCGGTGCTGGGCAACGCGTTTGCGCACCGAGACGTGCATGATCCGCACCTTCAGCGCGGTGGCCCTGCCCGCCGAGCCCGCGGTCAGGATCGCGCCGGGTTCGGAGACGTCGATCCAGAACCGGGTCGTCTCTAGGAATCTCCTGAGCGCGTTATCACCCGCGTAGCCACCGGCCAGGGACAGCGGGGTCGCGACGGCCGCCTCGGTATACATTTCGAGGGTTTCGGCCCCGGCCATCGCGAAAAGCATGGTCCCCCAGCGTCGCCAGATCGCCGCGCCCGCTTCCACCAGGTCGGGCCGGACCCAGTCGGGAACGGTCTCGAATTCCCGGAACAGTTCGCGCATCGCGTCGTGCGCGTCGGGAACCGCGTCCACGCCGTCGCGCAGCGCCGCCTCGAGCATCGCGCGGCCACGTTTGGCGCCGGTCTCGCCGTCGAATACCTCGGCGACGAACCGTTCCGCGGTCGGATCGCCCCGGTACAGGTCGGCGCGGAACGCCTCGGCGATATCGTCGGAGGGGAAGAGATCGGCCCCGAACAGGTTCAGCAGGGTCGCGCGGATTCGGCGGACGGGTCGGCTGTCTCGCCGTTCCCGATATCGGAACGACGTCGGGTGCGCCGCGACGGCCTCCGTCGTTCCCGCACCGACCGGTACCGAGGTATCCATATGACCCGCGCTTTCAACAGAACTGGATGCTGCCTCCGGAGTGCCCGGGATTCCCATACCATAGAGTATGGCGCAACATACTCTCAAGTATGTGCAGTGGGATGGCTCGCGCTCCCACCCGTGCGGCCCTGCTAATCTGGGGACCGCATCGAGTCGACTCGACCACGCCGAGTCACGCGAAACGGCCTGTCACCAGGCCGGACGCGCCGGGCCGATATCGCGCCACCGGATGCGGGCGCGCCATCGGCCCGACTCGCTCGGACGACGAGAAGGTGGCGATGACGGACACGGCCGGGGAACGTCACGCGAGCGCCTCGGACGTGTCGAAGCGAAAAGCCGCGGCCGCGGCCAGGCGCGCACAGCGGACACCCAAGCTCACGGTGGCGGACTGGGTCGACGCGGCGATGTCGGTCCTGCTCACCGACGGTGTCGGCGCGATTTCGATTCCCCGGCTGTGCGAACACCTCGGTGTCACCAAGGGCAGTTTCTACTGGCATTTCGATGATCTGGAACATCTGCTCGAGGCGACGGCGGATCATTGGTGCGCCGCGCAGAACGACAGTGTCCGCGGCCTCCATGGTCTCGAGGCGTTGCCGCCCGATCAGCGGCTGCAACGCATGGGCGAACTCCTCGCCGGTGACGAACTCTTGAAGGTCGAATACGCGGTGCGCGACTGGGCTCGCACCAGTCCGAAGGTGTTCGACGCGGTGAAATCGCTCGATCAACGGATTTTCGCGGTGCTGGAGCAGACCCTGACCGAACTGGGCTTCACCCCGGCCGAGGCGCGGATGCGGGCCGCGATCCTGTCCTTCATCGGCATCGGTTTCGTGCACGGACGCGACACCCTCCCGACCCCGACCAGCGAGCAGATCCGGGCGACCTTCGATTTCATCACCGGGAAATGAGGGCCGACCGAGCCGGATACCCGCGGCCGTTCTCGATGTCGTCGGAGCGGTGGGCCCGCGCTCACCGCACCCGAGTGCCGAGCAGGTGGCGCACCCCCGCGACGAATAATTGCAGACCGAAATCGAAACGTGCGGTGGCGTCCGGTGTCTGGTCCAGCGGTGAGGCGTCGTCGGTGAGCGCGCCCGCGGAATCCATCTGCATGCGGGACTGTTCGTCGACGGTCTGACCGAGGACGTAATACAGCAGGGTGAACGCCGCGGATTCGGCCTCGGGCCGCGGCATTCCCGCGCGGATGGCGGCGCTCACCATGCGTTCGCGGCCCTTGCTCGTTGTCAGCCGGGAAGCGTATGTCGCCGAGACCAATTCGGCGCCGTCGCGGTAGGCGAGCAGGCAGTCGCGCAATCGGTGCGCCAATTCCGTGATCTGGGCCGACCACTCCTCGGCCCGCACGGGATCGTCCATCGGGGCGAGAATTCTGTCGGCGACCGCGCCGAGCAGCGCCTGCTTATTCGGGAAATGCCAATACAGCGCCCCGGGCTGGACCTGAAGTGAACCCGCGAGCCGCCGCATCGTCAGATCGGCGAGACCGTACTGGTCGAGGATGGCGATCGCGCCGTCGACCACGTCCGCTCTGTGCAGTTGCACCCGAAGTCCTCCACGATGTTGGTGTTTTGACTCGCCGTCTACCGCTACCCTAGCCTGAACACCGTTCAAGTTGCACGGCCACCTCGGCCGGACGAAGGGATTCGTGCAGTGACCCAGGCACCCGTGACCACCGATATTCTTGCCATCGCCCGCGAGCAGGTGCTCGTGCGCGGCGAGGGCCTGAACCAGGAACAGACGCTGGA
Source organism: Nocardia sp. NPDC005366 (assembly GCF_040606855.1). Classification (NCBI taxonomy): domain Bacteria; kingdom Bacillati; phylum Actinomycetota; class Actinomycetes; order Mycobacteriales; family Nocardiaceae; genus Nocardia; species Nocardia sp. NPDC005366. The sequence continues at coordinate 10,757 of NZ_JBEXFQ010000048.1, forward strand.
GGTGCTGCGCCTCGGCGACGATCGGCTGGAGGAATTGCTCGCCCTCGCGCACGAGGTCCGCATGCAGTGGTGCGGGCCGGAGGTCGAGGTCGAGGGCATCATCTCGCTCAAGACCGGCGGTTGCCCCGAGGACTGCCATTTCTGCTCGCAGTCGGGCCTTTTCCAGTCGCCGGTCCGCGCGGCCTGGCTCGATATCCCCAGCCTGGTCGAGGCCGCCAAGCAGACCGCGAAGACCGGCGCCACCGAATTCTGCATCGTCGCCGCCGTGCGCGGCCCGGACGAGCGACTGATGGCGCAGGTCGCGGCCGGTGTCGAAGCCATCCGCAACGAGGTCGACATCCAGGTCGCCTGCTCGCTCGGCATGCTCACCCAGGAGCAGGTCGATCAACTCGCCGCCATGGGTGTGCATCGCTACAACCACAACCTGGAGACGTCGAAGTCGTACTTCCCGAATGTGGTCACCACCCACACCTGGGAAGAGCGCTGGGACACCCTGCGCATGGTGCGCGCGGCCGGGATGGAGGTCTGCTGCGGCGGCATTCTCGGCATGGGCGAAACATTGGAGCAGCGTGCGGAATTCGCGGCGAATCTGGCGGTGCTCGAACCCGACGAGGTGCCGTTGAACTTCCTCAACCCGCGCCCGGGCACCCCCTTCGGTGATCTCGAGGTACTGCCCGCGGCCGACGCGCTGCGCGCTGTCGCGGCCTTCCGTCTCGCGCTGCCGCGCACCATGTTGCGTTTCGCGGGCGGCCGGGAGATCACCCTCGGCGACCTCGGCGCGAAACAGGGCATTCTCGGTGGTATCAACGCCGTCATCGTCGGCAACTACCTGACCACGCTCGGCCGCCCCGCCGAAGCCGACCTGGATCTGCTCGGCGAGCTGAAGATGCCGATCAAGGCGCTCAACGAAACGCTCTGAACCGCGACCATGAGTAATGTCATGGATATGGACGAGCGCTACAACCCGTTCACCGGTAAGCGGATAGTGCCCGGGGTCGATGACGTGGTCCCCACGGCCGCGGCGATGGGCCTGGAGCCGCCGCGATTCTGTGAGCGATGCGGCCGACGCATGATCGTGCAGGTGAACCCCGACGGCTGGTGGGCGAAATGCTCTCGCCACGGCGTCATCGACTCGGCGAGTCTGGAATACCGGTAGTGGCGGCGGTGAATCCCGGCGGCCTGCGACGCGAAGTGGGCGCGGGTCTGCTGATCGTCGCGGGCGTGGTGCTCGCGAGTGTTGTCGGCGGTGCGGTGTGGGGGTATCTCGCGCCCGTCGAACAGCTGTTCGTCACCGAAGCCGGGCGCGGGGTGGTGCTGACGGGGGAGAGCGCGCACCAGTTCGACGCGCTCGCGATTTTCGTATGCATCGGTGCGGTGGTTGGTTTGCTGTGCGCGGCGGGCGCGTGGCGGCTGCGGTCGGCGCGCGGTCCCATCCTGGCGATCGGATTGCTGGCCGGATCGTTCATCGGCGCGTTCGCGATGCGGGTCCTCGGCGAGGCGGTGGCCGAATGGCATCACGCGAGGCCGGAGGATCCGCCGGTGGGACAGATCATCGCGATCGCCCCCGAGTTGGGTAGTTGGCTCGCGCTGATCGTGCAGCCGCTGATCGCCTCGCTGGTGCTGATGTTCACGGTGGCGCTCAATCCCTCCGAGGATCTCGGCACCGGTGTCGACGGCGCCTTCGGCGCGACGCGATCGACGCGATCGACGCGATCGACACAGCCCTACCCGTCGAATACCAAGGCCGATGCGGCCAGCCCCTACAGCCCCTACAGCCCCGCCGCGAATGGGGCCCACGGTGGGTACGATCCGGCCGGGCCGGTGCCGCAGAGTCGTCCCGCACGCTGACGCCGACGCCGACGCCACGCGGTGGAGGGGCGCTGTTCTCGTCGGTCGAACCGACTGCCGGGCGGCATGGGGAGAAAATCGGTGGAAGTGCGCTACGAGCGGCGGTTACGGTGGGAGCGCCGATCGTGGCGAAGGGGGTCTCACAGATGAAGGTACAGACGCGCACCGTGCTCGACCCGGGTACGGTGGCGAATCCCGTCGACGAGCGCCCGGATCTCGCCGCGTGGCGTCGGCGTCACGCGCTGCGGCGCAGTAGCGCCGCGCAGCCGGTCCGCAATATGCGCAAGTATCGGCGCGGCGTCAAACACAGTAAGCGGTCGCTGGATTCCTGAGGCGGGAACCGAATCGGGTGGGTTCGATGGCAGCCGCCGACTCGTCGGTCGACGAATGGCACTACATCGCACCGTATTTCACGTGGGCGGCCGGAGTGCGGCGAATTCGTCTGTGACCCGGATCCCGGAGTCGGTGAAACGGTAGAGGGCGGCGGGGCGACCGCCCGCGCGGCCGGGGGCCGCGGTGGCTCCGGTGGGGGTGATGACCTTGCGCCGGGACAGGACGCGCTGGAGGTTGGTGGTGTCGACGTCGTATCCGAGTGCGGCGCAATAGATCCCGCGCAGGGTCGACATGGTGAAGACCGGAGGGGCAAGGGCGAAGGCGATATTGGTGTAGGAGAGTTTGGCGGCCAGCCTGGTTCGCGCGTGTTCGACGACGGTGCCGTGATCGAAGGACATGGTCGGCAGCGCCGACACCGGATGCCAGGTGGTGTCGTCGGGGAGTTTTGGGTCGGCGGTGAGGGGGACGAGCCCGAGGTAGGCGGAGGCGATACGACGCGGCGCTGGCACCCGCTCGGGGGCGCTGAAAACCGCGAGTTGCTCGAGGTGGGCCAATTCGCGCACATCGACCTTCTCGGCGAGTTGGCGGCGGGCCGAAACGTCGAGATCCTCGTCGTCGCGGAGTCTGCCACCGGGTAGTGACCAGGTGTCCTTCTGGGGGGCGAGTGCGCGCTCCCACAGCAGCACGGCGAGTTCGGTTCGCCGACCGGGCCCGCACGGGTCGAATCCGGTTTCCATCGGCTCGACAACGCCGCTGCCTGCGGTGATGTCCGTCGAGAATCGACGAACCTGGAACACCGCGGTGAGCGTTTCATGGATGGTGCTACTATGGGCCATGTTTTCGATTGTAAGTCGAAAACCTGGTTTTGGTGCGAATCGGCGAAGCAGCCCCCGCACGAGGAAGGGAGCCATCATGGCGACTATGGGTGCGCAGCTCGCGCCTACGCTGATGGAACAGGTCGTCGACGGCCCGTCAGGATTCTCCGGTGTCGACGCGACGCCGCAGTGGGCGCAGGAGGTCAAGCGGCTGGCGCGCGAGCGCAACGCGACCATTCTCGCGCACAACTACCAGCTGCCCGAGATCCAGGACGTGGCCGATCACGTCGGTGACTCGCTGGCGCTGTCCCGAATCGCGGCCGAGGCCGCCGAGGACACCATCGTGTTCTGCGGCGTGCACTTCATGGCCGAGACGGCCAAGATCCTGAGCCCGGACAAGACCGTCCTCATCCCGGATCAGCGCGCGGGCTGCTCGCTGGCGGATTCGATCACCGCCGACGAACTGCGCGCCTGGAAAGCCGAATTCCCGAACGCCGTCGTCGTGTCCTACGTGAACACCACCGCCGAGGTGAAGGCGCTGACCGATATCTGCTGCACGTCGTCGAACGCGGTCGACGTCGTCGCCTCCATCGACGCCGACCGCGAGGTGCTGTTCCTGCCGGACCAATTCCTCGGCGCGCACGTCAAGCGGGTCACCGGGCGCGAGAATATGCAGATCTGGGCCGGGGAATGCCACGTGCACGCGGGTATCAACGGTGACGAACTCACCGAGCAGGCGCGCAGCCACCCGGATGCCGAACTGTTCGTGCACCCCGAATGCGGTTGCGCCACCTCGGCGTTGTATCTGGCGGGTGAGGGCGCGTTCCCGGCCGACCGGGTGCACATCCTGTCCACCGGCGGCATGATCGACGCGGCCAAGGCGTCCACCTCGAGCCAAGTGCTCGTCGCCACCGAGGTCGGCATGCTGCATCAGTTGCGTAAGGCGGCTCCCGGCATCGACTTCCAGGCCGTCAACGATCGCGCCTCCTGCAAGTACATGAAGATGATCACCCCGGCCGCACTGCTGCGCTGCCTGACCGAGGGCGCCGACGAGGTGCACGTCGACCCGGAAACCGCGGCGCGGGGCCGGAATTCGGTCCAGCGGATGATCGAGATCGGCAATCCCGGCGGGGGCGAGTGACAGCCCTTCGGGGCGCAGGACGCGCGCCGGTCTCCGGGCCCGCGCGTGACGGTGATCTATCGAGGCCGCCGATCGGCGGCTGCCGGGCCGGGCGGGCTCGGAGCGAGAGGCGTGGAGAGATGACGGCTCCGGTATCGATCGAGTGGGAAGCCGCCGCCGATCTCGTGGTGATCGGCGGCGGCGTCGCCGGTCTGACAGCGGCGCGGACGGCGTCGCTGCACGGATCGCGGGTGCTGGTGCTCAGCAAGGGCGGTCCCACCGATACCTCGACGCAGTATGCCCAGGGCGGTATCGCTGTCGTCGCACCGCAAGAGGATTCGATCGAATCACATGTGCGCGACACGGTGGAGGCGGGCGCGGGACTGTGCGAGGTGCAGGCGGTGCGATCCATTGTCTCCGGCGGCCAGGACGCCGTCGCGGCATTGACCGATCTCGGCGCGGTCTTCGATCTGGGCCGCGACGGCCAGATCTCGCGCACCCGCGAGGGCGGGCACAGCACCCGCCGGATCATTCACGCGGGCGGTGACGCGACCGGCGCGGAGGTGCAGCGCGCGCTCAACGCGGCCGGGCTGCCCGTGCTCTTCGGCGCGGCGGCGTGCGAGGTGGTCACCGGGCCGACCGGGGTGCGCGGAGTGATAGCGGTGTCGGAGCAGGGTTTCGGCGTCGTGCACACCCCGGCCGTATTGCTCGCCACCGGTGGGCTCGGCCAGTTGTACGCGCTGAGCACCAACCCGTCCGGCGCGACCGCCGACGGCATCGCACTCGCGCTGTGGGCGGGGGCGGCGGTGGCGGATCTGGAATTCGTGCAGTTCCACCCCACCGTGCTCTACACCCCCGGCGGTACCGGTCGGCGGCCGTTGATCAGTGAGGCGGTCAGGGGCGAGGGCGCGGTCCTCGTCGATTCCGCGGGCAATTCGGTCACCGCCGGGGTACATCCCCGAGGTGACCTGGCGCCACGCGATGTCGTCTCGCGGGCCATCGCGGCCCGCATGCGTGAACTCGGGACCGATCACGTCTATCTCGACGGACGCGCGATCGACGGTTTCGCCCAACGGTTCCCGACCATCACCGCCTCCTGCCTGGCGGCGGGGCTCGATCCGCGCGTCGACCTCATCCCGGTCGCCCCCGCCGCGCACTACCAATGCGGCGGCGTTGTCACCGATCCGCACGGCCGCACCGGCGTTCCCGGTCTGTATGCCGCGGGGGAGGTGGCGCGCACCGGTCTGCACGGCGCGAATCGGCTGGCCTCCAACAGCCTGCTCGAGGGCCTCGTCGTGGGTGAACGAGTGGGAGCCGCGGTGGCGGAGCGGCGCGACGCGCCCGCCGAGGTGACCGAGATCAGGACCCGCACCATGCCGAGGGTGGCCCGTGCGGCATTGCAGCAGGTGATGACGGCGCACGCGTCGGTCGTCAGGGACAGGGACGGACTCGACGAGGCGACCGAGCGACTCGAGCGTGCCGTGCTGCGCAGTATGTCGACGCGTTTCACGCAATCGGTGCGCGCCGCGACGGGCGATTGCGCCGTCCTGGCCCCGGAAACCCTTGCCGCCCAGCGTATCGCCGACCTCGAGGACGGGGCGCTCACCTTGACGGCGCGCGTCATGCTGCTCGCGGCCGCGGCACGCACCGAGAGCAGGGGCTGTCACACCCGCTCCGACCATCCGGATTCGGATCCGGCGCTGCGGCACAGCATTCCGATCCGCCTCGACAGCGACGGACATCCCGATGTGCGGCCGATGGCGGGGGCTCCGGAAGGTCCGCTGCTGGCGGTGCGCTTGGCGGCCGATCCCGATGCGCCGGAACTGTCGATCGCTGTGCCATGAGTACGCGGATCGCCCTCGTTCCCGGACCGTCCACTCGGCTCGACCGGGTCGGTCGCCTCGCCGACACGTCGTCGCCGCATACTCGCCCCGGCGAGAACACGTTAGGAGTACACCCATGACCCTCGATGCCGCGTTGAACCGCGACGAAGTCATCGCGCTGATCCGCACCGCGCTGGACGAGGATCTGCGTTACGGACCCGACGTCACCACGATGGCGACCGTCCCCGCCGAAGCGGTGGTGAAGGCGTCCATGGTGTCGCGTCAGTCCGGCACCGTGGCGGGCCTGGACGTCGGGTTGCTGGTTCTGGACGAGGTGATCGGCGCGGACAACTACGAAATCACCGATCGGGTCGCGGACGGTACGCGGGTGGCGCCGGGCGACTGTGTCCTCGGCATCGTCGCGCCGACTCGCCAACTGCTCACCGCCGAGCGCACGATGCTCAATCTCGTCTGTCACCTCTCCGGAATCGCCAGCGCCACCGCCGCGTGGGTGGACGAAGTCGCGGGCACCCACTGCAAGATCCGCGACAGCCGCAAAACGCTGCCGGGTCTGCGCGCCCTCCAGAAATACGCGGTGCGGGTCGGCGGCGGTGTGAACCATCGGATGGGGCTCGGCGATGCCGCCCTCATCAAGGACAACCATGTCGTGGCCGCCGGTTCGGTGGTCGAAGCGCTGCGCGCGGTCCGCGAGCTGGCTCCCGATATCGCCTGCGAGGTCGAGGTCGACAGCCTGGAACAGTTGGATGCCGTCCTGGCCGAGGGCGTGGAACTCGTTCTGCTGGACAACTTCCCGCTGTGGCAGACCCAGGCCGCCGTGCAGCGCCGCAACGCCGTCGCCCCGGATACCGAACTCGAATCCTCGGGCGGGTTGACCGTCGAGGTCGCCGCCGATTACGCGCGCACCGGCGTCGACTACCTCGCCGTCGGCGCGCTCACCCATTCGGTACGTGTCCTCGATCTCGGCTTGGACATGTAGGGACGAGCAGCGACAGCGCCATTACGTGGTCAACTCACGTTCCAACGGAGTTCTGAAGCGCGGGATCACACGAACGTCACCGAACCATTCGGCGATTTTCGCGACCTCCCGTTCGATCATGGCCACGTACTCGGACCCGACATCCTCCACCAGGCGGTAGACGATCTCGCCGTCCTTGCGCTGCACCCATCCGCCGACGATACGGCCGTCGCACCATATAGTCGGGCCGATATTTCCGTTGCGGTCGAACAGGACGGGTCCGTGCGGGCCGAGGTACCAGCCGCGCGACTGCCACCCCATGGGGGTCGGGTCGAGCGCGGGCAGCAGGGCGGCCCAGGGTTCCGGCGCGGCGACGGGTTCGGTGTCCTCGGCGAGCAATACGCCGACGGCGCCGTCGAGGTCGACCTCGATCACGTCGAGCCCGGCCAGGGTTGCCCGAACTTCGCCGAGTGTCCAGCCGGTCCACCATTTGATATCGGAGACGGGCGCGGGCCCGAAGGCGTGCAACCACTTGCCCACCAGTTCGGCGCGCGCCTGCTCCACGGATAGGGCGGCCACCCCGCCGGGCAACCAGGATTCGACGGGCACCCAACTGTATTGGCTGCTCGTCCAGCTGCCGTTCGGCCTTCCGCGCACGATGCGCCCCTCGCAGCCGAGCGCGACCAGCACCCAGGTGGTGATATTCGTCGGACGTGAATAGGACTTGTCCGGCGCGGGATTCACCTGGGTGCGCAGTCGCGGCACATCCTTGCTCAGCTGCGCCCCCGTCGCCACACCACGGGCGAGTAGCGCCGCGTGCGTCTCCGCCTCGACCGGCGAGCCACATCGACACATCGCCGTCGATCACGCCTTCCTGTTCGAGGTACCGGCCGTAGGTGCGTCGCAGTTTGATCGCGAGCGCGTCCGCGCACGATGCCTGCAGCGCGGGAACCAATTCGATGGGCGCGACGAACATGGTGCGCCGCATCGCGAGCATCCGCAGCAGCGTGCGGTCGTCGTACAGCGCCTTCTCGACATGGGCGGGGGTGGCGGTGTTACTGCGCGCGCAGACCGAGAGATAGACGGTCGCGGGGTCGGTGGCGTGCAGCACCACCAGCGAGCGCGCCACCTCGGTCACATCGTCGCTGCGCGAACCGGTCGCGAGACGGTGCCGGACAGCCAGCCTGGCCCGCCGTTCGGCGGCATCGATCGAACGCATAGGCGAATACTAGCGGGGCGGTCCGACAGGTGGCGGTAATCGAATCGGACGACGTGAAGCGCTGGTCAGAGCCCGAATTGGCGCGGATCCAACCGCAGCGCCTGGCACGCCTCGCGCACGGCGGCGACCTCGGCCTGGTCGAAATCGCCGTCCGCGTTGCCGATCAGGATGCCGATCTGCACGACCGCCTCTGCCTCGGTCGACTTACCTGCCACCTTGCCGATCTGCTGGAGGACGTGGGCGCGTCCGAAAGCGGGATCGGCGACGAGCCGATTGCAGTTGTCCTCGAACAACTGTCGCAATTCGTCGGCGGGGAAATTCGACAGCGCGGGCTCGGTGCCGACGAGGCCGGCCACCCGCATCCGCTCGTTCGGGTCGATCGAACCGTCGGCCGCCGCGACCAGCGCGCACATACCCATCGCCGCGTCGCGGAAGGCCCCGCCGCGCAGTTCGTTCTTCTTGCTCAGCAACTGCTTGCGCCACTGCGGTGCCTTGTCCACCACATCCATCAGGCGGCCGAAGGTGTGTGCGTTGGACACGAGCTTGTTCAAGAAGGCCATTGATCTGCTCCCCGGAAAGAGAATCCGGACCGGCGCAAACGCGGTCGAGACTCCGAATCGACATCGGCACGCTAGCAGAAGGATGTCCGGCCCGCGCGATTCGATTATCGACCGGAATTCGATCGGTGTTAATCCCCTCGAGCAGACCGGATTCGGTGTGCTCGCATGGGATCATGCAGTGATGAGGCCTGGACGTGGATTGCTGGCCGTGTGCTGTGTGCTGTGGGGAACTCTCGTGGCCGTCGGCGTCGTGACATCGCCCGCCGCGGCGGACCCGAATTGCGAGATCCGCGTCGCGGTGCGCCCGGTGACCGTGACGGTGGACGGCGAGGACGCGACCGGCCGGGTATTCGAGCCCTACCGGTGCGCCCCCGGCGACCTGCCGCCCCGGCAGTTGGCGGTCGCGGTGCACGGGCACGGGGGTTCGTCCGCCGACTATTCCGAGTACATCATCTCGATCGCGCGTCGCGTCGAAACCCCCTTCCTCGCTATGGATCTGCGCAGCGACGCCAGTGTCTGGCGAGCCGGTGACTGGAATCTGCGGGCGGGCAGGCGCGATATCGTCGCCGCCACCCAGTGGTACCGGGACGAGCACCCCGGGATCGAACGCACGGTGCTGTGGGGTTGGAGCCAGGGCGGCATCATGAGCGGGTTGGCCGCCGCGTACGCGCCACGCGGACTGTTCGACTACTGGGTGGACAACTACGGTCCCGGCGACGATTTCACGATGTGGGCCGCCGGGGGCCTCGTCGATCCGGATCTGCCCGCCCAGATCGAACGGGACGCGGGCGGTTGCACACCGATCGTCTGCCCGCGGGCCTACCTGGACCGTTCGCCCGCGCTGCTGGCCGGGCGTATGGAGTTGCGGCGCGCGTTCATCGTCCACGGCATCGCCGACGATGTGGTCCCCTACGTGACCAGTATCGAGATGCGCGCGGGCCTGCTCGCCGCCGGTAAGCCGACGTCGATGTACACGGTGGTCACTGGCCGCGATCTGAGCGGCGCGATCGTGCCGGGAGATCACAGCGTCGGCCCGGCGTTCTTCGAAGGCGGCTGCGTGGTGGAACGTCTGTTGCTCGGCCTCGAACCCGTCGACGGTCCCGATCGCGACTATGTCGTCGACGTCGCGCGCGGCGCCGTCAGCGCCCCCGCCGCACCGCCCGGCGCGAAATGCGCGGCCTGAACTCGCCTCCCTTATCCGCCGCGGATCCGGAACAGTTCCGTGCGCCGCGTGGTTGTGCGATGGCGGATGGGCGAACGCCCGCGAGGAGGTAACGATGACGGACCCGGCATACCGGTGGAACGGGGCGGTCCTCGACCTGGACGCCTACCTGACCAGGATCGGTTTCGACGGTGAGCGCGCGCCGACGACGCGGACATTGCGCAGGCTGGTGCACCTGCACACCACGACGATCCCGTTCGAGAATCTCGAGATCATCCTCGGGCGCGGTATCGCGCTCGATCTCGAGACTCTGCAGGACAAGTTGATCCGGCGGCGTCGCGGCGGGTACTGCTACGAGAACGTCGGGGTGTTCGCGGCAGTCCTGGAACGGCTCGGTTTCGGTGTGACGGGGCTGAGTGGGCGGGTCACCATGGGGGCGACCGAGGGGTTGCGGCCCGCCACCCACGCGCTGTTACGGGTCACGACCGGCGAGGACGATCGGATCTGGATGGTCGACGTCGGATTCGGCGCGGGGCCGCTCGAGCCCTACGAATTGACCGAAAGCGCAGGGGAATTCGCGCTGGGGCGGTGGCGGTTCCGGCTGGAACGGCGGGTCGGCGAGCTCGGCGCGGATCTGTGGGCGCTGCACCAATTCGGTCGTGACGGCTGGATCGAGCGATACACCTTCACCACCGATCCGCAGTACCGCATCGATTACGAGGTCGGCAATCATTTCGTCTCGACCTCACCGCGTTCGCCGTTCACCACGCGCCCCTTCGTGCAGCGCTTCCACCCGGACGTGCACTACGTCATCGACGGCGCGACCCTGATCACCGAGTACCCGGACGGTTCCGGTGACACCCGCGAACTCGAATCCGCCGAACTGCCGAAAATCCTGTCCGAGATCTTCGATATCGACCTCGATGCGGCGGACGCGGCGTCGCTGGTGGAACGGATCGGGCCCGCCCGCTGACGGACCGGCGGGAATCGCGCGTTCCGGGCTGACCTGCGGGAGCCGACGATCCGGATACAGTCGGCGGGGTGCGTACCCAACGGAAGCTTTTCGCCCTGTTCGCCGCACCCGCGCTGGTCCTGGTCGGCTGCGGTTCCGGCCCCGACCAGCCACAGACCGTCGCTGCGGATTTCGCCGACGCTCTCACCCGCGTCGATGTCGCCGGGGCCGCCGCACTGACCGACGACCCCGCTGCCGCTACCGCCGCCATCGACCAGCTCTACGAAGGTCTCGGCAAGGACGTGAAGTTCGAGGTCCGTTCGACGGAAGGAGATGACTTCACGCTGGCCGCGACCTGGAAACTCGGCAAGGGCGGGGCCGGGCAGTGGAGTTACACCACGGCGGGAACCGCTGACGAAGACGACGGCTGGAAGATCCACTGGGATCCGGCGACGATCGCGCCGGGACTGACGATGGGTCCGCTCCGATACACCCCGGTCGCTCCGGCTCCGGCTCGGATTCTGGATGCCGCCGGGGGCGAATTGATGACCCAGCAGGTGGTGACGCTGGTGAATATCGCGCCCGGCGCCGATCTCGCCGCCGTCGCACCGGTGCTGTCACCGCTCGCGCCGGGCCTCACCGCGCAATCGCTGCAGGCCGATCTCGCCGCCGCCGAGGGTGCGCCGATCACCGCGATCACCCTGCGCGCGAGCGATATCGAGCCGATCGCGGCCACCCTCGCCGCCATCCCCGGAGTCACCCTCGCCCCGCAGACCAGGTTGCTGACCACCGACAAGGCGTTGTCCTCGCCGACGCTGTCGGGGCTGGCCGACGTGTGGCAGTCCGCCGCCGAGGTGGCGACGGGGTGGTCGGTGCGCACCGTGAACCCCGATGGGGCCGAGCGCGTCGCAGGCCAGGATCCGCGACCGACCCCCGATATCCGGACCACCCTCGATCTCGGATTGCAGCGCAATGCCGAGGCCGCGCTCGCCTCGATCGCGCAACCCGCCGCGATCGTGGCGCTGCAACCCTCCACGGGCAATGTGGTCGCTATGGCACAGAACGCCGCGGCCGACGCGGCGGGGCCGATCGCGCTCACCGGCCTGTATCCGCCGGGGTCGACCTTCAAGACGGTGACGGTGTCGGCCGCGTTGCAGGCGGGAGCCGTCACTCCCGACACCGTGCTGCCCTGCCCCGGTGTCGCCGATATCGAAGGTCGCCGCATTCCCAACGACGACAATTTCGATCTCGGTCCGGTCGCGTTGCACACGGCGTTCGCCCGGTCGTGTAACACCACGATGGCCGCGCTCGGAGTGGGACTGCCGCCGAACGCGTTGACGACGGCGGCCGCGCAACTCGGTCTCGGCATCGACTACCTCACCCCCGGCCTGACCACGGTGACGGGGAAGGTGCCCGCCGCCGAGATCCCGGCCCAGCGGGTCGAGTCGAGTATCGGGCAAGGACAGGTGACAGCGTCACCGTTCGGTATGGCGCTCGTCGCCGCCTCCATCGCGCACGGATCTGTTCCCGCACCGGTGTTGATCGCCGGGCAGCCGGGCGTCGCCGATCGAACACCGCAGCCGCTGCCCGCGGGCACCGCCGATCAGCTCGAGACGATGATGCGCGAGACGGTCACCGCCGGCACCGCCACCCAGCTGGGCGATATCCCTGGATTGCTCGGCAAGACGGGGACCGCCGAGTACGGCGACAACACCCGCGCGCACGGCTGGTTCGTCGGTATCGACGGTGATCTCGCGTTCGCCGTTTTCGTCGGCGACGCTGGCAATTCCGGGCCCGCGGTGGAGGCCGCCGGACGCATGTTGCGCGCGCCGCGCTAGCGTTGCCGAACATCGCGCGAGACCCGCTGGGGAAGTAAACACACAGTGTCGTCACCGCGTGCGACGGGTCGCTCCGGAGGCGGCCCGAAATATCTCCGTGCTGACGCATGGCTCGGCCCGTAAGCCAGCTACACTCGTCGGCGGGCCGCGTACGCGGTCAATATGCGGGATGTCACGATTTCGAGAAGGTTCGGAGTAGGCGCCATCGATACCGGTCAGTTGATCGCGGAGCATTACCGCCTGGTCGAGCGGATTGGTAGCGGCGGCACAGGCGTGGTTTGGCGTGCCGTCGACGAACGGTTGCAGCGCTCGGTGGCGGTCAAGCAGATCCATATCCAGCCGAGCCTGCCCGAGGCCGAACGCGATGTCGTGCGTCAGCGCGCGATCCGCGAGGCCAGGAACGCGGCCAGGTTCCAGCATCCGAACGCGATCGTGGTCTTCGACATCACCGAGCACGACGGCGATCCGTGCCTGGTGATGGAGTTCATGAAGTCCAAGAGCCTGGCCGCGGTGCTGTCCGCCCAGGGCACCCTGCCGTTGACGCAGGTCGCGCGGATCGGCGAGCAGGTGGCTTCGGCGCTGATCTCGGCGCATCAGGCGGGCATCGTGCACCGCGACGTGAAGCCGGGCAATATCCTGCTCGACGACAACGGCACCGTGAAGATCACCGACTTCGGCATCTCGCGCGCGACCGGTGACGTCACGCTCACCGAAACCGGCCTGATCTGCGGCACCGCCGCCTACCTCGCCCCCGAGGTGGCTCGCGGCTCGGATCCGACCCCGGCCGCCGACGTCTTCGCCTTGGGCGCCACGCTCTTCCACGCACTCGAGGGCGAACCGCCCTACGGCGCGAGCGCCAATCCGCTCGCGGTGCTCTACGCCGCGGCCAACGGTCAGGTGAGCGAACCGCGAAACGCGGGCGCCGCGACCGATTTCCTGCTGCAACTGCTCAGTCCGGACCCCGAGAACCGGCCGACCATGCGGGTGGCCCGCGAGCAGCTCGCCGCGCTGGCGGATTCCGGATCCGCACCGGCGCACGCCGGATTCGTCCCGGCCAGTGAGGCTTTCGCGCGCAGGCAGATGGGACAGCAGGAAGCGGCGACCCGCGCGCTGCGTTCCGCTCCCGTCGCCCCGGCGCCGCACCAGCCCAACGAGTGGCACAACAGACCCGCGCCGCACCCGACGCGCGGTGGTACACATCCGAATACCGCCGCCCATCCGCGGACCCAGGCCCAGCCGCGACCGCAGGCGTCACGCAAATCCGGCGGTAAGCGCAACGCCGTACTGATCGGTGGTGCGATCGGCGCGGTGGTGGCCGTCATCGCGCTGGTGATCGGTGCGATGAGCCAGTCCGGTTCGAATACCCCCGGGCCGCAGGCCGCCCCGCCCTCGGTGACCACACCCTCGGCCAGCGCGACGACCCAGACCGCGGCCCCGCAACTCGGTAAGACTCCGAGCGTGGGAACGGTGGAATTGGGTCCGGCGGGTGAGCTGATCGTCGACTTCTACAGCAATCCGGGCGGATCCTGGTCGTTGCTGACCCCGGCCGCGCAGAAGCAGTACGGCAGCGAACAGGCGTTCCGCCAGTATTGGGGTTCGCGCACCATCGATACCTTCGCCGATATCAACGGCGCCAACCGCGGCGCCTACACCGACGGTTCGCTCGATATGCGGCTTGCGCAACTGACCGTGGACGGACAGACGACCTCGATGATGCTGCACGTCGTCAGCGGTGGCAGCGGCAGACTGCTGATCGACAGCGAGACCCGCCCGACCGTGGCCTAGCGCGGCGGTCGGGCAGATCCGATCACGCCATCGCGAAACGCAACAGCGCCTGCTTGTCGCCCTGCTTGATCTTGCCCTTGCGGTTCAGCACCTCGAGTTGCCAGACGGGGCCGTTGCGGAAGGCGCGCGCGACCGCGTTGGCGTTCTCGTTGCCGAGCAGCGACGGCCAGATATCGGCGACCTGCTGGCTGTTGCCGCCGGTGGCGTCGTAGACCTTGAACGAGATGTTGTTCGCCTTCTCGAACGAGCTGCCCTTCTTGAAGGCGGCCGCGACGAAGATGATGGCGTCGATGCCGCCGGGTACGTCCGCGAAGGTGACGGTGACGGTCTCGTCGTCGCCGGAGGCCGCGCCGGTCTGCTCGTCGCCGGAGTGCAGGACAGAGCCGTTGCCGAGCGGATCGAGCGAGTCGAGACCCGCGAACCGGACCGGCTCCGCGCCCTGCATCAGTATCGCGATCAGGTCGAGGTCGACACCCTTTTTCCGGCGCGCCCACCCGAGCGCGCCACCGCTGGTACCCGCCGACGGATCCCAGCTCACCCCGACACTCAGTTTGGTGATGCCGGCGAGATCCGCGGCGCCGTCTTCTTTCTTGAGCGTGATCATGGCATCAGAATACCGGCGCTGCCGAATTGCCGTGTGGCGCAAAATAACTGCCGGAGGCACGCCGACCGCTCCCGCCTCGGCTGAGATCCAGGTCACCGCAGCGCGGCGCAGGCCGACCGGGCCGGAAACCCGATTGATGCCGACCATTAGGCTGGTACCGGACAAAGAACCAGCACAGACAGGACAGCAGACCGATATGACACCCCGCATCGAGCTCGCCCGCGTTGATCTGCGCGGTCGCACTCCCTCCGCTGCCGAGCTGCGCACCGCGCTGCCGCGCGGGGGGGTCGACGTGGACTCGGTACTGCACCACGTGCGCCCGGTGGTCGAGGCCATCCGGGATCGCGGTGTTTCGGCGGCGCTCGAATTCAGTGAGCGGTTCGACGGCGTGGTCCCGGCCTCGGTCCGGGTTCCGGCCGCCGAATTGGCACGGGCCCTGGATGAACTCGATCCGGCCGTGCGCGCGGCGCTCGAGGTCGCGATCGAGCGGACCCGCAAAGTACACGCCGACCAGCGCCGCACCGATACCGTCACCGAGGTGGTGCCCGGCGGCACCGTCACCGAGCGGTGGGTGCCGGTGGAGCGCGTCGGGCTGTACGTGCCTGGCGGCAACGCCGTCTATCCGTCCAGCGTCGTGATGAATGTGGTGCCGGCGCAGGCCGCCGGTGTCGATTCGCTGGTCGTCGCCTCACCCCCGCAGGCGCAGTTCGGCGGGCTGCCGCATCCGACCATCCTGGCCGCGGCCCGGCTGCTCGGGGTCGAGGAAGTGTGGGCGGTCGGCGGTGCGCAGGCCGTCGCGCTGCTCTCCTACGGCGGCACCGACACCGACGACGCCCGGCTGGAACCGGTCGACCTGATTACCGGACCGGGCAATATCTACGTGACCGCGGCCAAGCGGTTGTGCCGCGGGTTGGTCGGTATCGACGCCGAGGCGGGCCCGACCGAGATCGCGATCCTGGCCGACGCCACCGCGGACCCGGTGCACGTCGCCGCCGATCTGATCAGCCAGGCCGAACACGATGTGCTCGCCGCCAGCGTGCTCGTCACCGACAGCGTCGATCTCGCCGACGCGGTCGATGCCGCGCTGAACGCGCAGATCACCATCGTCGAACACGCCGAGCGGGTCCGCGCGGCGCTCACCGGCGCGCAGTCGGGCACGGTCCTCGTCGACGATATCGAGCAGGGGCTTCGCGTGGTCAACGCCTACGCGGCCGAGCACCTGGAGATCCAGACCGTCGACGCACCCGCCGTCGCGGCCAGGGTGCGCAGCGCGGGCGCGATCTTCGTCGGCGCGTTCGCGCCGGTCAGCCTCGGTGACTACTGCGCCGGGTCGAATCACGTCCTGCCCACCGCGGGCTGCGCGCGGCATTCCTCCGGTCTGAGTGTGCAGACCTTCCTGCGCGGCATCCACGTGGTGGAGTACACCGAAGCGGCGTTGAAAGATGTCGCGGGACATGTCGTCGCCCTGTCCACCGCCGAGGATCTGCCCGCGCACGGACAGGCCGTCACCGCGCGATTCGAGGCGCTGTCGTGAGTGCCGAGCTGACGGTTCCCGGCTCCGCCATCGGGCTGGACGATCTGCCGCTGCGGGAGAATCTGCGCGGCAAGAAGCCCTACGGCGCACCGCAATTGACGGTGCCGGTGCAATTGAACACCAATGAGAATCCGCACCCGCCGACCCGCGCGCTCATCGATGACGTCGCCGAATCCATCCGGGTCGCCGCCGCCGACCTGCACCGCTATCCGGATCGGGACGCGGTGGCGCTGCGCGGTGATCTGGCCGCCTACCTGACCACGCAGACCGGCGTCGCGGTGGACACCGCCAATGTCTGGGCGGCCAACGGCTCCAACGAGATTCTGCAACAGCTGTTGCAGGCATTCGGCGGACCGGGCCGCAGCGCACTGGGTTTCGTGCCCTCGTATTCGATGCATCCGATCATCTCCGAAGGCATCGACACCGAATGGATCGAGGCGAAACGCAGCGCCGATTTCACCCTCGACATCGACTACGCGGTAGCCGTCATCGCCGAACGCCGCCCCGACGTGGTATTCGTGACCAGCCCGAACAATCCGACCGGGCACAGCATTCCGTCCGCGGATCTCGTTCGCATCCTCGAGGCCGCGCCCGGCATCGTCGTCGTCGACGAGGCGTACGGGGAATTCTCCGCCGAGCCGAGCGCCATCGCGCTGATCGACCGTTTCCCCGCGACGCTGGTCGTCACCCGCACCATGAGCAAGGCCTTCGCCTTCGCGGGCGGACGCCTCGGATATCTGGTCGCGGCCCCCGCCGTCATCGACGCGCTCCTGCTGGTGCGGCTGCCCTATCACCTGTCGGTGGTCACCCAGGCCGCCGCGCGCGCCGCGCTGCGACATGCCGACGAGACTCTCGGCAGTGTCGCCGAATTGGCCGCGCAGCGCGATCGCGTCGCCGCGGCACTGACCGAACAGGGTTACGACGTGGTACCGAGCGACGCCAACTTCGTGCTCTTCGGCCGTTTCGCCGACGCGCCCCGCGCCTGGCAGCGCTACCTGGACGAAGGCGTCCTGATCCGCGACGTCGGTATCACCGGCTACCTGCGCGCCACCATCGGCCTCGCCGCCGAGAACGACGAATTCCTGCGCGTCAGCGCGAAATTGGCCTCGGCGGAACTCACTCCACGATGAATCAGCCCGAAACGACCGACCGTGTCAGCGAGGTGTCAGCATGAGTAGGACCGCGCGGGTCGAACGCGTGACCAAGGAATCCAGCATTCTGGTGGAGCTGGATCTGGACGGCACCGGCAAGACCGAGATCTCCACGGGCGTCCCCTTCTACGATCACATGCTGACCGCACTCGGGGCGCACGCGAGTTTCGATCTCACGGTGCGCGCGGAAGGCGATATCGAGATCGAGGCCCATCACACGGTCGAGGACACCGCGATCGTCCTCGGGCAGGCCCTCGGCCAGGCCCTCGGCGACAAATCCGGGATCCGCCGCTTCGGCGACTCCTTCATCCCGATGGACGAAACCCTCGCCCACGCCGTCGTCGACGTCTCCGGGCGGCCCTACTGCGTGCACACCGGCGAACCGGATCACCTGCTGCACGCGGTGATTCCGGGTTCCGGCCCCGGAGCGCCGTATTCCACCGTGCTCAACCGCCACGTCTTCGAATCGATCGCGCTCAACGCCCGCATCGCGCTGCACGTGCGGGTGCTCTACGGCCGCGACCAGCATCACGTCACCGAGGCCGAATTCAAGGCCGTGGCACGGGCATTGCGCGCCGCCGTGGAACCCGACCCGCGAGTCAACGGCGTTCCATCGACGAAGGGGACGCTGTGAGTAGGACATCGGTCGCACTGCTCGACTACGGTTCCGGCAACCTGCACTCCGCCGAGCGTGCGCTGGTCCGCGCGGGCGCGACGGTCGAGGTGACCGCCGATCCCGAGATCGCCTTGGCGGCGGACGGTTTGGTAGTTCCCGGCGTCGGCGCGTTCGAGGCGTGCATGGCGGGGCTGCGCGCGGTGCGCGGCGAACGCATCATCGGCCAGCGGCTCGCGGGCGGGCGCCCGGTGCTCGGCATCTGCGTCGGCATGCAGATCCTGTTCGAACGCGGTGTGGAATTCGGCGTGGAAACCGAGGGCTGCGCCGAATGGCCCGGCACCGTCGAACGCCTCTCCGCGCCTGTTCTCCCGCATATGGGCTGGAATACCGTCTCGGCCCCCTCCGACAGCACCCTGTTCGCCGGCATGGATAAGGACACCCGCTTCTATTTCGTCCACTCCTACGCCGCCCAGACCTGGGATCTGCCACCCAGCGAACATTTCGCCAGCCCCCGCCTCACCTGGGCCGAACACGGCGTCCCCTTCCTGGCGGCGGTGGAGAACGGGGTGCTGTCGGCTACCCAGTTCCACCCGGAGAAATCCGGCGATGCGGGGGCGCAGCTGCTGCGTAACTGGGTTGCCTCGCTGTAGGTCCAGCGGTCAGGACGCCCTCGCCGAACACGGTGGCCGGCGGTTTCGAATTCGGGTCACCCGCCGAGAAGTCCCGACCGTCGTCCACTCCACGTGACGACCACCTGATCCCGGGCGCGGCTGGCCGCGACGTAGAGCAGCGATCGCTCGCGTAGCCGTGCCTCGTTCAACTCTTCCTCCGGCACCCCGTGCAGACTGGCTTTGGCGGGCACGTTGGTTTCGTCGAGACCGGCGAGGATCACCCGCGAGAACTCCATGCCCTTGGAGCGGTGCATCGTCAAGACCTGGACGTGGCCGGGAACGGCCTGGTTCTCATCGAGCGCACGGGCGCTGATGCCGCGTTCGGCGAGGGCGCGGACGAACTGGCTGCGGTTACCGACGCCGCGGGTGAGCACGGCGATGGTGGAGGGGTCGACCGCGGGGTCACCGAGCCATTCGTTGATCTGGTCCGCCACGACCTCGAGTTCTTCGGAGGCGGAACCGCACTGCCGCAGAATCGGTTTGGGGCCGGTACGGGCCGAGCGGTAGTCGAGTGCGAATTCGCGGCCTTCCTCGAGATCGTGGTATTCGGCGCCGCTGAGCACTCCGACGGCGAACGCGAGATTCTGCGCGGTGGTCCGGTAGTTGAGCGTCAGTCGCCGGGAACGGCCGACGATCTTGATGC
This sequence comes from Nocardia sp. NPDC005366, assembly GCF_040606855.1. Classification (NCBI taxonomy): domain Bacteria; kingdom Bacillati; phylum Actinomycetota; class Actinomycetes; order Mycobacteriales; family Nocardiaceae; genus Nocardia; species Nocardia sp. NPDC005366. The sequence goes on from NZ_JBEXFQ010000048.1 coordinate 30,407, forward strand.
CGAGGCGGCCGAGTACGACCGGCTGGCCGTAGATGCGCTGGTGGGAGTCTTCGGCGATGAACAGGTCATCGGGACCGTCGGCGACCAGCGCGCGCAGCATCAGCCAGTGGGTGGCGTGCAGATCCTGCGCCTCGTCGACGATGACGTGGTCGGCGAGGTGATCGGAGGCGTTCGCCCGCTGCCGCAGATATTCGGCCGCGATGGCCAGAATCTCCGGGAAGCTCAGCGTTTCGTCCATGCGGCTGCGGCGCCGGAACGCCTCCATCAACTTCCACACCGCGATCCGTTGCGGTCGCGAGAGCCGGACGCCCCGGCCCGCGCGGGCGACCCGCGCGTACTGCTCGAGCGTGGTCACCTTGTTGGCGAGGACGACCGAGGTGTACTCGGTATCGAGGAACCAGGTCGTGGCGAGGCGAGGTTCCAGACCACTGTCGATGGTGTCGATGAGTTCCCGCCACACCTGGTCCTTCTTGGTGCGTGCCACCGGCACCTCGGTGTGCACGCCGAGCACCGCCTCGGTCGCGGGTCCGATGTCGTCGGCCTGGCGCACGATGTCGTTGGCCAGCTTGTCGATTCCCTCGACGTAGATGCCGGGTTCGCCGAGCCTTGTCGCGATCCTGATATCGGGATCGAGGGCCAGCAGATCGGTTTCGAGGTTCTTCGCGAGTGTCTTGTTGAACGTGGTCAGGACGATTCTGGCATCGGGGTGGCGAGCGAGGAGGTTGCGTGCGCGGTGGATGGCCACCACGGTTTTGCCGGTGCCCGCGCCGCCGGAGAGTCGGAACGGCCCGCTGTAGCTCTTCTCGGCGTACTCCCGCTGCTCCGGGTGCAGGAAGACCCGCCAGGCCGCGAAGTCGCCGCCTTCGATGACGCGGCGCAGTTCGTCACTGCCTTCGATATAGGTGAACTGCATCTTCGAGGCGGGACGGTCGAGTGCCTCGATGATCCGGTCGTCCTCGTCCACGGTGGTATCGACCGGCGTCTCGGTGAACCGGTACTTGTCCCGGATATCGTCGATGCCGGTGCCGCAGCCCAATTCGAGCAGTGCGTCGGCCTGCCAGCCGACGACGTCGGCGGCGATGTCGTTGAGTTCGAAGTCGTCCGCGGCGGCGAGCGCACGTCTCGCCAGCGTGGCATCCATGCCGAGCTGGTCCGTGAGATCGGTCATCGTGAATCCGGCTTCCGCGAGGAAGCCGCGTTCGTCGGCCGGTGCGGCGGGTCGCGGGGCGGCTTCGGGAACCGAATCCTCGACCGTCTCGGTGATGACGCCTTCGAGAATGCCGTTGACGGGATTCACCCGCAGGACAGCGCGTTCGGCGAGGGAGTTCGCGACGTCGTGCTTCCATGTCCCCATGTAGACGTAGGTGGTCCCGCCTTCTTTGGGGTCCACCCGGAACAGTACGGCGCGGTGGTTGTGATCGACGCGGCCCGTGCGCACACGCCGGTCCACGGCACTCTTGATCGGTTCGATGTGCAGGCCCGGGCTGGTGTCGTCGGTCTGTAGTTTGTCGAGGAAACCGAATACTCGCTGAACCAGCGACCCGTCGAGTTTGGCGAGCGCCTTGCTCTGGTTCATCATGACGATGTTCGCCATCACATCACTCCGTTCGCGGTCAGGGCCGCCATGATCGGTGCCATCTCCGGCGGGCAGACCGTCCAGCCCTGGTCGGCCAGCGTAGTGGTCGCGTCATCGCCGCCGTCGAACAGCACGCCGACGCGGGCGCTCGGCCAGGCGATATCGACGACGTCACCGTCATCGGTCTCGAAACCCTGTGCGGGCAGCGGTACTCCGGCTTCGGCCAGGGCGCGGACGAGGGCCCGCTCAGCATCGGAGATGCTTTCCGCGTAGAGCGTCTGCCATTGCGGGCCGAGGGCGTCGGTGGCGGTGTCGGCTTTCGGTTCCGGCGCGGTGGGGTCACCGGCGAGGAGGTTTCTGGTCGTGACGAGATGGGCGTCGCGGAGGCCGAACCAGTTCGACAGGCGCAGCCATTCCCGCCAGGCCGCGCCGTCGTTGGCGCCGACCGCGTCGTCGCGATCATCGAGAACGAGGACGGCGGAGACGGTTTTGGTGTCGGGCCGCATCGATACGGTGACGGTCAAGGGCCCGTCGGTGTAGGAGCCGCAAGCATGGGTGCCCGGTGGGATCGAGGCGTCCCTGCCGTCGATGAGGTCGAGTGCCCATTCGGCCAGGGCGGAGCCGTCGCCTCGCACCCGGTTGTCGCGCATGAACATCAGCGGCAGCCAGTAACCGACCTTCGCCCAGTCCTCGACATCGGGATCGACCAGGAAATGGAACAGTTGAGTGATCGGATCGGCGTCGAGAAGTTTGAACACGGCGGGCCGTAGATTGCCCTGTCTCATGACGAGCGTGGACATCTTCTCGGTATGCCACGACGGCGCGACCTGCTTCTTCGATTCGAAGCGTTCCAGATCCTCGTGACCGAACGACCACACCATGATTCCGCCCGACCGGAGAATGGCGCGCTTGTGCGCGTCGTCGGCGACCCGATTGTTGCCGGGCACGGCGTGATACTTCCGCCCGTCGGCGAAGAGGGCGATCACCGGAATTTCGGGGTCGGTGGTCTTGAGTTCGAAATCGGGCACGCTGTTGCCCATCTGCATCTGCGGCGTCAGCGTCCAGGTACGGGTCTTGCGGCCGGGCACGGTGATCGTGGCCTTATTGGCATAGGTGCCCGGTGTCTCCCTGATCGTCGCGCCGAGCGTGCTCAGCCGGTCGAGGAACGCCCGATAGAAGCGGCGCTCGAGCGGAGATTCCTTGCTGCCCAACGGTTTCGCAGGAGTCTTCTCGACGATCGACCGGGACCATTCCGGCCATGACGGCGCGGTGCTTCTGGCGTCGAGAATCGAATCGAGGATTTTCGCCGCGGTTTTGCGGGAGACCTTGTCGAGTTCGTTCGGCGGGGTGAACGGCAGCAGGCAGTTGTGGCACGCGAGCCGTGATTCGGTGGCACACGTGCAGGCGTGCAGCACTTCGCGGGCGGCGGTCAGGACGGACCACACTTTCAGCGGGTCGGCGAACTCGGCGAGGTAGCCGGTACCGCCGGGCACGGTGTCGTGGATGAGCAGCGCCTGCTGGTCCGACGCATACAGGGCGTCGGTGATGGCCACGACGTCGAGGTGCTCGGGCGCACCGCCGATCACCTGACGCAATCCGAGCAGAATCGCCGCGCTCAGACTCGGGTAGGCGTAGGAGTCGTAACGCAGTTCGGGCGGGACGTGCAGCAGCACCGCCTGGGTGCGCAATGTGCGCGCCAGCGCGATATCGCGGACGTGGCGTTCGTCTGTCGCCTTGCGGTACTTGCACCAGCTGCGGTGTTCGTAGGCCTCGTTCCGCCCCGCCACCCGATCGAGTTGGCCGCAGCCGGAGCACACGCGGAACAGACCCGTCGTGACATCGTGGCCCGCGATGGTGCGTCTGCTGCCCTGCGAGGTCCGCTTACCCATATTCAGCCAGCGAATGTCGATGCGGCGCAGGTATTCCGCACCGAAGTCGTGATCGGTGGCGAACCACCGGCGGGTGATATTGCCGGGGTCGATATCGGCCGCGGTGACGATGGAGTACATCTCGCGATGGCGTTCGTCGCGGGAATCGGTGATCGCCGCCTCGTCGCGGCGGACCTCCGCCGACACCTTCGACATCTCCACCACCTGCACCTGCTGGCTGACATCGGCGATGGCGCCGTCACCGCAGCGCGGGCAGCCGCCGCGATGCCGGGGGGTCTCGCCGCCCGCGCTGATATCGGCCCAGCCGCATTTCGGGCACAGCCGCCAGGTGTGGATATTCGCCTCACCCGGGCCGAGGTCGATGGCGTCGATCCGCACGGCCAGGCCCTGGGCGTAGAAGGTGGAGCCGGGGGCCAGTTCGGTCAGTGCGACGCGGGCTCCGCGCCGGTAACTCTCGGTGTCGCCGTGGTATTCGTTGCTTTCCGGGTCGATCCAGGTGATGCCGACATCGAGGGTTACCGAATCGTCGAGCAGCGTGTAGTTCGGCAGCACGCCGTAGCGTTCCAGCACACCCACCCAGTGCTCGTTGGTGAGGTCGCTGATGTGTTTGCCGATCAGCCGCAGCGTGCCGCGTGCCGACCGCAGATTGCGCCGGTCGTCGTCGGTGGCGGCGGGGGAGTTGGCGCGCTGCTCGAATTCGGGGATCGCGGTGTCCACGGCGGTGCGCCGGTCGGTGAGTTCGCTGATGTCCCGGTTCCAGCGGTGCACGGCCTCGCGCAGGTGCTGGGCCATCGCTGACGAATAGGGGGCGCCGGGTTCGCTGTCCTCGCCCGGAGTCGCCCAGGCGCGCAGGTCATCCCGTGTTCCCTCATCGAGGAGGTCGCCGAACTGGGTGAGGAAACCGTCGAGGAGTTCATCGGCCTTCGCGTCGGCGGTCTGGATCAGTCTGGCCATCCAGGTGTTCTCGTCGAAGCTGCCGAGCACCGCGCGGGCGTCGATCGGATCCTGCGCGCCTGGCTGGCGTCCGAGCCCGTCGATGACGTGCGCGACGTACTGGCGTTGCAGGATCTCCTCGGCGGTGAGGAATGTGGCGGGCGGGCGCACCTCGCCGGAGATGACCGAGAGCGGACTATAGAGTTTGGGCAGGTGCTCGCCGCGCCCGCGCACGAAGGCCAGGGCCAGCGAGTTGCCCGTGAGACGTCCCGCGCGGCCGACGCGCTGCAGGTAGGAGGCGACGGTGCGGGGCATGGAGCCGAGCATGACCGTCGAGAGGTCGCCGATATCGATACCCATCTCGAGCGTGGGGGTGGCGACGAGGACGTTCGGCGCGGTCGGATCGGCGCTGCCGTTCTTGAACTTCGTCTCGTATTCCAGCCGCATCGTGGTCGGCAGCAGCGAGGTGTGTTCGCGCGCGACCACCCGCTTCATCTCCGAGCGATCGTAGAGCCTGCGATAGAAGTTATCGGTCTTGTAGGCCCTGCGCAGCGCGCCCGGGCAGCGGGTGAGCAGGCAGGGAGCGCCGTCGAGCTGGTCGACGACGGCGGCGCTGCCGGGATTCTGCGTCTGGCACACACCACACACCAGCAGATGTCTGCCCGCCTCGAGGTCGGCCAGTGTCGGCGCGCCGACGAGGATGCCGTCCTCGCTCAGCTGGTAGGCGGTCAATGATTTCTCGGTGCCGACCGTCGTGACGATGCGCTGTTCCGCCAGCACGGTGAACAGCGACCGGGCCAGGAACCCGCCCTCGAACGGCGACACCCCGAGGCATCGGGCAGCCCACCGGGCATACCACGACGCGGGCGCGGTGATCGGGTCGAACCCCTCCGGGATGGTGCGCGCGCCGAGTGCGGGAAATGCCGGGGCGGGACGGCCTTTCGGGAAGGCGGGCATACCTTCGCCCCTCGGCCTGCCGCCCCACACCCAGCGTCGGTTCGCGTCGCGCTGCACGAATTTCTCCAGCCACACGTGGCGGATGGCGCCCTGCGTTCGCATTCGCTCCGCGGTGCCGCGCACCCACTGCGTGACGGCCGCCCCGTCGGGTGCGGAGAACGCCATCTGATGCTCGGCGCCCTCGAGCGCTTGCCGACCGAGTCCCGCCACGCGATCCGGTGACCCGAGGTCGACCTCGGCGACGACACTGCCGGTGAGTTCGAGGGTTCGGCCGAGCCGCGACTGCAGCCCGAATTCGAGGTCGATGTCGAACTGCACGCGGCGTTTGACCTGGCAACGCCTTGCGCCGTTCGTCGGCGGGTTTGTCCCGCTGCCAGAACGCGGCGAACTCGTCGTGTTCGACGATGTCGGGGGCGAGCAGGTGGTAGCGGCGGGCCGGGTCGTCGCCCGCGCGGTCGATCACCGCCTCGCACAGTTCGGTCAATGTCAGCATCGCCGTACCGGATACCTTGTCGCCCAGCGCGTTACGCAGCGTGGAACGCAGGCTGAGGGTATGCGAGCGCGCCTGTACGAAACCGGCCCGGTGGGCGGCGTCCTGCACGCTGTCGGTGAACATGAGCGCCTTTTTCTCGTCGGCGTCGAGTTCGGCGTCGCCGAACATATTCGACAGTGCCACCGACAGTTGCGTCGCGACCGCGCTGCCCAGGAAGCGGGGTGATCGATCTCGATGACGACTTGCTGGCGAAGGCGGCAAAGGAGTTGGGGACCGCTGACGAAGAAAGACACCGTTCACGCCGCTCGACGCGTCGCGCTGCGCCAGAGTTCCGCGCGGAGCCTGCGTGCCATGATGACCGGCGACGCCGACGGACTAGGTTCTGTCTCGAAGTGGTGAGGGTGGGTAGATAGCCTGCTCTCACCAGTGGCGGAGCCACTGGTTTATGACGGCAACATGGACCGTGGCCA
>NZ_JBEXFQ010000049.1:0-35024 GCF_040606855.1 Nocardia sp. NPDC005366
TGAACGCCTTCCAGATCGCCTTCGAAGGCCGCCTGACCCCCACCAACCACTGAACGAGTTCAACAACCAAGATCAGCCGTTAACTGGACAGACCCTCTGGGTGATTTCGATGCCAAGTTATCCAGTGATGTCTGGGCCCGAGATGTGGGCGAAAGGGTCGGCACCATTCTGACGCTGTCCATGCAAAGTCGGATTTGCAGGATGGATTTGGGCTGCTTCATCCGGTGGACGGCGATTCGTTCAGCTGAAGCAGTCCTCGACACCGCGTCGGTCAGGTGTTACGGGTGAGTCGGATACTCAGTTCAGCGGCCTGTCGAATCTGTTCGTCGGTCAGTTTGAGTGGGCCGCTCGGGGTGCTTGCGGAATCGTCGTTCAACTGGAGCAGTATCTGCTTGCTGTTTGCTTGGGTGACCAGTTCGATCAGTCCGTTCGGACGTCGATCGTTGACCAGTACTGGCGCAGATGTCCCCGTTAGCGGACGAAACGAAGGATACAGCGCTGGCAGATCATCGTGTGCATTGATCGAGAAGGCGACGAACCCTACCCACGACGAACCCGAGTCGACATAGCATTGTCCGCCGTTGTCGATCGACTTCGTCAGGTCGTGGGTCTGACGGGTTCGGGCGTCTTACACCTGAAGGTCACCGACGATGAAGTCGGACAGCGGACCACACAGGTCACGCAGTGTATGAGCAGGCGCCGGTGCGGCAGTCGTGGAGGAGGAAAGAGTAGTCGGCGCGGAATCGGTGGCTGTACAAGCGGCGACAGCGGACACCGTGGTGAGCGCCAGAAGAATTCCGCTTACTTTTCCTATCATTTGCGATCCGAATTGACTGACCATGCATTGGTGCCGTCCAGCACGGTGGCATCGTCGTAGGTCAAACCAGGGGAGGTATCGTTGCGGTTGAGAACTGCGGGTGGCCATTTGTTATCCGGCAGCCCGTATTGTGTTTCGGTCACCGCGGCGATCCTATTGCCTTCGATCATCTGCGATAAAGAGTAAGCTTTGACGTCTGTGATGACGGAAACGAAAGTTCGAGCGAATTGCTCAGCGGAGTCCTGCTGGTATGCACGCAGCAGTTCCGGGCCCAAGTCGCGAGTATGCACGTGATTGTGTCAGTGCTGGGGCACGTTCACCTGAATCGGCAAGAAGCCGGAATCCAAACGCATCGACAGTATCGAGGATCGCGAAGCCGATGGAGATGGAGCACGGTTCACTGGTGGGACATCGGCGAGCTCGGGAACTATCGGTCGGTGGGCAGGCTCAGGCGGCGTAGTGGTCCTGGGCCTGATCTCCAGAGGTTCCTCGTCCCAGAACTCGTCGGGATCATCATAGTGATTGTGAAACCCTGTGCCCGCCATCAAAGTACCTTTCGATGCCGGGTCGCCCCGCACCTCGACACCGCACTGCTCACAATTGCACTCATCAATCCCCCGTCAGACCCCACAGGGGCCGGTGTTATCGCTACAGCGAGCCTGCCCGGGCCCGACAGGATTGTCAATCGGACCAACGCTATCCACGCCGGCTGAGCGCAGACCATGAACCAGTTCTGGTGCAGCAGGGCCAGGGATTGGTCAGACGATCCACCGGCCTGATTGGGAACTGGTTCTAGTTTCGGGCCGTCGACTAATCTGCAATGACGGTTCCGCGCCAATCCAGGCTGCAACAGCCCGATACCGATAGTGGCGTGGATTAGCTTGTCCAGCTGTGGAATCCATCTGTGGCCGGGTTTCTGGCTCATGGAAATCCGCGTTCCGTTGATGATGCTCGCATCCCGTGGAATCGTTCGAGAAGTGGCGGCAGCTCTGCTCGTCACGCTCGCCGCACCTTTGTGGATATATCTCCTTTTCGGCGGTATCGTCATGTTGGCGCCGCCGTTTATCGTCTATCTGGTGACCATCGCGGTGACTCGCGCGGTTCAGAGGTAGGCGTGTTCACCACATAGAACTCAGTCACGGTGCGCACGTTACAGACGCGCACCGACAACTGGCGTAAATGCTTGATTCACAACGAATTCGCGGAGTCGAATGATCGACTGGCCGGACCGCAAGGGCTGGGACGCACGCCGGATCATCGCCGCCGATGGCAGTGCGGCATCGGGGTTCACCGCTCCATCACCGCAGCCAGCGACGTCGCGACAGCGGCATCCGGCGAGTCGACCTCGATCGCCCCTTCGACGGCTCGCCCCTCGGCGTCGACAACCTTCCACCCACCGAGGCTGACAACAGGAACGTCACCACGCCGATTGGCCAACGCCAACTCCGACAGAGTGCCCCACGACCCACCGATGACGATCACAGCGTCGGCCGACGACACGAGTATCGCGTTGCGCGCCTCTCCCATACCGGTGTAGAGCACAGCCGACAGCCCCTCGCAGATCCTGGACCGGTCCGCGTCTGGCCGCACGCCGATCACCAGGCCGCTGGCACCCGATGCGCCCGCGGCGACCGCCGCCATGACGCCCGGCCCGCCGCCACACAGCACAGTCGCTCCGGCTTCGGCGAGCAGCCTACCGATTCGCCGGGCGTGCGCGGTCTCGGTCCCGGTGCAGTCCCGCGGCCCGCAGACGGCGACTTGGATAGGGGGCACAGCACTCCTGACCTTTCGTTTTCACCGCAAGGGATGGTGGTGAACAGGCTATTGCGCGGTCGGGCGCCACCGCGTCAGTACCGGGCATCCCACCGCGAACTCTTCGACATCGCGGACAGCCCTGCCCGCGACGAGGACGAGTTCGAACGAGTGGTCGGCGTGTCCGGTCATCGCCGCGATCATCTGCCGGGCGGTGGCCCGGATCGCCGACTTGTCGCCGGTCACCGTCCAGCGGTCCACGGCGGGCACGTGGATGAGCCACTGCGGGCCGCAGCAGTGCACTTTGACGTAGTACCGGCGCATGATCACGGCCTCCTCGTCCGGGCGGGCCCGCGTGGCGTCACTCGGTCCATGACAGGGCTTCGGTGAGGGTCACCGGAGGCGGGGGAGGAGTCGGCACCCCGCCTCCGGGACGTTCGGGTGTGGCGGCCCACATCCGCAGCGCGGCGGCGCAGCGCTCGAGTACGGGCAGCGGCACCGCCCTGTACGGGGCGCGCGGCCGAGGGAACGGAATCCGTTGCGGTAGTGCGTTGGTCATATGTCCTCCCATCGGTCGACTGGCGGGCGCATGCGGGGTCTCGCCGCGCCGATCACGCGATCAGTGGAGCACCGGATGCGGGCGGTGTGGAGGTTCCGGCGGAATCTCGCGACAGAAAGTGGCAAATGCCCTGGACACCTTCCAGCGACCCTGCACAATGGTCTCCACAAGGCTGAAACATCGCCTTCCGCAATATGTTTCGAGATATTCCAGTCAGCGGATGCGGGTATTCCACGGAAGGGAGCAAACAGTATGGGGGACGGGGATGAGAGCGTCGACGTCCGGCAGCTCAGGGCCGACATTCGCGGGACAGGGGGCGTTCCACACCGCAGCCTCGGGCGCTGCCTGCGGGGGATGAGACAGGAATCCGGGCTGTCCATCGAAGTGGCCGCGCGGGCGATCGGGCGTGGGGCGGGGACGTTGCATCGGTTGGAGACCGGTGCGCCGAATGTGGTCGTGCGGGAAGAGGATCTGCGGCGGCTGTGCAAGCTGTATCAGCGGGTGGATATGTTGCCGGTGTTGAAATCGTTGGCTGAGCAAGGGAGGACGCCGTCGTGGTTGGACGAGTTCCCTGATCAGGTGAATCCGACGTTCAATGCCTACATCCAGATGGAGGCGGCGGCCGCTCATCTCACGTTCTATCGGCCCGACATGGTGCCGGGACTGTTTCAGATCCCGGACTACGCCAGGGCACTGGATCGTGCCTACTTCCCGATGGATACCGCCGAGGAAATCGAGCGGCGGGTGCGTGTCCGGCGCAACCGGCAGGCGTTGATCACCCGCGATTTCGCCCCGCTGTCAGCGGTGCTCGTGTTGGATGAGGCGGCGATCAGGCGGGTCGTCGGCAGCCCAAGAATCATGGCGGCGCAACTGCGGCACCTGGCGGACCTGCCGCCGAACGTTCGGGCGCAGGTCGTTCCGTTCGGAGCCGGATTCCCACTGGGAACATCGACCGGCCCGTTCACGATCCTGGACTTCGCTGCTGATGGCGACGGTCGACCGCTGGAACCGCCGGTGGTCCATGTCCAGAGCTACACCGGCGACATCTACTTGGAGCGCCCCACCGCTGTTCGGAGGTACAAAGCTGGAATCGCTGTCTTGCGGCGGGTAGCGTTGGACGTGGTTAACAGCAAGCGTCTGCTGCGGCAATTGGCGAAGGAGTTCGACTGTGTTCGTTGATCTGTCCGGAGCACGCTGGTTCAAGAGCAGCCGTAGTTCGGCTGGTAGTGAGTGCGTCGAGGTCGCTCATCTGGACAGCGGGCACGTGGGTGTTCGTGACTCGAAGAATCCTGGCGGCGGGTTGCTGGTGTTCACGTCCTCGGAGTGGGATGCGTTTCTGGCTGGTGCGCGCGACGGGGAATACGACCGCCCCTGATCGGAGCGCCTCCAGGTGTCGATTTCCGCTGCCCGCAAGTGGGTGATGTGCACATTCTGACGAAGGCTGTTGGGCTGCAACTTGCGGGACCTATTCCGCAGGCGATTCGTCTGGTGTGAACGACATGGTCGACTCGCCAGCCGACCTAGGATTGCAGAGTCACCACGTGTCCCAGATGACCGAAAAGGATGACCCGGTGGCGAACTTCAACAACTTCGGTCGCAGCCCCAACCACATCGATTGGATCACCCCGCTCAGCACGGATCCGATCGCTGTGGATGGTCGGACCTATACAAGGGCATGCCGAGTACCCGCGCACTGACCCTAGTTCCGGCAACTTGCACCGCTCCGGATACAACCTCGCCGCAATCATGGCGGGATTCCCCGAGAATGCGATGCGATGAAGTCCGCATCCCAAGGGATCAGCCGCACCATTGGGATCGTCCTCGGGGGCATCGCATTGACCATCGTCGGTGTTGTCGTGCTCACGGTTGTGAAACTCGTGCCAGGACCCTTCTACGCCCGAACCGAGACCGAGAGGTCAGCAACTGCCCGCGGCCATTCGACCAGACAGGCGGCCGAACGGTGCAGGTTCCGAATCTCTACTCGGACACCCGCATACCCGACGACGTCTGGCCCGTCTATATCGAACGGACACGCGCGTTGGCCGCTGGTCTCGGCGCCAACAAACAGCAACAGACTGGCGAAGGACCCGGCACCGACGTGGGGCGGGGGGTCGACTTCTACAACCCTGACAACGGCACGAAGATTGGATCGGCAGCGACCGTGTGACGATCGTCTCCGGAACCGTCGGGTGTCACCTACATCGAGAACGGTTCAGCTCGTCGATCCCCTCAACCCGGTGATAGATGGAACCGGTCGAGGAGGCATGTAGACATCCTTACCAGCAGGAACCTGGCGTAGAGCCCGGCCATGTGTCGACTCAGAGAATGCCGATCAGCCCGGGACTTTCGGGGTGCTCAGGTCAGCCGGATTCGCCGGCGTCGCGCAGTTGCTCGCCCAGCAGCTCGGTGTGCCGCTGGTACTCGGTCGGGCTTATCTCGCGAACCTCGAACCCGGGCGTGTGCTCGAGGCCCTGCTTGTGGCGCAGCGTGGTCTCCCAGTGCTGGTCCAGGTAGGCGGGATCCTGCAACCGCCGCTGGGATTCGGCGACCAGGCGCGTGATCGCGTCGTCGCGGTCGCTGCCGGTCACCCACCAGTCCTCGCCCGGGTAGTAGGCGCGGACGACGCCGTCGGCCTGGGTGACGAACTGTGGCCGCTGGATGACGTGGGTGACCGGTTCAGGGCCGGGCTGGGGGTCCGGGTGCATAGAAGATCTCCCTCGATCCATCCTCGTTGTGGACATAGCAGACGTACTGCATCCCGGGGTGACCGACGATCGGCCCCGTATACATGCAGTCGATTGTCGCCGGAGCCGCGCCCGCCGGTGCGGCCATGACGACGGTCGGTTAGGTGGCCAGGATCCCCGTGGTCGCGACGATAGCCAGTGCTCGCATTCCCATGATGTTCCCCCTGTGACCAGAAATCGATGGACACAGAGTTGGACGCGCCCGGACCTCAGCCGGTTCCACTGTGCACCATCCGATTTCGTCGCCGGACTGACTGGTTGGGCTGCCGGTGTAGTGGGACCGTCATGACACAGGGGGCTGCGGCCTCGGTCATGGTGTTCGTTCAGACCCGGCGCAAGGGTCGAAGGGAGACCATGGATTCGGCTGTAGGGGCCGAGCGGTGGCTCTACGCCGCCGTAGGTGCGACTGCTCGGTCGCTACCGGAGCTCCACCCCGACGGCCAGCCATCGACCGTAGTGGTTCTCGAGGGAGACCAGTGTCGTCGTACGCACGATTTCGGGCCCGCCGTCGTTGTCACGGTTGCGCAGAGCGGCAGTGGTATGGACGAGAATGTCGGCGTTCACGCGGTTACCCGACACCGATCCGCATTCGATGGCGGTGACTCGGGACCTGACCTCGTTGGCTTCGAATTGTGCGCGCAGCGCCGGACGGGCGGACGCGAATTTCTCGTGGAATTCGCCCGTGCTGTTGTCGAGAACGCGCTGGGCGTAGGCCTCGAAGTCGGTGTAGTCGTAATTGCTGAGGACCGTACCGAATTCGCAGGCGGCCAGGCGAGCTTGTTCCGGCGCCTCCGCGGTAGCGGTCGCGGGGCCGAGCAGAACGGTCGCACCCGCCGTACACGAGATCATCAGCGCGGCAGACGTCGAGCGAGTCATGTGCGTATCCCCCCGGAGCGATTCCTGTCGGGCGCCCCAGTGGTCGCCACAGCGAACGATACCCAGATCGGGGTGGTCGGAGCCAATTCATCCGGACCACCCCGACCGAATGCCGTCTCCGTGGAATGTGGAATGAGGGCGGCACCATGCGATCCCGCCGTCGAACCGGCGCCGCACTACGGCCGCGTGCCGGTGGACCACAGCGTGCTCATCTCCACCCGCGACAGCCGCCACCCTTCGGCCTTGCGGACCGCGTCGAAGCGGTATACCTCGCCGAGGGTGAACTGCGGTTCGGGGGCGATGCGGCCGGGTGTCGCGGCGGCGGGGGTGAAGGTCGCGAGGAGGTTGGCGCGCACGTCGGCGGTGTCGCCGTGCAGATCGACGATCACATTGCTGATGTAGTGCTGAATCCGGTTGGCGTCGGAGTGGTTTCGGCTCGCCTGTGCGATGAGGGCGTCGCGGCCTTCGGCGATGCCGCCGGGGGTTTTCGCGGTGGCATCGGCGGTGTAGATGGTGCGCAGGTCGTCGAAGCGGCCTTCGTCGAGGGCGCGGCCGAGCCGGTCGACCAGGTGGGTGATCCGGTCGCGGTCGAGGAGTTCACGCAGTTCGCGCGATGCGGAGTCGTCGGTGGCGGTGGTCGAGCAGGCGACAGCGAGCATGGTCAGCGGGAGGGCGGTGGCGGCGAGGGCGAGGAGTTTTCTCATCGGACGAACCTTTCGACTTCATCGTTGGCCTATCCAACGTTGGTGAAGCCAACAATATCAAACGTGGGTGCGACCAACAAGTCTTGTAGGGTGGTCTCATGGAAATCGCCCACGACGGCGCCGCGGACAGGTTGCGCGCTCTGCCGACCAGGCTGGTCAATCAGGTGGCGATCGTCGCCGACCGCGCCACCGAGCGGGCGCTCGAGCACACGGGATCGCGCAGACATCACTACGCGCTGCTCACCACCCTGCGGGCGTTCGGGCCGGACAGTCAGGCCGAACTGGGGCGTCGCACCCGCATCGACCGCAGCGATATCGTCGCCGCCCTCAACGACCTCGCCGAGCGCGGCTTCATCGAACGCAGTCCCGACCCGGGCGACCGCCGCCGCAATATCGTCACCATCACCGGCGCGGGGGCCCGTCACCTCGACGAACTCGATCACCGTCTCGACGCCGCCCAGGACGATTTGCTGGCCGGACTCTCCGAGTCCCAGCGTTCGGAACTGGTCGTGCTGCTCACCCGGATCCTCGATCACCACGCGCGCGGCTGACACGCGCGCCGGTCGTGGCCATCAGCGCAGGCCCGGGGCTCGAATGCGGGAGGCCAGCCACTAAGCTGCTCGGAGTGAGTCTTGTACTGCTGCCCGCCGTCGATGTCGCCAATGGAGAGGCCGTGCGCCTCGTGCAGGGGGAGGCCGGTAGCGAAACCAGCTACGGTTCGCCCCGCGACGCGGCGCTGGCCTGGCAGGAGGCCGGCGCGGAATGGGTGCATCTGGTCGATCTGGACGCGGCCTTCGGACGCGGGTCGAACCGGGAGCTGCTGGCCGGGGTCGTCGGCGAACTCGACGTGAAGGTCGAATTGTCCGGCGGTATCCGCGATGACGAATCGTTGCGGGCCGCCCTCGCCACCGGCTGCGCCAGGGTGAATCTGGGCACCGCCGCGCTGGAGGATCCGGTGTGGTGCGCCAAGGCCATCGCCGAACACGGCGAGCGTGTCGCGGTCGGCCTCGACGTGCGGATCATCGACGGTGAGTACCGGTTGCGCGGTCGTGGCTGGGTGAGCGACGGCGGCGACCTGTGGGAGGTGCTCGAGCGGCTGGAACGTGACGGCTGCTCGCGCTACGTCGTCACCGACGTGACCAAGGACGGCACCCTGACCGGCCCCAACCTGGAGTTGCTGCGCGAGGTCTGCGCTGCGACCGAGGCGCCCGTCATCGCCTCCGGCGGCGTGTCGACCGTCGAGGATTTGGTCGCCATCGCCGGGCTGGTATCCGATGGCGTCGAGGGGTCGATCGTCGGCAAGGCGCTCTACGCGGGCCGGTTCACGCTGCCCGAGGCACTGGCCGCGGTGCGCTGACCGCGCGATGACAGCCGACCCGATCGCCGCGCTCCCCGCCCTGCTCGCCACCGCGAGTGAAATCCTCGACGCGGCGGCCCCGCGCTTCGTCGAGGGTATCGGCGCGCCGAGCGCGGTGAGCAAGGGCGGCAACGATTTCGCGACCGAACTCGATCTGGAATTGGAGCGCACCGTCTCCGCCGAGTTGGAGCGGCGAACCGGAATCGAGGTGCACGGCGAGGAATACGGCGGTCCGCAGCTGACCTCGGGCACCGCCTGGGTGCTCGACCCGATCGACGGCACCTTCAATTACTCGTCGGGACATCCGCTTTCGGGCATCCTGCTCGCGCTGGTGCACGAGGGCGAGCCGGTACTCGGGCTGACCTGGTTGCCGGTACTCGGCAGGCGCTACGCCGCGGCCCTCGGGGGCCCGGTGCTGCTCAACGGCGTCGAATTGCCGCCGCTGCCGCACGGCAGACTCGCGGAGGCGATGATCGGTTTCGGCGCCTTCAATGTCGACGCCGCAGGCCGGATTCCCGGCCGCTTCCGCTTCGACCTGCTCGGACCGCTGAGTCGACTCTCCTCGCGGGTGCGCATGCACGGGTCCACCGGCATCGACCTGGCCTTCACCGCGTCGGGAGTGCTGGGCGGGGCCATCGTCTTCGGACATCACCCGTGGGACAACGCGGCCGGTGTCGTACTGGTCCGCGCGGCGGGTGGCGTGGTGACCGACCTGTCGGGGGAGCCGTGGCATATCACCTCGGGGTCGGTGCTGGCCGCCGCGCCGGGGGTGCACGAAGAACTGCTCGACATGATCTGCACGGTCAGCACGACATGAGTGGTCCGAGCCGGGACAGGCGACGTGGCTGCCACGTCGAGTCCCGATCGCGCCGAATCGAACGAATGCGAAGGGTGAGGCAATGACGTTGGCGGTACGCGTGATTCCGTGTCTGGATGTGGACGCGGGCCGGGTGGTCAAGGGCGTCAATTTCGAGAATCTGCGGGACGCGGGCGATCCCGTGGCACTCGCCGCACTCTACGACGCCCAGGGCGCGGACGAGTTGACCTTCCTCGACGTCTCCGCCTCCACCGGCGACCGCGGCACCATGATCGATGTCGTCACCCGTACGGCGGAGCAGATCTTCATTCCGCTCACCGTCGGCGGCGGCGTGCGCACCGTGGAGGACGTGGACCGGCTGCTGCGCGCGGGAGCGGACAAGGTGTCGGTCAATACCGCGGCCATCGCCAGGCCCGAGGTGCTGCACGAGATGTCGCAACGGTTCGGTTCGCAGTGCATCGTGCTGTCCGTCGATGCCCGCACCGTGCCCGACGGTCAGCCCGACACCCCCTCCGGCTGGGAGGTCACCACCCACGGCGGCAAACGCGGCACCGGCATCGATGCCGTCGAATGGGCCGTACGCGGGGCCGAACTCGGTGTCGGTGAGATCCTGCTCAACTCGATGGACGCCGACGGCACCAAGGAGGGTTTCGACCTGCCGATGATCCGTGCCGTGCGCGCCGCCGTCACGGTTCCCGTCATCGCCAGCGGTGGCGCAGGCGCGGTCGGTCATTTCGCCCCCGCGGTCAAGGCGGGCGCGGACGCGGTGCTCGCGGCCAGCGTTTTCCATTTCGGCGACCTCACCATCGGCGAGGTCAAGGAGTCCATGCGCGCGGAGTCGATCATCGTCCGTTGAGCTCGGCCGGACGGCCTGATCCCCACAACGCGAAGCGCCGGCCCACCCGGGCACTCGGGTGGGCCGGCGCGGCCTGATGGTCGGGATGTCTACTTCGCGGGCGCGGGAACGGCGGGATCCTTGCAGTACGGCAGGTCGGCCGGGCAGGGGGCCAGAATGGTGGAGAAGTACTGGAAGGCCGCGAACAGCGCGAGCGGACCGCCCACGGTGATCAGGCCGATCATGGAGCCGACCGCGCCGAAGGTGGCCGCGCCCAGGACACAGCCCGCGATGGTGGCACCGACGAAGGGCAGCAGCAGGGCGATGACCGGGCTCGCGATCGCGGCGCCGCCCGCCGCGCCCAACAGGCAGCCGACACCGCCGCCGAGTACGGCGCCGACGATCGCGCTGATGGCGCCGCCGATGGTGACGCGCTGCGTGAATGCGCCGAGGGCGGTCAGATCACGCGGGTTGAAGGATTCGGCGACCTGCTCGACGGTGATGACCTGGTTCTGCGAGACCGGTTCGACCGGCGCGCCGCCTTCCCTGGACGGGGTCAGGGTCGCGGTGCGTCCGTCGATATTCGCCGCGATCGGGTAGGCGACGGCGTCCATCCGGTAGACCAGCGGCACGGCCGCGACCGGGGTGTCGCGGTCATCGGTGATGACGAGTTGATCGGCGACCACGCGCAGTTTGCCCTGGTCGAGGGTGACGACCGCCGAATCCCCTTGGCGGCTGACCTCGTAGGAGATGTCCTGCTGCTCGGGGACGGGAGCGGCGTGGCCCGCGCCCGCGCTGACGCCGAGGGTGACCGCCGCCACCGCGGCCGTCATGATGGAACTGCGAAACTTCATGTTCTTCCTCATCTATCGGTTTCTTCGGGTCGGGCTGCGGCGCTGGACTGCGCCGCGGCGCGAAGCGTTGGGCATCTCAGTTATTGGTGCGGATCACATCGCCGTTCAGAACCCAGCGGTCCCCCTCGAACTTCTGGATGCGCATGGCCTCCATCGGGAACGCGTCGCCGGGGCCGGTTTTCAGCGTGATACCGGGCAGCAGCAGGTCGATGCTCACGTCGTTCAGCGCGCGCGCCGAGTCCCGAAGACCCTCGCGGGTCTTGCATTTCGCCGCTTCGAAGGTCTTGTGGAAGCTCTCCGCGACAGCCCAGCCCGAGGTGGTGTACTGGTTGGTCGGGTCGGCGCCGGGCGCGTACTGGGCGAGCTTGTCCCGGTAGAGGCGCACCGCGGAATCATTGGCGAACTGCGGATCGGCCGGGTCCTTGAGGAACGCCGCCGAGACGATGCCCTGGACGTTGTCGAGTCCGACCGGCTTCAGCGTGGTCATCGGGTTGGAGACCACGGTGAGGATGTGAATCGGATTCCAATCGATATTGCGCGCGTCGGCGGCCAGCGTCTGCGCCGCGAACTTCGGTGTCGCGAAGTTCAGCAGCACATCGGCTTTGGAGTTCGCGAGGTTGCGCAGCTGGGGTTCGACGGTGGGGTCGGTGACCTCGTAGCTCTGCTCGGCCACGATCGAGACGCCGCTGCCCGCGACGCCCTTGTTGAAACTGCTCAGCAGATCCTTGCCGAAGTCGTCGTTCTGGTAGAGGACGGCGACTTTCGCGTCCGGCTTCTGCTGGCGCACGTACTGGGCGAAGACCCGGCCTTCGGCGAGGTAGCTCGGTTGCCAGCCGATGGTCCACGGGTGCGCGGTATCGGCGCCCCACTGCGTCGCGCCGCCCGCGACGAAGATCTGCGGCACCTGGCGCTGGTTGAGGTAGTCCCAGACCGCCGACGAGGTCGGGGTGCCCAGGGTCTGGAAGACGGCGAAGACCTGGTCCTGTTCGACGAGACGCCGGACCTCCTCGACGGTTTTCGGCGGCTGGTAGCCGTCGTCGCGCACCAGGTACTCGACCTTGCGGCCGTCGATGCCGCCCTTTTCGGCGTTGATGTAGTCGAAGTAGGCCCGAATGCCCTTGGGCAGTTCGGCATACGCGGACGCGGGGCCGGAGAGGGGGTAGGCGCCGCCGATCTTGATACTGGTATCGGTGATGCCGGTCGTCTGCTGTCCCTGGCAGTCACCCTGGCCGACGGTTCCGCCGCCGTCCTCGTCCCGGCCTCCGCAGGCCGTGGTCGCGAACAGCACGGCCGCGGCCAGACTTATCAGGCGAATCGCTTTAGTGCGCATTGGTATTCCCTTTCCGAAGGATCGGCCGGCCGAGCCGACGCGCCGCCCGGCCGGCCAGGCCGGCCAATCCGTTCGGCGCGAGGTACATGACCGCGATGATCAGCAGTCCGAAGATGACGCTCGGTGCGGCCTGGTTGATGTCCTGGGCGAAATTCGGCACGTACATGACGAACAGTCCGCCCAGCACCGGTCCCCACTGGGTGCCGAGACCGCCGACGACCAGTCCGGCCAGCAGCGTGATCGACAAGGTGACCGCGAAGGAGTCCGGTGAGACGTAGGCGATCACCCAGGTGTAGACGCAGCCCGCCACCCCGGCGAGGGTCGCGCTCCAGGCGAAGGCGAGCGTCTTGTAGTGCGCGAGCCGGACGCCGAGTACTTCGGCGGCGATCTCGTTGTCGCGGATGGCATGCACGGCGCGTCCGACCCGCGACCGCAACACCCCGGCGACCAGCAGGAAGCAGATCAGAGTCGTGGCGAGGGCGAGGAAATACAGCCACTGGTCCTCGGCCAGCCCGGTCCACGCGGGCGGCTTCGGTTTGGGCAGGGTCAGCCCCATGGATCCGCCGGTGATGTCGTCGAATCTCTTGAGCAGCGGCACCGTGAAGATGGCGATGGCGAGGGTCACGAGAGCGAGGTAGAGCCCGCGCAGCCGCAGCACCGGGATGCCGAGCGCGAATCCGATGACGAAGGTCACCGCGGCGGCGATCGGCAGGGTCGCCGGATACGGGGTGTCCCAGCGATCCATCAGCACCGCGGCGGTGTACGCGCCGAGCGCGAAGAAGGCACCGTGGCCGAGCGAGATCTGGCCGGTGTGGCCGACCACCAGATTCAGCCCGAGCAACGCGATCGCGTAGATCATGGCCATGGCCAACTGGAAGGTGCGGAACGGGGCGAGTTCGAACGGCGCGTAGCAGGCGATACCGACGACAACGGCGACGAGCAGCCAGTGCCACCGCGCGGCGGTGAGTCGGCGCACCGGCGAGATCGGCTCCGGCGTCGCGGGTCGAGCGGGGGCGGCGGCAGCGGGGGTTTCGCTGCGGGAGACGGCGGTCATACCCGTTCCACCGCCGCGTGGCCGAACAGGCCGTTCGGCCGGAACAGGAGTACGCCGAGGATGATGACCAGCGGCACACCGACTTTGAGTTCGGTGCCGATGACGTCCACGTACGCGCCGGTCAGCGTTTCCGCGATCCCGACGATGAGCCCGCCTGCGACCGCGCCGCCGGGACTGTCGAATCCGCCGAGTGTCGCGGCGGCGAAAGCGTAGATGAGAACCCCGCCCATCATGTTGGGCTCGAGGAAGAGCAGCGGCGCCGACAGCACCCCCGATACCGCGCCGACCAGTGCGGCCAGCCCCCAGCCGAGGGCGAGCACGGTGCCGACCCTGATGCCGACGAGCCTGGCCGACTGGGGATTACACGCGACCGCCCGCATGGCGAGTCCGATCTTGGTGTATCGGAACAGCAGGTACAGCAGTGCCATGACCACGGCGACGACGGCCACCACGCCGAGGCTGTTGTATCCCGCGGTGACCCCGCCCGCGCGCAACGCGCCCTCCGGGAACGGATTCGGGAACGATTTCACCTGGTACGACCAGATCCAGCCCGCCGCGGCATTGATGAAGAAGTACAGCCCCACCGTGACGATCACCAGCGTCAATTCGGGCGCGCCCTCCACCGGGCGGATGACCACCCGCTCGATCAGCATGCCGCCGACGAAGGAGATGGCCAGCGTGGCGGGCAGCGCGAGCCAGAAGGGCATGCCCGACTCGATGAACTGCCACGCGAGGAAGGCCGAGAACATGGCCAGTTCCCCCTGGGCGAAGTTCACGATGCCGGTGAACCGGTAGATGAGGACCAGGGCGAGCGCGAGTCCGGCGTAGAGGGCGCCCGCGGTGATTCCCTCGATGAGTTGCTGTAGGAATCCGGCCATGGTCAGACCTGGTATCCGAGGTAGGACTGGACCACGCGCTCGTCGGCACGGATCTGTGATGCGGTGCCGGACAGAACGATTCGGCCGGTTTCGAGTACATGCGCGTGGTGTGCGGTGGCCAGTGCCAGGTGAGCGTTCTGCTCGACGACGATCACGGTGGTGCGTTCCTCCTGGTTGATGGTGTGCACGATCTGGAAAAGCTCCTGGGTGACCACGGGGGCCAGACCGAGGGAAGGCTCATCGAGCAGCAACAGCGCCGGGCGCAGCATCAGCGCGCGGCCGATGGCGAGCATCTGCTGCTGGCCGCCGGACAGTCCGCCCGCGGCCTCGCCCATGCGTTCCTTCAGCACCGGGAAATACCCGAGAACCCGCCGTAGATCGGCCTCGACGCGCACCCGGTCGCGGTGCCGGTACGCGCCGAGGCGCAGGTTCTCCTCCACGCTGAGCTGGGCGAAGGTGCCGCGGCCCTCGGGTACGTGTGCGACGCCCAGGCGCGCCATGGCTTCCGGCGCGCGGCCCGCGACCGAGGCGCCGCCGAGGCGGATCTCGCCGCGAACCTTGACCATCCCACTCAGGGCACGCAGCAGAGTCGTCTTGCCCGCGCCGTTGGGACCGAGGATCGCGGTGATCTCCCCTTCGGCGACCGAAAACGTCAGCCCGTGCAGCACCTTCGCCCCGCCGTAGCCCGCGTGCAGATCGATGACGTCCAGGTAGGGGTCCACGCTCATGCCGCCGTCCCGAGGTAGGCGCGGATAACGGCGGGATCGCCGCGCACCACGTCCGGTGTGCCCTCGGCGATCACCCGGCCGAATTCCAGGCACACCACCCGATCGCACAGACCCATCACGAATCCCATGTGGTGCTCGACGACGATCACCGTGAGATCCAGCTCGTCGCGCAGCGTCCGCAACTGGTCGGCGAATTCGCCGACCTCGCCGTGACTCAATCCGTTCACGGGTTCGTCGAGCAGCAGCAGTCGCGGCTCGACCGCGAGCGCGCGGGCCAACTCGATACGTTTGAGCGTCCCGAACGGCAGACCGCTGGCCGGATGTTCGGCCACGTCGGCCAGATCCAACCGCTCGATCAGTGCGTCCACTTCGGTGCGCAACCGCCGCTCCTCACGGCGTACCCGTGGCAATCGCAATGCCGCCGAGACGAATCCGGCTCCGGCGCGATGATGCGCGCCGACCAAGACGTTGTCCCGGACCGACAAGTGCGGGAACAAGCCGAGATTCTGGAAGGTTCGTGCGATGCCGAGCCCGGCCAGCGCGTCCGGCCGCACCGCGGCCAGATCCGCGCCCAGGTAGCGCAGGGTGCCGGAATCCGGTTCGTAACGCCGTGTCATGCAGTTGAACAGGGTGGTCTTCCCGGCGCCGTTCGGCCCGATCAGCCCGACCATCTCGCCGGGCGCGACCGTGAATCCGACATCGTGCAGCGCGGTGATGCCGCCGAAGCGGACGGTCAGATGGGATATGTCGAGCATTCGTCCTCCGGCCCGCATTTTTCGATGCGGGCGAAAATTTCTGCGGGACAACGCGGCTGCTACCGGCGTTCTGTCGTGCCAGCGTAAAATCGCAGGTTGCGATACACATTGGGCTCTGTGGCTCAAACTCGCACGGCGAATTTGTCCCCCGCGGACATGGACGGTTGTCGCCCGCGGTGTGTTGACACCTCGGGCGGTGCCATGGAGTATCCGACTATGTCAGCTGGATCACACTCGCGCGCCACCTCGGATCCGGAGACGGTATATGCCGAGCGCAGGCGTATCGCCGGCACGGTTTTCGAGCACGCCAACCACATCGCCGATGCCGGGATCTCCGCGATCACCACCCAGATTCCGGGATACTCGGCACTGGACACCGGCTTCCGCGCCGATGTGCACGACCAGCTGGCCCGGTTGAACCGAACCGGATTCGAAGCCCTGCTGGACAAGCGGCGGGTCACCCCCGAGGATTTCGCCTACGTTCGGCGGGCCGCCGCGCGGCGCGCGCAGTCCGGTCTCACCCTGGTCGACTACATCAACGCGTTCCGGCTCGGGCAGCAGGCGACGTGGAAATCGATGGTCGCGCACGCGGGGGAGTCCGAGGCCGCCCGCGAGGCCACCTTGTCGATGGTCGTTCCGCTCACCCGCTTCTGCGATCTGATCAGCACCCAGGCCGCCAACGCCTACCTCGAGTTCCAGCAGTACCTCTCGGCCGAAATCGGCTGTGACAGCAGGGAGTTGCTCGAATCCCTGCTCGACGGCATGTTGCCCGAGCGCGGCCCGCAGCTGTCGACGGCCAGCGCGCACGGGATCGTCGCCGAACGCACCGCGCCGATGGTCGTCGTCACGGCGGTGGTCCTCGGTTCCGCGGCGCGGCGCGGCGAATCAGCTGATTCCGATAACGAGGTCAGGCATCTGGTGTCCGCCTCGACCGCCCGTATCGGAGTCAACGGACTGCGCACGCTGTCGGTAGTGCGCGGCGGCGAGATCATCGCCATCCCTGTCCTCGGTCGCAGCGGCAGCAGCGACGAACTGTGCGAGCGGCTGCGGGCGATGCAGGAGAAATTGCGCGCCGAGGGGATCGCCCTGGCCATCGGCGTCAGCCCGGCCGTGTCCGACGTCGCGGGTATTCCGAGGGCCTACCAGCAGGCGCAGGCCGCGCTGGAATTGCTCCCCGAGGACGGCGGCGTGATGGCGCTGCCGCAGCTGAGCCCGTTCCGCTATCTCATGCTGCGCGCCGACGAAACCGCCCGTCATCTCGTCGACGCGCGCATCGGCGCGGCCCTCGCCGACGACCGCACGCGCGGCGGGGTGCTCGCCGACACCATTCGGGCCTTCGCCGCCGCCGATATGAATCTGCGCGAGGCGGCCGAGGAACTGCGCATCCACCACAACACCGCCAAATACCGCCTCGGCCGCGTTCAGGAGCTCACCGGCCGCAATGTCCGCAGCGTCAACGATCTCGTCGAACTGCTGGTGGCGATCGAGTTGCAGACCACCCAGCAGGACTAGCGTCGATCCGGTCGGCCGAAGGCGCACGGCAGGGCAACGACGCCCGGGCCCGCGCGTGTTGTTATAACGGTGATATGACACTCGACCCCGCCATCGCCGCCAGGCTCAAGCGTAACGACGCGGGTCTGGTGGCCGCCGTCGCGCAGGAGCGTGAAACCGGCGACGTGCTGATGGTCGCGTGGATGGACGACGAAGCGCTGGCCCGCACGCTGGAAACCCGTAAGGCGACCTATTATTCGCGTTCGCGCGGCGAGTACTGGGTCAAGGGCGAGACCTCGGGCCACACCCAATATGTGCGCCAGGTCCGGCTGGACTGCGACGGCGACACCATTCTGCTTGTCGTCGACCAGGAGGGCGCTGCCTGCCATACCGGCACGCATACCTGCTTCGACTCCGATCTGCTGCTCGGCGAGCCCGCCTGATTCGTGCCTGCCTAGCCGTCCTCGTCCGGATCGGTGGGCGCACCCGGCTTGGACAGCACCTCGCTGAGCCGCGCGGACAGCAGTTCGCTCAGTTCGGCCAGTCGCGCGGTCTCGTCCGGATCGAGACCGTCGAACACCAGGCGGCGGACCGTGTCCAGGTATCCGGGCCCGGCCTCCACCACCTTCAGATAACCCGCGTCGGTGAGAACCGCGTACACGCCGCGGCGACCCTGGGTCGTGATCCGCTCCGCCAAACCCATTCGCTCCAATTTGGAGATCACATGGGACAGGCGTGATAGCGAGGCATTTGCCTTGTGGGCAAGATCACTCATTTGCAGGCGGTGGCCGGGTTCTTCGGACAGCAAGGTCAGCACCCAGTACTCGAAATGGGTGACACCGGATTCACGTTGTAGCTGCGTATCCAAAGCGCCGGGCAGCCGGGTCATGAGCGCCACTACCGCGCGCCACGCCCGCTGTTCGACGGGATCGAGCCACTTCGTCACCATGCGCCTTCTCTCGAGCCAGCGACGTGCGTTCGATAATCCGTGCGTTCGACAATCACTGCCACCTGCGAATGTTGAGTTTGCCACGACTTCGCTCGACCGTCTCAGAGTTGCCGGATGTCGTGAGGTCATTCACAGACCGCCCCGACGCGCGTCGACGGGGCGGTGCGTTTCCCGGAAAGTGGCTGGGCGATCGCGCCGAAATCGGGCGTCGGGACATCGAAGATCGCGAGCGTTTCCACTGGCTGATTCGCGTACGAGTCCGAACCGGAATCGGGAGGGCCGCGTTATTGCCACACGCGGTATCGCCGGGCGCGGCGTCGAACGAAGTCGACCGCACTTCTACCCGTCACGGGCTGACGGGCAGTGCCGAGTCGGCCGACAGCCGCATTGTCGAGTAGGCCGGCGGTGGGTATCCGACGGCTCGCGTGGGGCCCCGGCCGACCGAACAGGCCGTCGAGCCCGAAATAGGTCAGCGGGCGGATTCCGAGCCGCGCACGCGGGAACGAACCAGCGCTATTCGGCGCGCTCGCTCAGGAACGCCAGCGCCTCGTCGGCGTGCACCTTGGCGCGCAGTTCGCCGGTGATGACTTTCAACACCGAGCGATCGGTATCGATGACGAATGTCTGGCGTTTCACCGGAGCGAGTTTGCCGAGCAACCCGCGCTTCACGCCGAACGCGGCGGCGACCGCGCCGTCCGGGTCCGACAGCAGCGGGTAGCCGAGGCCCTGGGCGGCGGCGAAACCGGCCTGGGTGTCGACGCCGTCGGTGCTGATCCCGACGCACGACGCGCCGAGCTTCTGGAATTCGGCGGCCAGATCCCGGAAGTGGCAGGCTTCGGCGGTGCACACGGGGGTGTTGGCGGCGGGGTAGAAGAACAGAACCAGGGGGCCGTCCGCGAGCAGCGCTTCGAGCGAACGGGGCGTACCGGACTGATCGGGAAGCTCGAAGTGCGGGGCGAGCTGACCTGTCTGCATGGTCCGGACACTACCCGTCGTCGGTGAATTACCGCATCGCGGACGACGTTACGACGGCGACGGCGGGGGAGGCGGCGCCCGCGACGCCAGCCCGGATTACTTCGCCGGTCGTGCTGGCAACCCCCGCCCGCGGGCCTGGTGGACACCGCCGGTAAGCGGGGGATCCGCTCCTGGGATGATGGGGTCATGCCTGGCGCGTCGACTCCAACCACCACGACCCGCGAACAGTTCCATGCCCTCGCCGCGGAGCATCGGGTGGTACCGGTGACCCGAAAAGTGTTGGCGGACTCGGAGACCCCGCTGTCGGCCTACCGCAAACTCGGCGGTGACCGGGCGGGCACCTTCCTGTTCGAGTCCGCGGAGAACGGCCGATCCTGGTCGCGCTGGTCCTTCATCGGCGCGGGCAGTCCTTCGGCGCTGACCGTGATCGACGGCGAGGCGGCATGGCTCGGCAATACCCCGGCGGACGCGCCGTCGGGTGGTGATCCGCTGCTCGCGCTGCGCGAAACGCTGGAGCTGCTGCGCACCGAACGCCTGCCCGGCCTGCCCCCGCTGACCGGCGGCATGGTCGGTTATCTCGGGTACGACGCGGTGCGCAGAATCGAACGTCTGCCCGAACTGGCCGCCGATGATCTGCGATTGCCCGAGATGGTGTTGCTGCTCGCCACCGATCTGGCCGCTTTCGACCACCACGAGGGCGCTATCACGCTGATCGCCAACGCGGTGAACTGGAACGGCACCGCCGAGCGCGTGGACGAGGCGTATGACGACGCCGTCGCCCGCCTCGACCGGATGACCGCCGCCCTCGCCGCGCCCGCGCCTTCCACGGTGTCGGTTTTCGACCAGCCCGAGCCGAGGTACCGGCGCAGGCGCACCCCCGAGGAGTTCGGCGCCGGTGTGCGACGGCTGGTCAAGGAGATCGAGGCGGGCGAAGCCTTCCAGGTGGTGCTCTCACAGCGTTTCGAGATGGACTACGACGGCGCGCCGGTGGATCTGTACCGGATGCTGCGCGCCTCCAATCCGAGTCCGTACATGTACCTGATCCATATTCCCGACGGTGACGGCGGCACCGCGTTCTCCATCGTCGGTTCCAGCCCGGAATCCCTGGTGACCGTGCAGGACGGCGTCGCGACGACGCATCCGATCGCGGGCACCCGCTGGCGCGGCGTCACCGAGGAAGACGATCTGCTGCTGGAGAAGGGGCTGCTGGCCGACGAGAAGGAGAACGCCGAACACCTGATGCTGGTCGATCTGGGGCGCAACGATCTGGGCCGGGTCTGTCAGCCCGGCACCGTGCGGGTCACCGAGTACCGCCACATCGAGCGCTACAGCCACGTCATGCATCTGGTCTCGACCGTCTCCGGCAGACTCGCTCCCGGCCGGATCGCGCTGGATGCGGTGAACGCCTGCTTCCCGGCGGGCACGCTGTCGGGCGCACCCAAGGTGCGGGCGATGGAACTCATCGAGGAGCTGGAGCCCACCCGCCGTGGCGTCTACGGCGGTGTCGTCGGGTACCTCGATTTCGCCGGGGACGCCGATACCGCCATCGCCATTCGCACCGCCCTGCTCAAGGACGGCACGGCCTACGTGCAGGCGGGCGCGGGCATCGTCGCCGACTCCGATCCCGAGTACGAGGACATCGAGTCGAGGAACAAGGCGATGGCTGTGCTCAAGGCCATCGCGGCGGCCGAAACCGTGCGCGCCTACGGTGCCGAGCCGCGAACCCCGCGCACTCCGGACGACAGCGGCCCGCGATGACAGATCCCGCGGCGACCGATTCTGCGGCGACCGATACTGCGGCGACCGACTATGCGGCGACCGACTATGCGGCGACCGAGGAGGCCGACCCGAGTGGCGGGCCGAGCCGGGTGCGGCAGGGACGCAGATACCCGGTCGGCGCGATCGTGCTCATGGCGCTGGCCGCCGCCGCGATGTGGGGTTCCGCGCGCCTGACATGGGTCACGGTGTCCTCCACCGACGGCCTGACCGAGGCGAGGACCGACGAACTCGACGGCAGCGACTGGTTCGGTGCGCTCACCCCGCTCGCGCTGGTGCTGCTCGCCGCCATCGCGGCCGTGCTCGCCACGCGCGGCTGGTTGCGTCGCATGGTCGGGGTGCTCATAGGCCTTGTCGCCGCGGTGACCGCGGTACCCTCCTTCGCGTTGCTGACCGGTTCCGGCGCGACCGACGAGCGTGCCGCGACGCTGGCCGAACTTCCCGGCCGCGCGACCGTCACCGAGGTGGTCGCCGCGCCGATGCCCGCCTGGCTCACGCTGGCCGCCGCCGTGGCCGCCTTCGTCGCCGCGGTGCTGCTCGCGCGGATGCCAAGGGAGACCGCGCAGCTGTCGGGCAAATACGACAATCCGGTATTCCGTCGCGCCGCCGCCACCGAGCAGGTCACCCGTGCCGACGCCCCCGCGGCGGGTCTGTCCGAGCGGGTGCTGTGGGACGCGCTCGACGCGGGCACCGACCCGACCGAGGAGGCCGCGAATCCGGACGCGGCGACCGTGAAGTCCCGCGGCGGCGAATCCGGTGGAAATGACCGTTGACGTCACCGCGCACACCGCACGCCGGGTGTCGCCTCGTCTGCCCGACCGGATAGGTCGACGCCGGGCCAACCCCGCCGCGATCGGAAAAGAGCACGCCATTTATTCTTTGTCAGCATCGGTGAGACAGCGCCTGGGGGGATTCTCAGGCAGCAAGTCCGTCTCCCCAGAAAGGATTCGAGCCAGATGACGGTACTCGACTCGATTCTCGACGGGGTCCGCGCGGATGTGGCCGCTCGGGAAGCCGTCCTGGACTTCCAGGCCATCAAAGCCGCCGCGACCCGGGCTCCCGCGCCGCTCGACGGCCGCGCCGCACTGCTGGAGGACGGCATCGGCGTCATCGCCGAGGTCAAGCGGGCCAGTCCGTCCAAGGGCGCCCTCGCCGACATCCCCGACCCGGCCAGCCTGGCCAAGGCGTACGAGGACGGCGGCGCGCGCATCATCAGCGTGCTCACCGAGGGCCGTCGCTTCGGCGGTTCCCTCGACGATCTGGACGCCGTGCGCGCCGCGGTGAACATCCCGATCCTCCGCAAGGATTTCGTGGTCGGTCCCTACCAGATCCACGAGGCCCGCGCGCACGGCGCGGATGTGATCCTGCTGATCGTGGCGGCACTGGAACAGGATGTGCTCTCCTCGCTGATCGATCGCACCGAATCACTCGGCATGACCGCCCTGGTCGAGGTGCATACCGAGGAAGAGGCCGATCGTGCCCTCGAAGCGGGCGCGTCGGTGATCGGTGTGAACGCCCGTAATCTCAAAACCCTCGAGGTCGACCGCGATGTATTCGCCCGGATCGCCCCCGGACTGCCGACCGATGTCATCCGGATCGCCGAATCGGGTGTGCGCGGCACGGCCGATCTGCTCGCCTACGCGGGCGCGGGCGCCGATGCCGTTCTCGTCGGCGAGGGCTTGGTGACCAGCGGCGATCCCCGTGCGGCTGTGTTGCAGCTGGTCACGGCGGGCACCCATCCGTCCTGCCCCAAACCTGCCCGCAGGGGCCGATGATGGCGACGCCGTCCCTGCCCAAGGCCAGTCAGGGCGTCCACGAGCGCAGCGCGCACGAACCGGATCAGGGCGGCCACTGGGGCGTCTACGGCGGTCGGCATGTGCCCGAGGCGCTGATGGCGGTGATCGAGGAGGTCACCGCCGAATACGACAAATGCAGGCTGGACCCGACCTTCCTCGATGAGCTGGACCGGTTGCAGCGCGATTACACCGGGCGGCCCTCGCCGGTCTTCGAATGCAAGCGGCTGGCCGAATACGCCGGTGGCGCGCGCATTCTGCTCAAGCGCGAGGATCTCAACCACACCGGTTCGCACAAGATCAACAACGTGCTCGGCCAGGCGCTGCTCGCCAAGCGGATGGGCAAGACCCGCGTCATCGCGGAGACCGGCGCGGGCCAGCACGGCGTCGCGACAGCGACCGCGTGCGCGCTGCTCGGGCTCGAATGCGTCGTCTACATGGGCGCCGTCGACACCGCGCGGCAGGCGCTGAATGTGGCGCGGATGCGTCTGCTCGGCGCCGAAGTGGTGTCGGTGACCACCGGTTCGCAGACCCTCAAGGACGCGATCAACGAGGCGTTGCGCGACTGGGTCACCAATGCCGAGGCCACCTACTACTGCTTCGGTACCGCGGCGGGCCCGCATCCGTTCCCGATGATGGTGCGCGATTTCCAGCGTGTCGTCGGTCTGGAGGCGCGCGCCCAGGTGCGGGCGCACACCGGCGGGCTGCCCGCCGCGGTGGTGGCGTGTGTCGGCGGCGGTTCCAACGCCATCGGCATCTTCCACCCCTTCCTCGATGACACCGACGTTCGGCTGATCGGTTACGAGGCGGCGGGCGAGGGCGTCGAATCCGGAAGGCATGCCGCGACTTTCACCGGTGGTACGCCCGGCGCGTTCCAAGGCGCCTACTCGTATCTGCTACAGGACGAGGACGGCCAGACGATCGAATCGCATTCGATCTCGGCGGGTCTCGACTACCCGGGGGTCGGCCCGGAACATGCCTTCCTCAAGGATATCGGGCGCGCCGAATACCGGCCGATCACCGATACCGAGGCGATGGACGCGCTGCTGCTGCTGAGCCGCACCGAAGGCATCATCCCCGCCATCGAATCCGCGCACGCCGTCGCGGGCGCGCTGAAACTGGGCAAGGAACTCGGTCCCGGCGCGATCATCCTGGTCAATCTCTCCGGGCGCGGCGACAAGGATATGGACACCGCGGCCCGCTGGTTCGGTCTGTTCGACGAGCACAACGAGGAGACCGGCGCATGAGTCAGCAATCCCGTCTCGCCAACACCTTCGCCTCGGCGCGGGCCGAAGGCAGGGCCGCGCTGATCGGCTATCTGCCCGCGGGCTTTCCCGATCTCGCCGGGTCCATCGCGGCATGCCGGGCGATGGTCGAATCCGGATGCGACATCGTGGAAGTCGGCGTCGCCTACTCCGATCCGGTGATGGACGGGCCGACCATCCAGGCTGCGGCCGAACAGGCGCTGCGCGGCGGCGTCCGCGTCCGCGACGTGTTCTCCGTGGTCGAGGCGATCACCGACGTGGGCGGCCAAGCCGTGGTCATGAGTTACTGGAATCCGGTGCTGAGCTATGGCGTCGACCGGTTCGCGCGGGATCTGGCCGGTGCCGGCGGCGCGGGCATCATCACCCCGAATCTCATCCCGGAGGAGGCCGACGACTGGTTCGTCGCCTCGGCCGCGCACGATCTGGATCGTATCTTCCTGGTCGCGCCGTCCTCCACCGAGGAGCGGCTGGTCAAGACGCTCGAGGCGTCGCGCGGGTTCATCTACGCGGCCTCGACCATGGGCGTGACGGGTGCGCGTGACATGGTGTCGTCGGCGGCGCCTGCCCTGTGCGCGCGTATCCGCGCCCATTCCGATATTCCGATCGGCGTCGGACTCGGCGTTCGATCGGGTGCGCAGGCGGCCGAGATCGCCTCCTACGCAGACGGAGTCATCGTCGGCTCGGCGCTGGTCAGCGCCGCCGCCGACAGCCTGGACGCGGTCCGCGCGCTGACCTCCGAACTCGCCGAAGGCGTTCGCTCCGCGACCGTTTCGTCCTGATACAGCGGCGGCCCGCGCGTCGCGATGGCTGCCGCTGCCGCATCGGCCGTCGCCCGACGGTGGCGACGACGCCGGTGTGATCGGACCGCGGCGCTCATCGGGGGGCCACCCTCCGCTACGGTGGCGACCGTGACCTTACGAGTCCTGGCAGACAGCGCCGTGGCCAACAGCGACGTGCTGGCCTACATTCCCAGCCCCTCGCAGGGCGTGTGGCAGATAGGCCCGTTCCCGCTACGGGCCTACGCCCTGTGCATCATCATCGGCATCGTCGTCGCCATCTGGTGGGGTGAACGGCGCTGGCAGGAGCGTGGCGGCCGGTCCGGCACGGTGCTCGACGTCGCGATGTTCGCGGTGCCGTTCGGTCTCATCGGTGGACGGCTCTACCACGTGGCCACGGACTGGCAGAAGTATTTCGGCGACGGAGGTCATCCGGTCGACGCGCTGAAGATCTACCAGGGCGGACTCGGTATCTGGGGCGCGGTCTTCCTCGGCGGCATCGGCGCCTGGATCGGCTGCCGGGTCTATCGAATCCCGTTGCCCGCGTTCGGCGATGCCGTCGCGCCGCCGATTCTGCTCGCCCAGGCCATCGGCAGGCTCGGCAACTATTTCAACCAGGAGCTCTACGGTCGCGAAACCGATCTGCCGTGGGGCCTGGAGATCTACCTGCGCTTCGACGACAACGGCAAGCTGGACATGATGAACGGCGTCTCCACCGGCGTCGTCGAGAAGGTCGTTCAGCCGACCTTCCTCTACGAGATGGTGTGGAACCTGCTCATCGTCGTGCTACTGGTGCAGCTCGACAAACGTTTCCGCATCGGCCACGGCCGTCTGTTCGCGCTCTACGTCGCCGGATACTGCGTCGGCCGCTTCGTGGTCGAGCTATTGCGCGACGACGAGGCCACCCATATCGCCGGTATCCGCGTCAACTCCTTCACCTCCGCCCTGGTGTTCCTCGCTGCCATCGTCTACTTCGTCTTCGCCACCAAGGGCCGTGAAACGGTGGATATGTTGCAGCCCGACGCCGTGAAACGCCCGTGGCCGTGGCAGTTCTCCGAGTTGCGCGCCGCGGGTGAGCGGGCGCAAGCGGCTGCCGCGGTCGCGGGGATCGCGGATGCGGAGGCCGCGTCGGATGACGGTGGGACATCCGATGACGATGGGACATCCGATGACGCTGGGACATCCGATGAGGCGAAGAAGAACGAGGCGGATGCTTCGGAGACCGAAGCGAAGTCCGGCGCGACGGTGAAGCCCCCCGAGGGCGAGAAGCCCGAACCGGCCGCCACCTCCGCCGCGGGCCCGGAATCCGGCACTGCCGAAACGTCCGCTGTGGTGGACGAGGACGGGGCCAGTAGCGCCGCCGAGCCGAGCGAAACCTCCTCCGCTACTTCGAAGCCCGCGTCTGCCAGCGAATCCGGCGAGTCTGCCGCATCCGGCGTGAACGACACCGACGATTCGGCTTCCACCAGCGAGAACGAGTCCACCGACGGTAAGAAGGACACCGCAGACAAGTCCTGAGCGCCGCGCCATCGCGGGCACGAGCGCGTCGATTCCGCACCGCGAGCGAAACTTCGGCAGCCGGAACGGCAACGGATCGATCATCTCTCGCGATAACGGTAGCGAGTCCGGCGAACCGTTCGCCGGACGCCGAGTCGGCCGAGGTCGGCATAGCGGAGCCGGAGACAGTAGAGTCTGGCGAAGCCGCCGAGTCGGACACGACATCGAGCAGGTTTCGGGGTTGGATCTCGATGGGACAACTCCGAATCCGGCTCGGCTGTCGAATCCGCCGGTCCGTGGCGAAGATGGTCGCGGTACCCGGCGTCCGGCAGTGGACGCGCCACAGGCGGGGGAGCGCCCGCACAAAATGAGGAGGACATTTCGTGACCGACCCCTACCAGCAGAACCCCGGTGGTCCCCAGTACGGTCCGCCCGGAACGGGTCCTGATCTGAACAAGCCGGGGGCCGCGCCGGGACAGCCGCAGTACAACCAGCCGCCCAGCGATCCCTACGCCCAGCAGGCCCAATACGGCCAGCCGCCGCAGCCGCAGTACGGCCAGCAGCCGGGTGGATACCCGCCCGCGCAGTACGGCGGTCAGCCGGGTGGTTACCCGCCTGACGCCGAAGCGCCCTACGGCCGCGATATGTATGGCACGCCGTATTCCGACAAGGAGAAGCTGACCGCGGGTCTGCTCCAGTTGTTCCTGGGTAGTTTCGGTGTCGGCCGCTTCTACACCGGCCACACCACCATCGCCATCCTGCAACTGGTCACCTGTGGCGGCTGCGGTATCTGGTCGCTGATCGACGGCATCATGATGATCACCGGCAAGGTGCCCGACGCCGAGGGGCGTCCGCTGCGCGGCTGATTCGCCGACCGAAGACCCGAAACGGGCATCCCGCCGCACCGGCGGGGTGCCCGTTTCGCGTTCGTCGGCACCTGTCCGGTACGCGGTGATCCAACAGCGCGCACGGGAGTCTCTGGCCGGTGGCATCGGGTCCGGCGTCCACGCGGCAGCATCGCCCGATCGTCGTCGCAGGCAGCCGGGTGATGCCGTTGTCACCTCCGCGTAATGTGGCGTGTCAAGGGAACTATACAGTCCTCGCCGCCCTACTCGGGGCTGCGCGCACGAGCCCGCCCGTGAGGCGCCTGCCTCGGATTTCTCACCTCCGCGGCGACCCCGCGGGCTGCGACCGGAATGATCTGCGCGATCCAGCGCGCGGACCCGGCCTCCACGGCCTGGCATATCGTGCGGTGAGGGTTCTCCTCGCGCGGCCGACGGCCCCTGTGCATTCTTTTCACCCAGGTTTCACCGAGGCCAGCACAGGCCCCGGTACCCCATCGGGATTAGGCTCTTACCCGTGATGCGACGGACGAAGATTGTGTGCACGCTCGGCCCGGCCACTGCCACCGAGGACCGTATCCGCGAACTCGTCGAGAGCGGCATGGATGTCGCCCGGCTGAATTTCAGCCACGGGGAACACGCCGACCATGCCGAGAACTATAAGAAGGTGCGTGAGGCCTCCGACCACCTCGGTCGAGCGGTCGGCATACTCGCCGACCTACAGGGGCCCAAGATCCGGCTCGGGCGGTTCATCGAGGGCCGCACGGTCTGGGCCACCGGCGAGGAAGTCCGCATCACCGTGGACGATGTCGATGGCACGCACGACCGCGTCTCGACCACGTACAAGGAATTGGCCGCCGACGCCAAAGCGGGCGATCGCCTCCTCGTCGACGACGGCAAGGTCGGTCTGACCGTCACCCGCGTCGACGGCAACGACGTGGTGTGTCGCGTCACCGAGGGCGGCCCCGTCTCCAACAACAAGGGCGTCTCGCTGCCCGGCATGGACGTCTCGGTACCCGCCCTGTCCGAAAAAGATATCGAGGATCTGGAATTCGCGCTGAAACTCGGCGTCGATTTCATCGCGCTGTCCTTCGTGCGCTCGCCCTCGGACGTCGAGTTGGTGCACGACATCATGGACCGGGTCGGCCGCCGGGTGCCGGTGATCGGCAAACTGGAGAAGCCGGAGGCCATCGATAATCTCGAGGCCATCGTGCTCGCCTTCGACGCCGTCATGGTGGCGCGCGGCGATCTCGGTGTGGAACTGCCGTTGGAGCAGGTGCCGATCGTGCAGAAACGCGCCATTCAGATGGCAAGGGAGAACGCCAAACCCGTCATCGTGGCGACCCAGATGCTCGAGTCGATGATCGAGAATTCGCGCCCGACCAGGGCCGAGGCCTCCGATGTCGCGAATGCCGTGCTCGACGGCGCCGACGCGGTGATGCTGTCCGGTGAGACCTCGGTCGGCGCGTACCCGATCGAGACGGTGCGCACCATGGCGCGCATCGTGCACGCGGTGGAAACCGAATCGACGCGCGTGCCGCCGCTGACCCACGTGCCGCGCACCAAGCGCGGCGTGATCTCCTACGCCGCCCGCGATATCGGTGAGCGGCTCAATGCCAAGGCGCTCGTCGCCTTCACCCAGTCCGGTGACACCGTGCGGCGGCTGGCCCGGCTGCACACCCCGCTGCCCTTGCTCGCGTTCACCCCGCTTCCCGAGGTGCGTAGCCAACTGGCGCTGACCTGGGGTACCGAAACCTTCATCGTGCCGACGGTGAAGACCACCGATGCCATGATTCACCAGGTCGATGTATCGCTGCTGTCGATGGGCCGATATGAGAAGGGAGACCTGGTGGTCATCGTGGCGGGTTCCCCGCCCGGTACTGTCGGGTCGACCAACCTGATCCACGTCCATCGCATCGGCGAGGAGGACCATTAAATGTCAGCTGCCCTAGGCGGCTCCGTCGGCGTCGATTCGGCCGGGGGGGCGGATCTGGATGTCCTGCTGGGACTGCTCGATCTGGAGCAGATCGATGAGGACGTCTTCGTCGGCAGGCACCCGGCGAAGGTGTCGAGCAGGACGTTCGGCGGACAATTGGTCGCACAGGGGATCATCGCGGCGGGCCGCACCGCGGGCGACCGGCCGCTGCACGTCGTCAACGCGCATTTCGTGCGCGGCGGCGATGTGAAGCAGCCGATCGAGTATCGGGTCGACCGGCACAGGGACGGCCGTTCGCTGGCCAACAGGACCGTCACCGCCACTCAGGACGGGCAGGAACTGTTCGTCATGCTCGCGGCGTTCCAGGAGTGGGCCAAGGGCCTCGAACATGCCCACGACAAGCCGGAGGTGCCCGATCCCGACGGGCTGCCGCGCGTGGAGGAGCATTTCGCGGGTTTCGAGGACAAGCTGCGGATGTTCGTCGATGCGCCGCATCCGATCGATATGCGCTACACGAACGACCCGGCCTGGATCATGAAGGGGACCGGGGAGCAGCTCAACCACAACCGGGTCTGGATGAAGGCCGATGGCCCGCTTCCCGATGATCCGCTGATCCACGTTGCGACACTGGGGTATTCGTCGGATACGACGATTCTCGACTCCATCATCACCACGCACGGACTTTCCTGGGGTCTGGATCGCATCGTCGCCGCGACGGTCAACCACTCGATCTGGTTCCACCGCCCGTTCCGCTTCGACGAGTGGGCGCTCTACGCCACGGAATCCCCGGTCGCCGCGGGTTCACGCGGCCTGGCCACCGGCCGGTTCTACTCGCGCAGCGGTGAGTTGCTCGCCACCACCGTGCAAGAGGGCATGATCCGGCACTTCCCGGCGCGACGCTGAGACGCTGAGACGCTGAGAGCCGGGGCCCCGCCATCGAGAATCCCGATGGCGGGGCCCTCTCGTCTTCGGCTGTCCTACAGGCTTTCCCGCTCGGTCTCGAAATCGAAGCTGTCGCGGCGTTGCGTCCGGATGGTACGAGGGATACCGGGATCGACGACGCCGCCCGAGGTTTCCAGCATCAGCCTGCGCTCCAGCGCGGCGAGCCCCTGCGCGGTCAGATCACGCGGCGCGCCGACCAGGCTCAGCGCGATTTCGTAGGTCCGATGGTCGTCCGGCTCCTGATCGGGATGATCTACGCGCCACTGGGTTTCGAGCACGATATGAACGGGATCCTCGGTGTCGACCGGCAGGGTGAATCGCCACGCGAAGACGTCGCGCTCCTCCAGATGATCGTCGACCACCCCGCGCACCGTCTCGACGACGCGCTCGAGGGCTTCCGGTGTCACATAAACATGGAGAGAAACATCCGAAATTCGTTTCGGCATGTCTGATTCCTGTCGTGTGTCGAACCATCAACGGCGGAAGTTTGTTCGCCGGGAGTGTAATCCCTCGATGGGCGCCAGCGACACAGTCGGGGTGGAATCGTTGTATTCGCCCCACTCACCGTATTCGTTGCGCCGCCAGAAGAGACGTGAGCGGGGCCGAATGCGCTGCCGGTCGCATCACCAGGCCGGGCCGCGCGCCGACGTCCCGGTGCGGTTGCTCGTGCTGCGCCACGGCGAGCAACAGCGGTACCAATGCCTCGGCGATTCGGTCGCCGACCTCGCAGAACGCGGCCTCGGACAACCCGATCGGGTCCGCGATGTTCTCCCGGCCGACGAGGGAGAGATTGTCGCGGGATCGGTGCAGTTCGGCGATGGTGCGCGCGCCGGTGACCTTGGCGATGCGGTGCGCTTCCAGCAGGGTGAAGGTGCGCGGCCATGCCCCGAACGCCATCGCCGCCGCGTGATCGCGCAGCTGCTCGGTCATGGCGAGAACCAGATCCGCCCTGTCGATCATTTCCGGCTTCAGTTTGCGCGCACGGAAGCCCGCCGGGTCGGCGCCGAGTCCGGCGATGGTCTGCGCGGCGAGGGGTTCGGCCGGAAAGCCGACCAGCGCGCGGGTTCCGGCGCTTTCGGCGGTCAGATTCGCGATGCGGTGTTCGACCGCGACGGCGCGGGCGACTCGTTCGGCGATCACCGACCGACAGACATTGCCGTTGCAGACGAACAGGACGTGCATATGGTCACCGTAATCCGCCCGTTATCGGTCCAGAAGCCGGAAAAGGGCGAATCACAGGTGCGCGCCGATATATTCACCTACGGGTCGGATGCCGTACACGAAGCGCACCCGGGTATTCGCGCTGCCGCTCGCTACTCGTCACGAAACGGCCCGCGGGCGTACGAGTAACGTACCCATCCGGGGCGAGGTCCAACCCTCCGGCGCGAAATGTGGCGCCGCTCACTCGGATTCGTCGCGGTAATAATCGGTTTCGGAAACAACCGGCGCGACTTCGGCCGGTTTGTCGTAAACCCGGCCCCGCGTGGAGAACATTCGCCCGCGCGAGGATACGACGGGTGCGAATCGCGCCAGCCCGGTCCCTGGGTCCATATCGTCGTACATGGCGTCGATCCCGCCGCGCGCGAAATAGGCCTCGTGCCAGAATCCGGTGCCCCCGGAATCGCGGAGGAATTTCTGCCACCAATCCCGATGCGGCGCCGACCGCGTCCATCGCTCCAGGCTGTCGAGATCTCGCCAATACTGGCGCGCGCCCCAGTGCGGTGGGAACAGTCCCCACACCACATCCTCGTGCGAGAGCAGCCCGTCGGGCTTGTCCCGATGTGAGCGATACAGTTTCGGCCCCAATCCGAGCAGGCGCGCGATCCCCCTGGGTTTACGCACCCGCATTCCGAGATAGATGACGACCAGATCCGGATATTCGGACAGCTCCACCGTCGTCCTGTTGACCCGCATTCGACCCCGCCTCTCCGCCGCCCGAGGCGACAGATAACGCCGCACCCCATCGAGCGGGGGCGCCGACCGGCGCCCGACCCCCCGTGAGTTTCAGCTGTACTTCCGCATACCTGGCGTTTCGCCACCACGTCATGAACAACGAACGACAGGCCGCCGCAGTTCACCTGTCCGGACAGCCGATCGCGCCGAGGCGGCGGTGCCCATCGGCGGTATCGGGCACTGGGTCGTCCGGTGTGACCGGGCGTGTCGAGAAGACGAGGACGGGGGGATCGGCACCCGACTCGTTGCGGACCGGTTGCGGCCTCCGTGGGAGATCAGGAAGGGCGGTTGCCTAGACAACCGCCCTCCACCTCGGTGCCGAGTGTGGGACTCGAACCCACACGTCCTTTCGGACAACGGTTTTTGAGACCGTCGCGTCTGCCAGTTCCGCCAACCCGGCGCACCGGAGGAGAACTATAGCGGGTCGGGGGCTCCTACCGCGAATGGGTTGCGACTTGCACCACGCCGCACGCTCTTTGCGCAGGGTATCTGCGTTCTCCGCGAAACTGAAAGGTACTCTCTACATCACTCGAATGCGTACCGGGTGGCGCGATGGCGAGGCCTGGTCTTCGACAGGAACCGGGTTTGCCGTCATGGCTCCGCCCGGCGTGTCGGGACAGGCATCGGAACCAGAGGGGTCTACCTATGAGCACTACAGCAGGGGGCGCCGGCACGAAGCAGGACGCCGGGGCGAAGCGGGTCGTCGTCGCCGAAGACGAGGCGCTCATTCGCATGGATCTGGTCGAGATGCTGACCGAAGAGGGGTATCAGGTCGTCGGCGAGGCGGGAGACGGACAGCAGGCGGTCGATCTCGCGGTGGAGCATCGTCCCGATCTCGTCATCATGGATGTGAAGATGCCGCGTCGCGACGGTATCGATGCCGCGGCCGAGATCGCGTCGAAACGTGTTGCGCCGGTGGTGATTCTCACCGCGTTCAGTCAGCGGGATCTAGTCGAGCGGGCGCGCGACGCGGGAGCGATGGCCTACCTGGTCAAGCCGTTCACCAAGTCGGATCTGGTGCCCGCCATCGAGTTGGCGGCCAGCCGTTTCCATGAGATCACCGCGCTGGAGAGCGAGGTCGCGAACCTCTCCGATCGCCTGGAGACTCGTAAACTCGTCGAACGCGCCAAGGGTGTGCTGATGCAGACCCAGGGGTTGTCGGAGCCACAGGCGTTCAAGTGGATTCAGCGGACGGCGATGGACCGGCGCACTACCATGAAAGCGGTAGCCGAGGTGGTGCTGGAGAATCTGACTCCGAAGTGACCGGCAATTCGGCCCGCCATCCGGTTGCGGCCGGAAATTTTACTCATTCGAAACGTAATCGTAAAAAAGAATTCGACACGATATCGCCTGCATGATGCGAATGTGATGCGGATCTAACGTACCAACGCTATGTTCTGACCGGGCTGACGTGGTTGGCCTCCTCCGGGAGCCGGGGGGAGCACAGGACGTAGAGGTGAGACGTGCTTAGTTCGACATGGCGCAGTCGTACGACGCGTGGCGTGGTGGTGATCGGCGCTGCCGCCGCTCTGGTGTTGTCGGGGTGTAGTGATAAGTCGACCGATGGCGGCGGCGGTGGCAGCGCCGACCTTTCCATCCAGCCGGTCGTGCAACTCGACACCCAGGGCAACGAGGTTCCCGTGAGCGATGGCGGCACCGCGGCGGATCCGGCGGGCGACGGCAAGGCGAAGTGCGCTCCGCTGACCATCGGCATGGCGGGCCCGCTCACCGGCGGCAACGCGGCTCTCGGCATCAATGTCGTGATGGGCGTGAAACTCGCCCTCGACAAGCACAACAAGGCGAATCCGGACTGCCAGGTCAAGGTCAAGGAATTCGACACCGAGGGTAAGGCGCAGATCGCGACCCAGGTCATTCCGACAATCGTCAGCGATCCCAATATCGTCGCGCTGATCGGCCCCACCTTCTCCGGTGAGACCAAGGCGACCGGTGGAATTCTCAGCGAGGCGGGTATGCCGACGCTGACGGCATCGGCCACCAACCCGACGCTGACCCAGAACGGCTGGAAGACCTTCTTCCGCGGCCTCGGCAACGACAACTCGCAGGGCCCCGCGGTCGCGAAGTACCTGACCGGCAAGCTCGGCTACAAGAAGCTCTGCGTCGTGGTGGACAACACCGACTACGGCAAGGGCCTGGCCGACGCGTTCACCGCCTCGGCGGGTTCGGCGGTCGATCCCAGTTGCGCGATCGGTGTGAAGGAAGGCGACAAGGACTTCTCCGCCGCCGTCTCCAAGCTGTCCGCCGCCAAGCCTGACGCGATCTTCTACGCGGGCTACTACGCCGAGTCGGCGCCGTTCGTGCAGCAGCTGCGCACCGGTGGCGTGACGGCGACCTTCGTCTCCGCCGACGGCAGCAACGATCCCGAATTCGTGCGTCAGGCAGGCGGTTCGGCCAAGGACGCGTACCTGTCGTGCCCGTGCAGCCCGGCCCCGGAGAAGTTCACCGCGGAGTACAAGGCACTCAACGGTCAGGCGCCCGGCGTCTACTCGGTCGAGGGGTATGACCTCACCACGATCGTGCTCAAGGGTATCGCCGCGGGTAAGGTGACCCGCGCGGATCTCGTCGACTATGTGCGCAATTACGACGGCATCGGTGTTGCCCGTCAGTACAAGTGGAACGAGACCGGCGAGCTGTCGAACATCCAGATCTGGATGTACCAGGTCAAGTAGTTCGACTACGAGTGTGAACGGCGTGTGCGCAACGCCATGGAATACCCGGCGTGCGCCCAGCACGAGGCGCTGATCAATCCCG
>NZ_JBEXFQ010000050.1:0-34712 GCF_040606855.1 Nocardia sp. NPDC005366
TGAAACCGATCACCCGCCGACCTCGCCACAGCGGACATGATGCACCACCGGCCACTCCAAGCTGACTAATCAGACGATTGGGAGACAGAACCTAGGCCATACCGTTGACTGAAGTGTCACCCGGATTGTTAGAGGGCGGTGACAGTCCACAGTTGGCTCGTCTGCGATCGAGGTGACAGTGGGAGTGCAGAGCAGGCACGACTCGCAGGGCTGAGTGTCGATTACTACATCCGGCTGGAGCAAGGCCGCGACCGCAATCCGAGTCGGGAGGTGCTGGCCACGCTGGCATCGGCGCTGTTGCTGGACCGCGAGGGGAGCGCCCATCCGGAACAGTTGGCCCGGCTGGCGGGTGCGCGGATGGTGCTCGCGGCTGCACCGGCAGGGCCTGCCGGGGCGGGGATGGTCTCGCTGCTGGAATCGGTGCGTCCCACGCCGGCTTTCGTGCTGGATCAGGTGAGTGATCTGCTGGCCGCCAACCCCGAGGGAGTGCGGTTGCTGTCGGGTATCGCGGACTGGGAACCAGTGCGACGCAATCTGATTCGGTATGTGTTCACCCATCCCGCGGCGCGTGCGGTGTTCGAGGATTGGGCGGGGATGGCACGGGATTGTGTGGCCCATCTGCGGGTGGTGCAGGGCGCGGGCACACACGCGACCGAGATGACCGCGCTCACAAGCGAATTATGTTCGGCAAGCGTGGATTTCGAGGAGCTGTGGGCGCATTACGACGTGCGGATCAAGCGCGGCACGCGGCGGATCTTCCGGCATCCGGCGGTGGGCCGGATGGAGCTGACCTCGGAGATCCTGACCGCTGCGGATGGTCAGCGGTTCGTCGCGTTCCAGGCCGAGCCGGGCAGCCCGGACCGCGACGCGGTGACGCTGTTGGGGCTGGTCGCTGATGACGTACCGGCTACGCGACGTAGGCCCGCTCCATGATCGCACCGGTGTCGACGCCCGTGGGCAGGGTGCCGAAGGCGATACCCCAGTCGTCGCCGAGACGGGTCGCGCAGAACGCGTCGGCGACGGCGGGGTGGCCGTGGCGAACCAGTTGCGCGCCTTGCAGAACCAGCGCCATCAGTTCGACGATGCGCCTAGCGCGGTATTCGATATCGCTGAGATCGGACAGTTCCTTGCCGACCTTCGCGATGGCGTCGTCCAGGCGCGGATTCTCCCCCTTGGCCAGTGACACCTCG
This sequence comes from Nocardia sp. NPDC005366, assembly GCF_040606855.1. Classification (NCBI taxonomy): domain Bacteria; kingdom Bacillati; phylum Actinomycetota; class Actinomycetes; order Mycobacteriales; family Nocardiaceae; genus Nocardia; species Nocardia sp. NPDC005366. Next base: position 1,191 of record NZ_JBEXFQ010000050.1, read on the forward strand.
TTGAAATATGCCTCCACCGTCTCCGGTTGACGCCCCATGGCGCGCAACGCGTCCAGCGCCGCGACATTGCCCGACCCCTCCCAGATCGACATGAGCGGCGCCTCCCGGTACAGCCGGGGCATTCCGGATTCCTCCGCGTAGCCGTTGCCGCCGAAACATTCCAGCGCCTCCGCGGCGTGCGACGGCGCCCGCTTGCACACCCAGTACTTGGTGACCGCCAGCGCGATCCGGCGCAGCGCCGCCTCGGCGGGATCACTGCCCGCGCGATCGGTGGCTCCGGCCAGACGCATCATCACGGTGGTCGCGGCGTCGGATTCGATCACCAGGTCGGCCAGCACATTCCGCATGGCGGGCTGATCGATCAGCTTGGCTCCGAAGGCTTCCCGATGCCGGGCGTGATGCACGGCGAAGACCGCGCCCGCGCGCATTCCGGTGGCCGAGCCGATCACACAGTCGAGCCGGGTCATATTCACCATCTCGATAATGGTCTTGACGCCGGCGCCCTCGCCGCCGACCAGCCAGCCGGTGGCATTCTCGTATTCGATCTCCGAGGACGCGTTCGACTTGTTGCCGAGTTTGTCCTTGAGCCGTTGGATGCGAATGGGATTGCGGCTGCCGTCGGGCAGTACCCGTGGCAACAGGAAACAGGACAGTCCGCCCGGGGCCTGCGCGAGAGTGAGGAACATATCCGACATGGGCGCTGAGGTGAACCATTTGTGCCCGAGGATGCGATAGCTGCCGTCGGGCAGCGGGGTGGCGGTGGTGGTATTGGCCCGCACATCGGAGCCGCCCTGCTTCTCGGTCATCGACATGCCCGCGATGAGTCCGGCCTTGCCGGAGGGCTCGCGCAGACCGAAATCGTAAGTGCGACTGCCGAGCAGCGGTTCGTAGACCGCCGCGAGCCGTGGATTGTGCCGCAACGCGGGCACGACGGCGTAGGTCATCGAGATCGGGCACATATGACCCGCGTCCGCGACGCCCCAGGTGAAGAATTTCGCGGCGCGGGCGGTGTGGGAGCCGGGCCGCTCGTCCAGCCACGGCGAGCCGTGCAGCCCGTGGGTGACAGCGACGTTCATCAGTTCGTGCCAGTACGGGTGGAACTCGACCTCGTCGACACGATTGCCGTAGCGGTCGTGGGTGCGCAGCACCGGGGGGTACTCGTTGGCGAGCCGCCCCCATTCCTGGGCCTCGAAACCGCCAGCGAGAACTCCGAGTTCGCGTACCTCGGCCTCGGCCCAGCCCGCGCCCTCGCGGTGCAGTCCCTCGATCAGTGCCGGATTACGCGAGACGTCGAAGGGGACGATATTCGGAACCTGGTTGAAGACTTCATGCGTCGGCATCGGACACTCCTGTTCTCTGCGGCACCGCGCCCGCGCGGACGCCGAGTGCTCGCACGGCGAAGGAAACGAGTTCGGGGACAACGGATTCGCCGTGCGGCCCGTCCGCGAGCGGCCCGACGAGCACCTCGCCGATCGCCCCGACGAGGGCGGCGGCGCTGGTTCGGGGATGCTGCGGGGCCAGTTCGCCGTGAGCGACACCCGCGGCCACCGCTGATTCGAATGCCTCGGCGAAGGCATGGCGGAAGTGCAGGCGCTCGGTATCGACTACCGGATCGACCGGTTCGGCGAGCAGCACGTAGGCGAGTTTCGAATTCTTCAGCGCCCGGCCCGCGAAGGTTTCCACGGCGGCGGTGACCCGTTCCACCGCACTGCCCGACGCGGCGGCGGCGGATACCGCGGCCACCTCGCGCGCCACTACCGCGCGGAAGACGGCGGTGACGAGTTCGGCTTTGCCCTCGTAGTGCTTGTAGACGGTGCCGGTCGCCACCCCGGCCTCTGCCGCGACCGCCGCCATGGACAGCCCGGCGAAACCCGATCGCGACAGCACACGCGTCGCGGCCTGCACGATCAGTGCGCCCTGTGCGTCCAATCGGGCCTGCACGGCGGGTGTCCTGCGGTAGACCATACAAGAAGTGAACCATAGATTCACTTCTTCACACAAGGGGATCGACGTCGTATGGTCGAGACGGTGACATCACCTCACGGTGCGCGGTCACCAACCCCGGTCCGCAGTACCGCGGACCGCGGCCGAGCGGCAACGAGGAGCGGGCATGTCCGTGCGAGTCGAACAATCCGGCGCCGTCACCACGGTGATCCTGCACCGGCCCGAGGCGCGCAATGCCGTCGACGGTCCGACCGCCGCCGCCCTCGCCGACGCGTTCCGCGCCTTCGACGCCGATCCGGACGCGGCGGTGGCGGTGCTGTGGGGGGAAGGCGGCGTTTTCTGCGCGGGCGCGGATCTGAAGGGGCTAGGCACCGAACGTTCGAACCAGGTCACCGAGGACGGGGACGGGCCGATGGGTCCGACCCGGATGACGCTGTCCAAACCGGTCATCGCGGCGGTCTCCGGATACGCGGTGGCGGGCGGACTGGAGCTGGCGCTGTGGTGCGATCTGCGAGTCGCCGAGCAGGACAGCACCTTCGGCGTCTTCTGCCGACGCTGGGGCGTGCCGCTCATCGACGGCGGCACCGTGCGACTGCCCCGCGTCATCGGCCACGGCCGCGCCATGGATCTGGTGCTGACCGGCCGGGAGGTCGACGCCACGGAGGCGTTGCAGATGGGACTGGTGAATCGCGTGGTGCCGACCGGCGATTCGCGTCGTGCCGCCGAGGAACTCGCCGCTGCGCTCGCCGCCCTGCCGCAGACCTGTCTGCGTTCGGATCGCATGTCGATGCTGGAACAGGACGGTATGGACGAGCGGACGGCCATGCGCAACGAACTCCGCCACGGCATCGCCACATTGACCGAGGGCGGGTTGGAGGGAGCCGCGCGCTTCGTCGCGGGCGCGGGCCGCCACGGCGCACCGCAGCACTGATATCGATGAGCGCGGGCAGCGAATCCCGTTCAGCCCCCGATCGGCTCACCGTCGTCGACGACATCTTCCTGCGCACCCATCGCGGCCTGGGTACCCCCATCGCCCTCCAAGGGTTGTGGCGTACCGCCGACCGGGTCGATCGCGGCCTGCTGGACGCGGTGCACATGGCGCTGCGAACAGGGCCGTTGGGCCGCAGGGTGATTCGGCCCGCGATACCGGGTGCGCGCAAGCGCTGGCAGCCCACCGTGCGCGCCTACGCGCTCGACTACGACGAGCGCCCCGTGCCGACCGGGTCGCTGTTCGACTGGGCCGATCGCCAGGGGTACGACCTCGATCCGGAAATCGGTCCGGGCTGGCGGCTCGCGGCGACGTGGCTGGACGACGGCGGTTCGCTCGTCTCCCTGACCTGTTCGCATGCGCTCGCCGACGGGCGCGCCCTGGTCATCGCGGCCGACCAGGCCATCCGCACCGCCCTGGCACGGCCTGCGGTCCCGATTATCTCCGACCCGGCAGGGTCCGATTCGGACTGGTCGGACGCGGGACGACAGTGGTCGACCGTGTTGCGCGGCACCGCGCGTGCGTTGCGCGGCGGTATCCCCCGGCGGACGGCCGCCGCACCCCCTCGCGAGCCCACCGCGCCGGATACGCCGAATCCCGTCGCGCTCACCTGCTGCGCCGTCATCCAATGCCCGGCCGCCGACTGGGACCGCGTCGCGTGCTCGCGCGGCGGCACCGCGAACAGCCTGTTCATCTGGTTGGTCGCGAATATCCTGTGGGCGAGCGGCTTTCCCGGCACGACGATCGAGGCCAGCCTTCCGGTCGACACCCGCGACGAACCGCGCGTCGACAACGATCTCGCGATGACGCAGATCCGCGTCACCCGCGACGCGACCCCGGCCATCATCCGCGAAAAGTCGCGTGCCGCCTATGAATACCGTATGACCGCCCCCGCCGGTATGCCGGAGGAATTACTCCAGGTGATCCCGGACCGGCTGGCTCACAGACTGTCCGCGGGCGCGGGCGAGCGCGATATCCTGTGCTCCAATATCGGTCCGCTGCCCGAATCCCTGCATTCGCTCGGCCCGCACCACTGCACCGGTGTCGCGGCGCGGGCCATCCATCCCGGACTGACCGCCGACCGCCTGCCACGGACCCGACTGTCCGGCTACCTGTGCCGCATCGGCGGCGATTACGTTCTGTCGCTGGTGAGCCTCGACCCCGCGCGCATTCCCTCGGCGGAGGTATTGCGCGGACTGGTCGAGACGGTCTGCGAGCCATTGCCGCTCTCGATCAGCACGTGGTGAGTTCCCTCGATGTGTGAACTAGACCGCCGCCGAACAGGATGCGGCGCGGTCGAGTACGTCGCGGGGAACCTCGACACCCGCTTCCAGATCGTCCGACGAGATCGGCGCGTCCCACACCCGGCGCGCCGGCAGAACGCCTGCCCACACTCCACCGACCGTCACATCGTCCGGATCGTCCTTCGGCCCGCCGGTGCGAACCTTCACCGAGGCTTCGGTGAGATCGAGCGCGAGGACCACGGTCGCGGCCAGTTCCTTCTTGTTCGGCAATCGGACCCGATCCCACGCCCCCGGCGCGGAATGTTCGACGATCACCTTCAGAGCGTGCGATCGCGCGTCGGATTCGACGAGTTCGACGGCTCGTCCGAGCACCACCGCCGAGCGGTAGTTCATCGAGAAATGCATGGCGGATCGGGCATAGACGATGCCGTCCAGCAGGGTGACCGCGACCGAGATATCACCCGCGAGCGCGGCCCGCATATTCCCCGCACCGGTGGAACCGTGCAGGTACAGCGTGTCGCCGTCGCGACCGTAGGCCGTCGGTATCACCACGGGGGAACCGCCGAGCAGCACCCCGATATGGCACACCAGACCCGCGTCGAGGACGGCGTCCAGGTCGGCCCGATCGGTGCGGACGCGCTCTTTCGTTCGTTGCGGTGTCGACCGGGGTGTGGGTGAGAGGGGTGGCCGATTCGTCGTGCTCGTGGATGCCGTGTTCATGGATGCCGCGCTCATGGTTCAAGCATCCGGTGTCGAGTGGCATTATCGAATAGCCAATCCAAGCGAATTCTCACAGTCCAATCGGACGGAAGGAGTGGCGGCGACCGTGCTCGACGACCTCGCGCTGACCATCGATCGCACGGCGGACGAACCGCTGTCTGTGCAGGTGGCCGACGGCCTGCGCGCGGCGGCGGCCACCGGGGTGCTGCGGGCGCGGGACCGGCTGCCCTCCTCGCGGGCACTGGCGGTGCGGCTCGGCGTCAGTCGCACGGTTGTCGCCGCGGCCTACGACCAACTGCACGCCGAAGGCTGGATCGCGGGCAGACGCGGGTCAGGGACGTACCTGACCACCGCACCTGCCGCCACCCCGGCCCGCGCGGCACTCGGCGTGGCCGCCGACGAGCATCCGGATCTGCTCGACCTCTTTCCCGGTGCACCGTGCGTGGAGGCCATCGACCGCGCCGCCTGGCGTCGGGCCTGGCGCAGGGCCGCCGATACCGATCCCGCCGTACGCAAGGACCGCGCGGGCGCTCCCGAGTTCCGTGCCGCGATCGCCGAACATCTGCTGCGTCACCGCGGACTCGGCGCGGCCAGCGATACCGATGTCATCGCGACCGCCGGAACCAGTTCGGCCGTAGGCGAACTCGCCTCCGCGCTGCTGCGCCCCGGCGATACGGTCGCCATGGAGGACCCCGGTTACCAGCGGGCGGTCGGCGCCTTTCGCGCCGCGGGCGTCCTGGTGCATCCGGTGCCGGTCGACTCCGGCGGTCTCCGGGTCGATCTGCTTCCACCGACTATCGCGGCGGTGTATTGCACACCGGCACATCAATTTCCACTCGGTGCGCGGATGCCCGCGACCCGGCGCGTGCAACTCGTCGAATTCGCGCGCAGGGCAGGCATTCCCGTGATCGAGGACGACTACGACGGTGAACTGCGCTACGACACCGCGCCGCTGCCGCTGTTGGCGGCGATGGCCCCTGATGTCGTCGTCCACCTCGGGACCACGAGCAAGATCCTGTCGCCCGCGCTCGGGGTCGGCTGGCTGGTGGCCGCGCCGCAGATCACCGAAGCGGTTCTGGCGCACCGGGAACGGACCGGCACCGGACCGAGCCCGGCGGGGCAGCGGGTGCTCGCCGAACTGGCGCGCCACGGCGATCTGGCCCGACACCTGCGCAGGCTTCGCCGTCTGGTGCCGCCGCGCCGCGAACTGCTGGTGACCGCCCTGCGCGGACACGGACTCGACGTGGTCGGCGACGACGCGGGATCACACCTGGTGGTGCCGCTGCCCTCGGCCGAGGCCGAAGCCCGCGCGATCGCGGCGGGGCGCGTCGCCGGCGTCGCACTGGACGGGCTGAGCCGCCACCACCTGCGGCCCGGTGGCGAACAGTCGGCCGCTCCGCACGCCTTCGGCATCGCGCTCGGCTACACCGCACTCGACTGGCCGGAACTGACGATCGCGGCCCCGCTGGCCGCCGCGTGTCTCGCCGCCGTGGCGCGATCCGGCCTTCGATCACCGAGCGAATCTCCGGCGCGGTCGTAGCATGGTCTGCATGACCGAACAGGACATCCTGGCACGCATCAAGCAACTGGTCGACAACGAGCACAGTCTGCGGTCCAAGGCGACCTCGGGCGAGATGAATCCGGTGACGGAGCGGCAGAAACTGGCCGAACTGGAGGTCATGCTCGATCAATGCTGGGATCTGCTGCGGCAACGGCGGGCCCGCATCGACTCCGGCGCGTCACCGGAAGACGCGCAGGTCAACTCACCGCGCCAGGTCGAGGGCTATTTGCAGTGAATTCCCCGGTCCCGGCCGCCGGGTGACAGGCCGACCGACGACACCTTTCACCGTCGGCAACGCTATGGCACTCGGTGCCCGCGCCCCCCGCGATCACTGAGTTCTTGTTGCGCCTTTTGGAGTCGAGGCGGGGCTGAGTACCATCGGTTGATGGTGGCATCGACCGAGATCACGACCGCCGACGGAGTTGTCCGCGGTCAACGGGGCCGCCGCGTACTGCGCTGGCGATCCCTCCCCTACGCTGCTCCGCCCGTGGGCGATATGCGATTTCGAGCCCCGGGACCGGTGCGTCCGTGGAGCGGGATACGGGAGGCGACCACCTTCCGGTTCGCCTCGATGCAGCATCGCGACGGCGCGCGCATCGGCCCGAGGCAGTTTCAGCCCACCAGCGAGGACTGCCTGACACTGAATGTCACCGCACCCGCGCAACCCTCCTCGACACCGCGACCGGTGATGGTTTTCATTCACGGTGGCGGCTATCTGATGGGTACCTCGGCGCTGCGGCTGTACTCCGGCGCCCGGCTCGCGGTACGCGGTGATGTCGTCGTGGTGACGCTGAACTATCGGCTCGGCGCGTTCGGCTATGTCGATTTCAGTGATTTCGCGACCCCCGATCGGCCGTTCGACTCCAATCTCGGCCTGCGCGACCAGGTCGCCGCCCTGCGGTGGGTGCGGCGCAATATCGCGGCCTTCGGCGGCGATCCCGACAACGTCACCGTCTTCGGCGAATCGGCCGGTGCGCACGCGGTGCTCTCGCTGCTGGCCACCCCCGACGCCGCTGGCCTGTTCCACCGCGCGATCGCCCAGAGCCCACCGGCCGACTGGGCCGTGACCGCCGACGAGGCGGGCGCCTTCGCCCGGCGCTGCGTCGACGCACTCGGCGCGAACACCGATGAGGCCGCGCACGCCCTGTCCGACGCTTCGGCCAACGAGATCCGCAAGGCTGTCGAGCGCACCGTCGGCACCGTCATGCGCGAGCGGCCAGGCTCGTTTCCCGCCTGTCCCGTCATCGATGGCGACTACCTGCCACAGGACCCGCTCGCCGCCCTCGCCGACGGCTCCGCGCACCGTGTTCCGCTCATCATCGGCACCTGCCGCGACGAGGGCGCGCTGTTCGCGAAATTCGCCGACCAACTCCCGACCCGCCCGGACCGGCTGCGCGCGGCCTTGGCGGAAACCGACGAGGACATCCGATCCAGGGTTTTCGCCGCCTACCCGGGCTTTCCCGAGCCGAAGGCGGCGATCCGCGCTGGCGGCGACTACACCTTCTGGCGTCCATCCCTCACCGCGATGCAGGCCCACAGCCGCCACGCTCCCACCTACGCCTACCGGTACGATTTCGCCCCGCGCGCGCTGCATCTAGCCGGTGTCGGCGCCACCCACGCCACCGATCTGATCCCCGTCTTCGGCGCGGCGGACTCCCCGTTCGGGCGCGCCGTCACCGCGGCGGGCGGACGCCGAGGACTGCTCGCGGTAACCCGCCAATTCCAGGACAACTGGCTCGAATTCGCCCGCACCGGAACACCCCTGCCGTCGTGGCCCGCCTACACCGAAGCCAGGCGCACCACCCTGGTCATCGACCATCCCACCCGCTTGGTGAACGATCCGGACAAGGCCGCACGCCTCGCCTGGCGCGATATCCGCGTCCCGGCCCGTCCCGCTATTTGAGCAACCGGGACATCCGGCGGTCAGCGAGTATCTTGCCGCCGGTCTGGCAGGTCGAGCAGTACTGGAAGGACCGTTCGACGTAGGAGACCTCGCGGACGGTGTCACCGCAGACCGGGCACGGCAGCCCGGTACGCGCGTGCACCCGCATCCCCGAACGCTTCTCGCCCTTCAGGCGGGCCGCGTCCTGGCCGACGGAACGCCGCACGGCGTCGGCGAGTATCGCGCGCATGGCGTGATAGAGCTCGGCGACCTTCTCGGCGGGCATGGTCGCGGTATTGGCGAAGGGCGAGATCTTGGCCGCGTGCAGGATCTCGTCGGAATACGCGTTGCCGATACCGGCGATCAGGGTCTGATCGACGATGGCGGTTTTGATCCGCTGCGAGGTGCCGCGCAGGATCTCGGTGAACTGCGCCTCGGTGAGTTCGAGTGCGTCCGGTCCGAGCCGCGCGATACCCGGCACGAGTCGCGGATCGTCGACGATATAGACCGCGAGACGTTTCTTGGTTCCGGCCTCGGTCAGATCGAAGGCGGGCGTCGCGCCTTCCTGGGTGAAGAAATGCACCCGCAGGGCCAGCGGGCTCTTACCACCCGGTTTCGGCGGCGTCTGGCTCGGCTCATCGATCCAGCGCAGCCAGCCGCCCCTCGACAGGTGCGTGATCAGCCACAGTCCGCCGCAGTCCATCCCCAGGAACTTGCCCCATCGGCCCGCCCCGGTCACGTCGCGGCCGGACAGCGCCGTCACCGGCGGATCGAAGGTCTTCACCGCGCTGAGCGCCCCCACGTCGACGCGGCCGACGACCGCGCCGACGGCATGCTCCCGAAGGAAATGCGCCAACGCCTCCACTTCGGGTAGCTCGGGCACGCCTGCCACATTACCGGCCACCACCGACAGGAAGCCGGACGAGCGGAGCGCGGCAACCCCGCGACCAGGTCAATTCCGCCGCAGCAGATAGATATCCATGATCCAGCCCTTCGCCGCGCGCAGTTGGGCCCTGCGCTCGATGATCTGTTGTTCGACCGCGCGCAGCGGTCCCTCGATCAAAGTTTCGTCGGGCATCCCCAGGTAGGCGCCCCACCAGATGTGGATATCGTCGCCGGGCACTTCGGTGAAGGAGCAGTCGCCGTCCAGCATGACAAGGGCGGATTCCGTCAGCCCCGCCTCGCGCAACCGCCTGCCCGTGGTGATGTGGACGGGCTCGCCGATGCGATGCAGCACCATCCGGTGCCGGGCGGCGAGGGCCTGCGCGCTGGTGACGCCGGGAATGACCTCGTAGTCGAAATGCTCGGCCCCGCGCTCGAGTACCCGTTCGATCATGCGCAGCGTGCTGTCGTACAGCGACGGATCACCCCAGACGAGGATGCCGCCGATGCCGTCCACCGCCGAGAAGGCCGATTCCAGCAGGGCCGAGCGGCGGTCGTGCCAATCCTCGACGACCCCACGGTAATCAGCGGGCGTGCGGTCCCTCGGCGGATCGGTGATCTCCACGACGCGGTAGGGCCGGTCCATATGCTCGGTCAGGATCGCGGTGCGCACGTCGACGAGTTCGCGTTTCTCGGCGCCTTTGCCGATCACGAAGAACACATCGACCTGTCGCATGGCCTTGATGGCCTGCACCGTCACCTGGTCGGGATCACCCGCCCCGATGCCGATCACGTAGAGCTTCCGCATACGCCAGAGCTTGCCAGGCGGCGCGAACAGTAAGCTCGTCAGGCGTGACGACCACCGATACGCAGTACGAAGACCTGCTCCGGCTGGTCATGGAGTCAGGCACCGCGAAAGCGGACCGCACCGGCACCGGAACCCGCAGCGTGTTCGGCCATCAGTTGCGCTACGACCTGTCGGAGAGTTTTCCGCTGATCACCACCAAGCGGATACATCTGAAATCGATCGTCTACGAATTGCTGTGGTTCCTGCGCGGCGACTCCAATGTCGGCTGGCTGCGCGAACACGGCGTCACCATCTGGGACGAATGGGCCGACGCGGACGGCGAGCTCGGCCCCGTCTACGGCGTGCAGTGGCGGTCATGGCCCGCCCCGGACGGCACCCATATCGATCAGATCTCGCAGGTGCTGCACACCCTGCGCACCGATCCGGATTCGCGCCGCATCCTGGTCTCGGCATGGAATGTCGCCGAGCTGGACAAAATGGCGCTCGCGCCCTGCCACGCCTTCTTCCAGTTCTACGTGGCCGACGGCAGACTGTCCTGCCAGCTCTATCAGCGCAGCGCCGATCTGTTCCTCGGCGTGCCGTTCAATATCGCCAGCTACGCCCTGCTGACCAGGATGGTGGCGCAGCAGACGGAATTGGAACCCGGCGAATTCATCTGGACCGGCGGCGACTGCCACATCTACGACAATCACGTCGAGCAGGTCACCGAACAGCTCAGCCGCGCGCCCTACCCGTTGCCGATGCTGAACCTCCGTCCCGCGCCGACACTGTTCGATTACGCCTACGAGGACGTGGAAGTCGTCGGCTACCGGCATCACCCGGCCATCAAGGCCCCGGTGGCCGTGTGAAATCCGTCGGCCTCATCTGGGCACAGAATCAGGCGGGCGTCATCGGATACCGGGACACCATCCCGTGGCGGGTGCCCGAGGATATGGCCCATTTCAAAGCGGTGACGATGGGTCACCCGGTCATCATGGGCCGACGCACGTGGGATTCGCTGCCGACCGCGTTCCGCCCGCTCGACGGCCGCCGCAATATCGTCGTGACCCGCAATGCCGACTGGTCGGCCGAGGGAGCCGAGCGCGCGGGTTCGGTGACCGAGGCGCTGGAGCTGACCGGCCAGGATCCGGTGTGGATCGCCGGCGGCGGCGAAATCTATCGCGCCGCTATGGATCTCGCGACCGAACTGCTGGTGACCGAGGTCGACTCCGAGGTCGAGGGCGACGCGTACGCGCCCGCCATCGGCCCCGAGTGGAGGACCGACGCGCCGGAACCGTGGCGCACCTCCCGCGGCGGCCCGCGCTTCCGCATCCGCCGCTACATCCGCTGATCGTGCCGAACACGCCGCCTACCGGGCGTAGCGCGCAAACCCGTCGCGCCACAAACCCCGGTCGGGCATACTCCTGACTATCAGCCGGTGACACCAGCCCTGCACCGGCGGATGCGATGCGAAAGGCGATCCATGGACAAGAAATCGCTGACCGCGGTCGCTCGCCAACAACTGAAGTTGGCCGCGACCGCTACGAGCGGGCGCAGTTCGCAGACACTCTACGGCGGTCACGCGCACACCCTGCGCCAAACCGTCGTCGGCCTCGCCGCGGGCCAGAGTCTCGCCGAACACGACAATGCCGGTGACGCGACGCTGCTGGTGATCAGCGGCACGCTCACCCTCATCAGCGGCGCCAACGAGTGGAAGGGGTCCGCGGGCGATCTCCTCGTCGTCCCGAAGGCCCGCCACAGCGTCAAAGCCGTCGACGACGTGGCCTTTCTCTTGACGGTCGCCAAGTAGAACACCCAACCGAGTCCGCGGACCGCGCCGGTCGCCTGCCCGCGGCTCGCCTACACGCCCACGCGGATGCCGGACGGCGAGGGCGACCTCTAGGCTGTTGATCATGGGTGAGCCGCAGCCGATTCTCGAACCGCTCACACCGGCCGCGATCTTCCTCGTCGCCACCATCGACGAAGGTGGCGAGCAGACGGTGCGCGACCTGCTCGCCGATCTGCCTGGTCTGCGGCGTTCCATCGGCTTCCGGATGCCGGGGGCGGGGCTGGTCTGCAACACCTCGATCGGCAGCCAGGCATGGGATCGACTCTTCGATGGTCCACGTCCCGCCGAACTGCACGTGCTCCCCGAATTCACCGGCGAACACCACAGGGCCCCGTCCACTCCCGGCGATCTGCTGTTCCACATCAAATCCGAATTCCAGGACATCTGTTTCGAATTGGCGATGACGATCGGCGACCGGCTCGCGGGCGCGGTCACCATCGTCGACCAGACCGTCGGGTTCCGGTATTTCGAACAGCGTGATCTGCTCGGCTTCGTCGACGGCACCGAGAATCCGGAGGGAAACGCGGCGGTCTCGGCGGCCCTGATCGGCGACGAGGATCCCGATTTCCGTGGCGGCAGTTACGTCATCGTGCAGAAGTACCTGCACACCATGGCGGCATGGCGCGCGCTGTCGGTCGAAGAGCAGGAGCGCGTGATCGGCCGCACCAAATTGGACGATTTCGAACTCTCCGACGAGGACAAACCCGCGAACTCGCACGTGGCGGTGAACACCATCGTCGAGGCCGACGGCACCGAACGTCAGATCGTGCGCGCGAATATGCCCTTCGGCAGTGTCCGCGACGGCGAATTCGGTACGTACTACATCGCTTACGCGGCGACGCCGACCGTCACCGAGACGATGCTGTCGCGCATGTTCGTCGGCACCGGCGAGGCGGCCTACGACCGGATCCTGGATTTCTCCGTCGCGGTCACCGGCACCCTGTTCTTCACTCCCCCCGCTGATTTCTTCGACGACCTGCCCGGGGCTCCCTCGGCGGCGCGGGAATCTTCGACGCCCGAATCGGTTCGACGTAATGGCAGCGGATCACTCGGCATCGGCACCATGAAAGGGAGTAGGACATGAACAACCTCCACCGCGAACTAGCACCGATCACCGAGGAAGCCTGGGCGGCGATCGAGGAAGAGGCGACCCGCACCTTCAAACGGCATATCGCCGGTCGCCGGGTGGTCGATGTGTCCGGCCCGCACGGCGTCGACTATTCCGCCGTCGGACTCGGGCGCACCATCCCGATCGCGGCTCCCGACCAGGGTGTGCAGGCCCGTCAGCGCGTGGTCGCGCCGCTGGTGGAACTGCGGGTGCCGTTCTCGCTGTCGCGCGAGGAACTCGACAATGTCGAGCGTGGCGCCAACGACGCCGACCTGGACGCGGTGAAGGACGCCGCCCGCAGAATCGCCTTCGCCGAGGACCGGGCGATCTTCGAGGGGTACGCCGCGGCGGGCATCACCGGTATCAGGGCGAGCGCGTCCAATCCGGCGGTCACCTTGCCCACCGACCCGAGGCTGGTGCCGGAAGCCGTCACGCAGGCATTGAGCGCGCTGCGCCTGGCAGGCGTCGACGGACCGTATTCGGTACTGCTCAGCGCCGACCTCTACACGGCGGTCAGCGAGACCTCCGACCACGGCCATCCGATCCGCACCCATATCGAGCGCCTGATCCCCGAGGGCGAGATCATCTGGGCTCCCGCCATCGACGGCGCGTTCGTCCTGACCACCCGCGGCGGCGATTTCGACCTGCGGATCGGCCAGGACGTCTCGATCGGATACCTGGCGCACAGCGCCGAAACCGTCGACCTGTACTTCCAGCAGAGCCTGCAGTTCCTCGTCTATACCGACGAGGCCGCGGTCGCCCTGGAATCCTGATCCGACACCCTCCGCGCCTGTCTCCCCGCGCGCGGTACGGTGAGGCCGCACAAGCGGGAGGCGGTATGACGATGGTGCGCGCTGGCGTGGTTCCGAATCGACGGGTGGCGCTGTACGCCGCGCTCGGCCTCGCGGTGACCCTCGGCGTCGGCACGGCCATAGTGCTCGGCTTCGGCCTGAACCGGGTGTTCACCGGACTGCTGGCCGGGGCGGTGGCCGGTATCGCGGTGCTGGTCGGCCTCTTCGGCCGCGATGGCGTGGTGCTCACCGACGGCGCGATATACCGGCGGACGCCGTGGTCGGAGACCAGCATCGACTGGAATCGCGTGGTGGCGGGGCGTTTCACCCTCGACGAGCGCGCGCGCTGGTCTCTCGCGCTGGATCTGTCCGGTGGGGACGAGCCGCACGGTGAACTGGTGCTGCTGTCCATTCCTCCGGTGATCCGGCCGGTCGCGGGAGCCTACGACCTGCGTAAACGCGAGCAGGTCAACGAGATCCGGGAGATGTTGCGGCGCAAGCGGATTCCGGTCACCGTGCTGCCCGATATCGCGGGTGCCCTCAGCGCGCACTGGCAGATCGCACCGCCTGCGCGCTGAGCGTGTCGCCGGGACACCGCCGACGCGCCGAGGGTGGGTGTGGATCACCACCTGGGGTGGGTGACGGGCGACGAGGTGTCATATACGTTGGCATCTGTGTCGATGATGAAGGGCGCCAACGTACCAGTGCCGATGTCCGCGGTCCGCATCGAACTGGGGTGGCAATCGGGCCCAGGGGTTCCTGACGCGGATGCGTCCGCACTGTTGCTTGTCGGCGGCAAGGTCCGCTCCGATAACGACTTCGTTTTCTACAACCAACCGCAGCACCCCTCGGGTGCGGTGCGCCACGAGGGCAAACAGCAGGGGCCGACGGTGGTGGACACGCTGTCGGTGAATCTGGACCGACTGGAACAGCCGATCGAGACCGTGGTGATCGCCGCATCCACCGACGGCGGAACCTTCGGCCAGTTCCGTGGCCTGTACGTCCGGGTGCTCGATGCGGGCAACGGCGCCGAGGTGGCACGATTCGACAGCACCGGCGCCACCACCGAAACCGCGTTCGTGCTCGGCGAGTTGTACCGGCGTCAGGGCGCGTGGAAGTTCCGCGCGGTCGGGCAGGGCTACGCGTCCGGCCTGGGCGGATTGGCCACCGACTTCGGTATCTCGGTCGACGACGAACCCGCGCCGCAGCAGGCCGCGCCCCCTCCTCAGCAGCAGTACGCACCGCCGCCGCAACAGCAATACGCGCCGCCGCCCCCTCCACAACAGCAGTACGCGCCACCGCCGAACCAGCAATTCGCACCACCCCCGCCGCAGCAGTTCGCGCCCCCTCCTCAGCAGCAGTTCGCACCACCGCCACCGCAGTACGCGCCGCCGCCGAATCAGCAGTACGCACCACCGCCGCAGCAGTTCCAGCAGCCGCCTCCGCCCGCCGGTGCACCGGTCAATCTGAGCAAGATCTCGCTGACGAAGGAAGCGCCCTCGGTCTCGCTGACCAAGCAGGGGGCGACCGGCGGCACCATGCGGATCAATCTGAACTGGACCACGCCGCAGTCGAATCGGGGTGGCGGCCTGTTCGGCAGGAAGCGCGGCGGTGGCGGCATCGATCTCGACCTCAGCTGCTTCTTCGAACTGGCCGACGGGCGTATCGGCTCGGTGCGCGCACTGGACCGTTCCTTCGGCGATCTGCACCAGCCGCCGTATATCCGGCTGGACCAGGACGACAGGACCGGCGCGAGCGCCAGCGGCGAGAATCTCGATATCAACCTCGATTTCACCACTCAGTTCCGCCGCATCCTGGTGTTCACGTCGATTTACGAGGGCGCCAACGATTTCCGCGGCGTCCACGCGACGGTCACGCTCTATCCGCGCAATTCCGCGCCGATCGAGATGACCCTCGACGGATGCATGGACGATTCCCGCGACGCGGTGCTCGCCCATATCGAGAACATCAACGGCGAATTCGTGGTCCGGCGCGAAGGCACCTTCATCCGCCCGCCCGCGGGGCGGCCCGGCGCGGGTGTCATGGAGATCGCCCAGCGTTACAACTGGGACTTCGGTTTCAAGGCAGGTCGCGGCAAGGACTGAGTTCTCTTCGGTGACGGGCCCGGCGGTTTCCGGATCGCCGGGCTCCTCGAGGTGTCGGGCGGTCTCAGCCGAGCGGCAGCGGCACGGCCAGCCGATCGAGCAGTCTGCCCGCCGCAGCGCGCACCTCGCGCAGGTCACCGGCCCAGCCGAGCATCCGCAGAGTGGCGTCCGGGATGGTGCGCTCGGCATACGCGGGGGCCGCGCCCTCGTCCGAACGCATGTTGATGACCGTCTCGACCAGCCGGAACGGCAGCACTTCGGCGCCGGGGACCGCGTCATCGGCCGCCTCGGCGATCACCGCGGCCGCGAAAGTCTCGTAATGCCCGCGCAATTCGTCGCGGCGCAGCCGGAACGACGCGAATCGGTCCGTGCGCAATTCGGGCAGCAGGTACAACGCACCGAGATTCCAGTGCGCGGCGCAGAGTTGACGAACGTCGAACCAGGCCAGCGCGTAGAGGCGGGTATCGGCGCGTTCGGGCAGGTCGCGCATCCTGACGGCCAATTCCAGTGGTGTGGCGATGGTTTCGGCGAGCAGGGCGTCGAGGATGTCGTCCTTGGCGGCGAAGTGATGATACAGGGATGCCTGCCGGATGCCGACAGCATCGGCGACCGCGCGGGTGGAGGTGGTGGCGTAGCCGTTGGTGGTGAACAGCTCACCGGCCGCGTCGAGGATTTCCGCGCGCGGGGTCCGGCCGCGTCGAGTTCGCTGTTCCAGACGGGGACGGCCGGGGCCCGGGTTTGCCACCCGTCCATTCTGGCATCGCGTCCGGTCGACATGGTCAGCGCCGTCCGCGATCGACGACGGAACGGAGAGGTTTCTGTCATTCGATAGAAACTCCGGCAACGCAAAAGTTACGGGGGTTACCGCAAGCGATACGCGCCGGTCACCGAGCGAGCGATCGAAAACGCAAAACTGTCATCTGACAGGTATTGGCCGCTGCTCGCCGAAGGACCGCCCATGGCCACAACAGTTTCCCCGCCCACTCCCTCCGATATCAACCGGGACAACGCCGATCTCGAAAGCTTCGGCTACCAGCCGGTGCTGCACCGCAAACTCGGACGCTACGCGTCGTTCGCGGCCGGGTTCTCGTTCGTCTCCATCCTCACCACCATCTTCCAGTTCTTCGGACTCGGCTACTCCTTCGGCGGAGCCGCGTTCTTCTGGACCTGGCCCATCGTGTTCGCCGGGCAGCTGCTCGTCGCGCTCAACTTCGCCGAGCTAGCGGCCCGCTACCCGATCTCAGGGTGCATCTACCAGTGGTCGCGCCGGCTCGGCGGCGAGATGGTCGGCTGGTTCGCCGGGTGGATGATGGTGATCGCGCAGATCGTCACGGCCGCCGCGGCCGCCATCGCACTCCAGGTGGTGCTGCCATCGATCTGGAGCGGATTCCAGATCATCGGCGAGGACAGCGCGCTCACCTCGTCCTCCGGCGCGAGTAACGCGGTACTGCTCGGCAGCATTCTGCTTGCGGTCACCACCACGATCAATGTCATCGGCATCGACCTGATGGCGCGGATCAACTCGATCGGCGTCACCGTCGAAATCGTCGGCGTCGCCGCGATCATCGCGCTGTTCTTCGTCAATACCGAACGCGGCCCGGGGATTGTCTTCGACACCGATCAGGCCACGCCGGGTCCGTACTGGGCCGCCTTCCTGATCTCCGGTCTGATGTCGGCGTACGTGATGGTCGGATTCGATTCCGCCGGCGAACTTTCCGAGGAGACGAAGAATCCGCGCTCGGTCGCGCCGCGCACCATCCTGACGGCGCTGTCGATATCCGCGCTCGGCGGCGGACTGCTGCTGCTCGGGGCGCTCATGGCGGCCCCGAGTCTGGACGACGGTTCGCTGGCCACCGAGGGCCTGGCCTACGTCCTGACGGCGAAACTGGACAGCGCGCCCGGCAAGATCCTGCTCGGCTGCGTCGCGGTGGCTGTCACGGTGTGCACGCTGGCGATTCAGACGGCAGGCTCGCGGCTGATGTTCTCGATGGCTCGCGACGGCAAACTGCCCTTCGCCAGACAACTGGCGGTAGTACACCCCCGCTTCGGCACCCCCGCGCTGCCCGCGATCGTCATCGGGGTGCTCGGCATCGGCCTGCTCGCGCTCAATCTCGGCAACGCCGCGATTTTCGCGACACTGGCCAGCGTCTGCATCGTCTCGCTGTATCTGGCCTACCTGCTGGTCACAGTGCCGTTGCTGATCCGCCGGATCAGGGGCTGGGGCGGCGAGGCCGATCCGTCGCTGTTCTCACTGGGCCGCTTCGGAATTCCGATCAACGCGCTCGCCGTGGTCTGGGGTGTCGCGATGGCCGTCAATCTCGCCTGGCCGAGGGCCGAGGTCTACATCCCGAGCGGCGGTGGCTGGTGGATGCAATGGGCCGCACCGCTGTTCGTGCTGCTGGTGATCGCCGTCGGCCTGGCAGTGCACCGACTGGTCGTCGTGAAACCACACGGCGCCGAAATCCCGGAGGCCGCGGTTCAACCCGCGTAGTCCGGTCGACGGGTGGTGGGTGCAGGGACCGCCCACCACCCGTCGAACTCCGCACCGCCCGCACCGCCCGCGCCGCTGGACCGAAGTCACCGTCCCTCCGCCGCCGAACCCGCGGACGGACACATTCGAAGGGGAGCTTCCCATGACCGAACAGGGCACCGCGTCCACCGAGGGCGCCCGCTCACACGCCAGGGCCCAGGCTGCCGCCGCGACGCTCGCGCGTCCGGTACTGCCCGCACACATCGCCGAAGCGAAAATCACCTGGGCCCAGCGTATTCCGGCAGGCGGCTACACCAATGTGGTGCTCGGCCGCGGCACCAGGATTCGTCTCGGCGATCCGGCGGGGGCGGCCTGCGCGCATCTGCTGTTGCTGCGGGCCGACGCGCCGTGGGAACGACTCAATGTCGCCGACACGGT
The DNA here is from genome assembly GCF_040606855.1 of Nocardia sp. NPDC005366. NCBI lineage: Bacteria > Bacillati > Actinomycetota > Actinomycetes > Mycobacteriales > Nocardiaceae > Nocardia > Nocardia sp. NPDC005366. Next base: position 19,960 of record NZ_JBEXFQ010000050.1, read on the forward strand.
GAAAGTGCCATGGCAGGCCTACCTGTCCCCCGGTCATCCCCTGCTCTCCGATCAGGGACGGGTGCTCGCCACCCTGGTCGAGGACACCTCCGGTCACCACGACACGCTGTGCGGCCCCTCCGACGAGGCCCGCGCGCTGCTCCGACTGGCGGGGGCCAAACAGGGACTCGAACGGCACGATATCGCCCCCAGCGTGACGTTCTTCCGTGGCGTCCGCGTGGCATCGGACGGCGCGCTGACCCCGACCGGCAGCAGCGGTCCCGGCGCGGCGGTCGATCTGCTCGCACATCTGCCGGTGGTCCTGCTGATCGCCAACGCCCCGCATCCGCTGGACCGGCGGGCCGCCACCGATCTCGACGTGGTCGCCTGGTCCGCACCCGAGGATCTGACGACGATCTCGAATGCGGAGCCCGAATACCAACGGGCGGTGCAGAACACCGAAGCGGCATGGACCGCCGCGCTCACTCCGGAGGCAATCCCGTGACAAACGGCATGACAAACGGCATGACAAACGGCATGACCTCGGCGCCGACCCGCGCCATCGTCCTCGACGAGACCGTCGCCGCCTGCGCCCCCTGGTCGACGGTGGTGCGCGCGGGCGACTACCTGGAGATCATCGACCTGCACGGCAATCAGGCGGTGGACTGCCTGCTCTATTCCGCCGCCGACCACACCGACCGCTACAGCGCCCAGGCGACGATCACCGCGCAGCGCAATATCTTCCTGACCACCGGCAGTGTGCTGCGCACCGACGCGGGCGCCGCGCTGATGACGGTGGTCGCCGACGAGGTGGGCAATCACGACACCATCGCCGGGGCCTGCTCGCAGGAATCCAACACCCTGCGCTACGGCCACCACACCCGTCACCAGCACGCCTGCGTGGAGAATTTCCTCAGCGAGGCCATGAAATGGGATTTGGGCAAACGGGATCTCGTCTCGAATATCAACTGGTTCATGAACGTTCCGGTGGAGGCCGACGGCACGCTCGGCATCGTGGACGGACTGTCCGCGCCGGGTAAGAAGGTCACGCTGCGCGCCGATATCGACACGCTCGTGCTGGTGTCGAACTGCCCGCAGATCAACAACCCGTGCAACGGTTTCGACCCGACGCCAGTGCGAATGGTGGTGTCGCGATGACTCTCGCTCACTCGGCCGTCGGCCGCGCGCTCACCGAATCCGCCTCGGACGCTTCGTTACTGCTCGGTGCGGCGACCTCACACCCGGATTCCGCTTCGTGCGTGGACGTTTCGACATGCGCACCGGGGGCGGTCGTCGAGATCGTTCGGCCCGGCATGCTGACCACGGTGCAGGACTGGCCGGGACGCGTCGGCTACTGGCATGTCGGGGTGCCGCCGTCGGGTCCGATGGACGATCTGTCGTTCCGGCTCGGCAACCGGGTGCTCGGCAATGCCGAGGGTGCGGGCGGACTCGAATGCGCCCTCGGCGGTCCGGCGCTGAAATTCGCCGAGGCGACCTGGGTCTGCGTCACCGGCGCACCGGCGGAGGTGACCGTCGACGGCGCACCCGTCGAGCTGTGGCGCACCGTGCGGGTGCCCGCCGGCGGCGTTCTCGATGTCGGGGCCGTTCGCGGTCCTGGCATGCGCACCTACGTACTGATCGAGGGCGGTATCGAACTACCCGAATACCTCAGCAGCATCGCGACTTTCACGCTCGGCAGGTTCGGTGGCAGTTCCGGTGGCACTCTGCGCGCCGGTGAGCGACTGCCGCTCGGCACGCCCGGCCGCCGGATCGCCCCCGCCGTGCCGATGGGCGATCAGCCTGTCCTCGCCCGACGCTGGGAACTCGCGGTCACCGAAGGCCCGCACGGCGCACCGGAATTCTTCACCCGCGCCGATATCGAGACCATCATCGGCACCGACTACGAGGTGCATTTCAATTCCGACCGCACCGGTGTCCGGCTCATCGGCCCGAAGCCGGAATGGGCGAGGACCGACGGCGGCGAGGCCGGGCTGCACCCGTCGAATATCCACGACACCCCGTATTCGGTCGGCGCACTCGATTTCACCGGTGACACCCCGATCCTGCTCGGCCCGGACGGCCCGAGCCTCGGCGGATTCGTCTGCCCGGTCACCGTGGTGGCGGCCGAGCGCTGGAAGCTCGGACAGCTCGCACCGGGTGACACGGTGCGTTTCGTTCCCATCCGCCGCGAACACGCCGCCTCACCCGCCGAGCTCGGTGCGGCCAGGCGCGCCGCCTGGCCCACGGTGCTCTCGGTCGGCGGAGACGGTGACGACGGCGTACTGCGACGAGCCGATGTCGACGACGAGGTCGGCGTCACCTACCGCAGGGCCGGTGATGACGGAATCCTCGTCGAATACGGGGCCATGACACTGGATCTCGGCCTTCGCGCCCGCGTGCACGCCCTGCATCAGCATCTGCTCGGCGCGGGCGTGCGGGGGGTGACGGAACTGACTCCCGGCGTGCGCTCACTCCAGATCCGGGTGAATCCGCGGGTGCTGCCGATCCCCGCGCTGTTGGAATTGCTCGCCGAATCCGAACGGTATCTGCCCGCCGCCGACGAACTGGTGGTGCCCAGCCGCACCGTGCACCTTCCGCTGTCCTGGGACGATCCGTCGACAAGGGAGGCGATCACCCGCTATACGCACGGTGTCAGGTCGGACGCTCCCTGGTGCCCGTGGAATATCGAATTCATTCGCCGGATGAACGGCCTCGACGCGGTCGAGGATGTGTACGACACGGTGTTCGGCGCCGAATACCTGGTCCTCGGCCTCGGCGATGTGTATCTCGGCGCCCCCGTGGCGACTCCGATCGATCCGCGCCATCGCCTCGTCACCACGAAATACAATCCCGCCCGCACCTGGACGCCGGAGAATGCCGTCGGCATCGGCGGGGCCTACCTGTGCGTCTACGGAATGGAAGGACCGGGCGGCTATCAGTTCGTCGGGCGCACCACCCAGGTCTGGAATCACCGGGCAACCGAATCACCTTGGCTATTGCGATATTTCGACCGAATCAACTGGTATCCGGTGGAGGCGGACGAACTCCTCGATATGCGCGCCGATTTCGCGGCGGGCAAGGCGGAGATCGTCGCCGAGGACGGGGAATTCCGGCTGGCGGACTACCGGCGGTTCCTCGACGACAATGCGGCGTCCATCGATGAATTCCGCGCCGTGCAGGCACAAGCCTTTGCCGCCGAACGGGATTCGTGGCGACTGGCCGGTGAGTTGAGCGAGAACAAGGACTGATCAGCGCTGCGAGATCAGCTGTGCGAGATCAGCTGTGCGACACCCTCGCCGGTGAGCTGATCCAGTGCCGCCTCCCGCTATCCGGTGGACGCCACCCCCGGCGTCGCGGGCTACCGGCTCGGCGCTGGTATCTCATCGGCTGGGATGTCGACCGCGCGGATTGGCGCACCTATCAGGTGGATCGCGTGCACCCCCGCATTCCGAACCCGTCGACGACGCAACCTGCCTATTGCGAACGGGTTCCGACTCGCTGGACGAATTGGCCATCTACGTGGCGAGTTTCGACTTCCCGTTCCGGGTCGACGAACCACCCGAACTCGTCACGCACCTGCGCGAACTCGCCGATCGCTTGCCCGCGGCCCTCGACAGATAGTCCCGCGCGCCGCCGGACCGCGATCAACCGGTGCCCGCGATCGCCTCGGGATTGACCGCGTCCCTGATCACGCGCAGCGCCTCGATCATTCCGTCGAGTTGCGCGGGGGTCAGCGGTCCGGTGAACCAGCGCTCGACGGCGACGAGGTAGTCCGGCAAGACCTCCGCGAGTCTGACCGCCCCGGCCTCGGTGAGCACCGTATAGGCGCTGCGCCGGTCGCGGGGATCGAGCTCGCGCGCCACCAGCCCGCCCGTGGCCAGACGATCGACCAATCGGGTGGCCCCACTGGTCGACAGCGAGGTCTGGGTGGCCAGATCCGTCATCCGCAGTCGACGACCCGGCGAGCGACTCAGACGCAGCAGCGCTTCCAAGTCCAGGCTGGACAACCCCTTCGTCTTCCAGGTCGGCTCCAGCTTCGCCACCAGTCCGTCGTACGCCTCGTAGAGCAGGCCGACGGTGGTCAGGCGTGGGTCGTCGAAGAGGTCGGTGGACTCCATGGCCGAACACTATCAAGTATTTGCCGCACGGATAGTTGACACGAGGAATAAGTACCCGTAAATATATGCATACGCAATATTCCTCGCGTCAACTTTGGAGGTACCGATGTCGTCGACTGCCCGCTGGGTCGCCGGATTCCGCTCCGCCGTCATCGATCCGCACGAACAGATCAAACTGACCGAACCGCGCGCCTTCGACGACGAAACCGTGCGCCAGGTACTGCGCCTGAACGGCGGCGGCGCACAGTTGCGCGTCCGTCTGACCAACCGGTACGGGCGCGCGCCCCTGGAGATCGGCAGCGCCCGGGTGGCGTCGCGCAAGGCCGCCGATGCGATCGTCACCGAAACCGAGAGGGCGCTGCGCTTTCGCGGCGCGGAGCGGTTCTCGATCCCCGCGGGCGCGGAACTACTCAGCGATCCGGTCGATCTCCCGGTCACGGCGGGCGAGGACCTGATACTGAGCCTGTATCTACCAGGTCCGACCGGGCTCGCCACCTTCTCCCATATGCCGCGCGAAATCACCTACGTGACACAGGGAAACGCCGCGACAGCCTCGGCGCTGCCCGAAGCGATCGAGATCGAACAGCGCTACTTCGTCACCGGCGTGGACGTGCTCGCTCCCTCGGACACCACGATCGGCGTCGCATTCGGCGATTCCTGGTTCGAGGGTGTCGGCACCACCGTCGGAGCCAACCGCCGCTCCGTCGACGCGCTCAATTCCCGGCTCACCGGAGGGTGGGTCGTCAACCAGGGCATCAGCGGCAATCGGCTGCTCACCGACGAGATCGGCGAGCACGCCCTCGCCCGCTTCGACCGCGACGTCCTGGAGGTGCCCGGCGTTTCGCGCGTCCTGCTCAACTTCGGCATCAACGATCTGATCCTGGGAGCGATGGGCGGTCAGCCGCCCGCCACCGCCGACGAACTCATCGCGGGATTCACCGAACTCGCCCGACGCGCCCGTGCGAACGGACTAATCGTCCATGCCGCGACCGTCGGCCCCTACGCGGGCTGCGTCTTCCCGAATCTGCCGATCGAGCAGACCCAGTCGACCAGGACAGCCGTGAACGAATGGTTGCGCGGCACAGATGTTTTCGACGCCGTCTTCGATGTGGACCGCGCGGTCGCCGACCCCGACCGGCCGACGTTCATCCATCCCGAATTCGACAGCGGTGACGGCATGCATCTCAACGACGCGGGCGCGCTGGCGATGGCCATGGCGGTGGATGTCGAGGCGTTCTCCGGGTGAGCGTGGTCAAGGCGTCCGGATCGGGTCAGTACCGCCGACTAACCTCGGCTACGTAGCAGGAACTGCGGCCCACCCGTCGATTCATCCGAGAGCCAGACGGCAGTCGCGGTCCGGATCGGATCAGGGGGCACAGTGGCCACATTCGTCTTGATCCACGGCGCCGGCGATGTCGGCTGGTACTGGCATCTGGTGGAGGCCGAACTGCGTGCGCGAGGCCATGACACCATCTCACCGGATCTTCCGTGCGACGACGACTCCGCCGGCCTGCCCGAGTACGCGGATACCGTGGTCGAGGCGATCGGCGACCGGACCGATCTGATCGTCGTCGCGCAATCGCTCGGCGGCTTCACCGCCCCGCTCGTCTGCGACCGGGTGGCAGTGGAACTCCTCATCCTGGTCGCGCCCATGATCCCCGCCCCGGCGGAGGCGCCTGCCAACTACTCGGCCAATACGAGATACGACCGGGAGGTGCGGGACCACTACGAGGACGCGGTCGCGCTGTTCTACCAGGATGTCGCGCCGGAACTGGCCGCCGAGGCGCTGAAACGGGCGCCCACCCAGTCCGTGGCCCGGATGAACGAACCGTCGCCGCTCATGGCCTGGCCCGACGTCCCCACGCGGGTCCTGATCTGTCGCGACGACCGCCTGTTCCCCCTTGATTTTCTTCGCCGCATCGCCCGGGAGCGCCTGGGCATCACCCCCGACGAGATCGGCGGTGGGCACACCCCCGCGCTGAGCCGCCCACACGAGCTGGTGGACCGCTTCGAGGCGTACGCCGCCGAGCAGGGATTGCTCGGTGACCAATGACATCCCGGCGTGCCCGTCCACGCGCCCACGATTCGGCGGACCAACCCTCGCAACGTCAGTCGAGAACGCCCCACTCCTCCTCGAGAGCGCGCAACTCCTCGAACGCCTTGCTTTGGTGTTCCAGCTGTGCACGGCGGAATGCCAACACGTCCTTGCTGTGCAGACGAGTGTGTGATCCGACCTTGTGGGATGGAATCTTTTCCTCGCGAACGAGTTTCATCAACGACGGCCGCGATATGCCCACCGGACAATAGTAACAGCCTGTTTCTGTGACACCATCGAAGGAGCCAACGTTGATTACCAGGATCCAGATCATCGGCGAAGTGAGCGATGAAGAGTCCGTCCACCATTTCCTGCGGCTCCTCGACAGGGTTCCCGAGCGGCCCACTCTGGCCACCCTCATCAGCAAGCACGGGGTGGACGGCAGCGATAACCTGGAGATCGAACTTCTCGATAAATTCCAAACGAAGCAGCGGTTCTCGCTGGCACCTTTCGCCGATGTCGATCCCGATACCTATATCAAGATCAAGTTCCTCAGCGGCCCCGCTGAGCGGGAATTCCCGGCTCTCGAGCCCGGCGCGATCCTGCTGAAGGAGTATCTGGTCGCCAGCCCTGATGAGGACTGACCGCCGCGAAGCCGCAGCGTCCGAAGCCATAGGCCGAATGTGCACAGCTGGTATCGAACTGGGCGCTTCCTGCCCTCGTAGACAACAGAACGAGTCAGGATCACCGCGGCAGTGATCGCGTTCGAGTTCTCAGTGTCCAGGGAAGATGAGGCTTCGACTTGGACTACCGCGATGCTGTATCGCTTGCTGTCGACATCGACATAAGGCGGCTCCTCCGATTTTCGTGATGGACCGCGACGCGTACGGGTCGCGCTACCAGCCCTGTCGCGTCTTTTTCTACGTCCTGTATCGGAATCGATCAAAAGCTTGTTTCACCGGCGAATTCGGCGTGGGCTGCACCCTGTCGAGCGCCCGCCGTTCGTTTCTGGCCCCCGATAAGTGATTCGACGGACCGACGCTGGGTAATCATCCAGCAAGTCGGGGATCACGAGAATCAATCCATACTGAAGGAGATGAGAACAATGGGTTCATTCGGACTCGACTTCGGAGTTGGCCTCGACGTATTCACCCGGTGGCTCAAGGTGATGTTCGGCATCAACCTCGGCAGCAGCTGATACTCGGCCAGTACGGAACCGGTTGTTGTGCCGGGCTGGCGGAGCAGACGCAATCTGCGTTCCCCAAGCCGCGGCGGTACGCCGCACCGGCACAACCGCCGGGTTCACTGGTCGCCGTGGTCATTCGACGGTTCCGCTGGGACGCGTCAGCCAGGCACGACGCGACCGTGGCCGGAGCTGAGGGGCCGGACCACCTCACCGAGCATCACCTCACCGAGCACGAGCAGCTGTGCCGAGTCCAGCCCTAATGGGCACGCTGCCACACGGTCCGGGAAGAGTTGTTCTTCCCGGACCGGCAGGCCGGAGATGACTACGCGGGAGGTGATTACGCCGTAGGTGATTACGCCGGAGTCGACTACTCCGCCTCGATGATCCGGACTTCCGCGTCGACGGTATCGACCGCGTCATCGACGGTGACGAACCAGTGGCTGACTTCACCGTCGGCGAGGTCGTCGGCGACATCCTCCGCGCTCGGAATGACCGACAGCGCACCCGCTGTCGCGGCGGCCAGGAATTCCAGCAGCGCCGGGCGGCCCGCCGACGCGGTGGTGAACGTGGTCGACTCGTAGTCGATCCCGTTCTCGTCGCGAACCCGGATCGCCAGATCCAATACCTCGGTCTGGCTCAGAGTCACTTTCGCGCCGTCGATGAGCTGGACGAAGGCCGCGTGGCTTTCACCCAGCGGGCGCACCCGATCCGCGTAGGAGACCGGATGTGCCGCGGCGGAGGACAATTCGGCCTGGACCGCAGGATCGTTCGGAACCAGCCACCGCACCTCGCCCGCGACCGCCTCCATGGCGATCCCGAAACCCGCTCCCGCGGCGATGATGTCGTCCTCGGACAGACCGTGCGCGAACAGGCAGGCGCCACCCGCCTTCTGCACGGCCCACGCCGCGACGACCGCGTCCACCGAACGCGGCAGCGCCACCGCGACGATATCGCCAGGACCCGCGCCCTGCGCGATGAGCACGCGGGCCAGCTGCGAGGACCGGCGGTCGAGGACGTGGTAGGCGATTTCCTCTCCGTCGCTGAGCAGTGCGGGGGCCTGCGGATCCGCTTCGACCACTTCGGCCAGCACCTTCGCCACCGTGCGCGCGCCGACGAAACTCTGCTCCGGGGCCGCCGCGGCGGCGATGCCGGATTCGGCGAGCAGTTTGGCGCGCTCGGCGTCATCGAGGATATCGATATCGCGGACCAGCCCGGCGGGATCGCCGAGCAGCGCCTCGAGCACCCGGACCAATCGCGTCGACAGGGTGGTCACCTCGTCGGCGGTGAACCGGTTGAGCAGGTACTCGAAATCGATGCCGAGGGTGGATTCGGCGGCCACCTTCAGCGTCAATGGGTAGTGCGTGGAGTTGCTGACGTTCACCCCGGTGACCGACATGCCGTCGATCGAACTCGCCGCCTCGATCGCCTCGCGGTCGATCGGGTACGACTCGAAGACGAACAGCGTGTCGAACTGTGATCCCGCACCCGCGGCCCGCTGGATATCGGCGAGACCGACGTAGTGGTGATCGAGCAGTTCGGCCTGATCGCGCTGCAAGCGTTGCAGTTGGGCGCCGACGGTGGCGCCGTCATCGATCCGCACCCGCACCGGGAGGGTGTTGATGAACAGACCGACCATCGACTCCACCCCGGACAACTCGGCCGGGCGACCCGACACCGTGCCGCCGAACACCACGTCGGAGCGTCCGGTGAGCCTGCCGAGCAGAATGCCCCAGGCCGCCTGTACGAGCGTGTTCACCGTAATGCCGAGTTCGGCGCAATGTTTGGTCAGTTTGCGCGTGCGCTCCACGTCGAGTTCGGTGACGATGTGGGCGGTTTCGTACTGCTCCGCCGACCGCGGTTGCGGCGCGAGTTCGGTGGGTTCGGTGACACCGTCGAAAGCATTCGCCCAGATGCGCAACGAATCCTGCAGGTCACGACCGTTCAGCCATTCCAGGAAGGTCCGGTAGGACGCGACGTGCGGCAGTGCCGAGCTGTCGCCGCGCAGCGCGTAGAGCACCAGCAGGTCCTGCATCAGCAGCGGCATCGACCAACCGTCGAGCAGAACGTGGTGGGTGGTGATGGCCAGATGCCACTGCTCGGCGTCGGTGCGGAACAGGGTGAAACGCACCAGCGGCGGGGTCGCCATGTCGAACCGGTCCGCGAGGTCGGCGGCGAGGTGTTCGCGCAGCCGCGCGTCCCGTTCGCTCTCGGGCTCGGAGGTGAGATCGACTTCGCGCCACGGCACATCGAGCCGGTCCATGACCACCTGCACCGCCTGACCCGATGAATCGGTGACGAAGGCGGTCCGCAGGTTGGGGTAGCGATCGATCAGGCCCTGTGCCGAGGCGCGCAGTCGTTCGGCGTCGACCACACCGCTCAGATCCACGACTGCCTGCATGGTGTAGACGTCGACCGTCGCCGTCGTCATCAGCGCGTGGAACAGCAGACCCGACTGCAGCGGCGTCAGCGGCCAGACCTCGTTCAGGCCGGGGTAGGTGCGCTCCCACAGCTCGATATCGCTCTGACCGACCGTCACCAGCGGCATATCCGACGGTGTGCGACCACCGGCGTCCGGCCGCGCGGCATGGGCGGCGAGCGCGCCGAGTGCGGCGACCCAGTGATCGGCCAGTTCTCGCACCCGTTCCTGGTCGAGCAGACCCGACGGGAAGGCGAAGGACGCGATCAGCTCACCGTCGACCACCATCGTCTCGATATCGACGGTCGCCGCGGCGGGCATGCCGGGATCCAGCAGGGTGGTGATCTCGGCGGGCATGACACCTCGGTAGTGGAAGCCGATCTGGCCCAGCTCACCGAGTCCGTGGCCGAAACCGTGATCCGGCACCGACAGCAGCTGTTCCTTCACCGATTTCACGACGGCGCCCATCGCGAGACCGCCCGCGAAGGCATCGTCCAGATCGGTGCCGGTCAGATCGAGTCGCGCCGGATGAACGGCGTCGAATCCGCCGACGGTGCGCGAGAGATCCGCGCCCGCCACCGCGTCGACCGCACGCCCGTCACCGTCGAGCCTGATGAGCACCGATTCGTCGCGAGTGCCGCGCCACCGCAGCACGGCCGTCGCCAACGCCGAAACCAGCCCGTCGGCGACGGTCGCGCGGTAGAGCGCCGGGATGGCGCGCACCACCTGTTCGGTGATATCGGCGGGGACGACGACGCGCACGTGTTCCACCGTGCGCGCGGTGTCGATCGCGGGATCGAACGCACGGCTACCGAGCAGCGGATCCGGGGTCGCCGAAATCTCTTGCCAGAAAGCGTCGTTCGCGGGCGCGGGAGCTTCGGCGAGGCTGTGCGCCCAGCGCCGCAGTGTGGTTCCGGTGGGGGGCAGTTCCAGCGGAGCGTCGATGCCGAGGCGATCGGCGGCGGTGGTCAGCTCGTCGAGCAGAATCTGCCACGACCGGCTGTCGACGACGAAACCGTGTGCGACCACGAGCAATTCGTCATCACGGTGATCGGCGAAGGTGAACAGCACGAACTGCGCCATGATGCCGTTCGCCGGGTCGAGGCGAGTGGTGGCCTCCCTGCGCTCGGCCGCGACGAGCTGTGTGAGATCGGTGTTCTTCTCGACCCTCGCTTCGCACAGCATGTCCTCGATATCGAGGATGCCGGGTTCGAGCGCCTCGAATTCCCAGCCGCCGCCCACCGGACGCACACGGGTGCGCAGGGCGTCGTGACGGTCGATGATCGCCGTGATCGCCTCCAGCAGGGTGTCCCAATCCAGCGCGGCGGGCAGCGGCAGCAGGGCCGCCTGCGCGAAGCGCTGATACGAAACACCGCTGGAGAGCACCTCGGCCATGGCGGGGGTCAGCGGGATATCGCCGACACCGCCGCCGGGCAGCTCGAGGATCCGGGCCAGCGCGGGGTCGGGAGCCGTGTCGGCCACCGAGGCCAGCGCCGCGACACTGCGCTGATCGAAGACATCGCGCACACTGAACACCACACCGAGCGCCTTGGCCCGCGAGACCAGCTGGATCGACAGGATGCTGTTACCGCCGAGCGCGAAGAAGTCGTCGTCGGCGCCGATGTGCTCGACATCGAGCACATCGCTGAAGACGCCAGCCACCAACTGCTCCACCGGGGTCACCGGCGCGCGGAACTCGGCCTTCTCGAAGGTCGGCTCCGGCAACGCGTTGCGGTCCAGTTTGCCGTTCGCGTTCAGCGGCAGGGCATCCAGCGCGACGAAGGCGTTGGGCACCATATAGGACGGCAGTTCGGCGGCGAGCGCGGAATGCAGTGCGCGCCGGTCCAATTCACCGGTCTCGAGGTCGAGACCCGCGGCGAAGGGCACCACGTAGGCGACCAGGCGGTCACCGAGGCCGGGATCGGTATGCGCGAGCACCGCCGCCGCGGCGATCGTGGGCTGACGCAGCAGCGCGGCCTCGATCTCCCCGAGTTCGATGCGGAAACCACGGATCTTCACCTGGAAGTCGGTGCGGCCCCGGTAGTCCAGTTCGCCGTTCGCGTGCCAGGCCACCAGGTCACCGGTGCGGTACATGCGTTCGCCCGGTGCGCCGAACGGGTCGGCGACGAACCTTTCGGTGGTCAGGTCGGGACGGGCGAAGTAGCCGCGCGCCAATTGCGCACCGGCCAGGTACAACTCGCCGGATACGCCGACCGGAACCGGCCGCAGCCGCGAATCCAGCACGTAGACACGGCTGTTCCACTCCGGCGCGCCGATCGATACCGATGCCTCGTCGGCGTCGGTCACCAGGTGACTGGTGATCGAGACCGCGGCCTCGGTCGGTCCGTAGAGGTTGAACAGCTGCGCGGTGGCGCCGCTGCGGAACCGTTGCGCGGTCGCGGCGGGCAGCGCCTCACCGATGGCGAGCACGCGCCGCAACGAATTCGGCAGCCGGTCATCGGATTCGGTGAGCAGCGCGTCGAGCATGGACGGCACCACGTGCAGGGTGGTCACACCCGTGGCGCGCATGAGCTCGTTCAGGTAGGTCGGATCGCGATGCCCGTCGGCGGTGGCGATGACCAGCCTGCCGCCGCTCACCGCCGCCGACCAGAACTCCCAGACCGAGAGGTCGAAGGTGGCCGCGGTCTTGAGCAGCACCGCGTCCTCGCTGCCGAGTCCGAATTCGGCCGTCTTCCACAGCAACTGATTGACGATCGCGCCGTGCGGCACCGCGACGCCCTTGGGCTGGCCGGTGGAGCCGGAGGTGAAGATGACGTACGCGGTGTTCGCCGGGGTGAGTGCGCCGCGCCGCTCGGACTCGGTGACCGGACCCGCCGAGTACGCGGACAGATCCAGTTCATCGATGACGACCGATTCGGCCGTCGCCGTCGTGAACGACTCGCGGTCGGTGGTCAGCACGCAGACCGGCGCCGCCGTGCCGAGGATGTAGTCCACCCGGTCCGCGGGCTGGTCGGGGTCGACCGGCACATAGGCCGCACCGGATTTCGCGACCGCGTACATGGCGATGACCAGATCGGCCGAACGCCGGATCGCCAGGGCCACCCGATCCTCGGTCCGGACACCGCGCCCGATCAGGTAGCGCGCCAACCGGTTCACCCGCGCGTCCAGTTCGGCGTAGGTCAGGTGCTCCCGTTCGCCCGACGCGTGGTCGGTGACCAGCGCGACAGTGCCGGGCGCCGCTGCCGCGACGGCGGCGTCGAACAGTGACACCAGCGTCGCGTCGGCGTCCACCGGATGGGATGTGTCGTTCCACGCGGTGAGGATGCGTTGGTGTTCCTCGGGCGCGAGCAGGTCGATCTCCCCCACCGGCACCGTCACGTCGGCGACCACCGCGTCGAGCACGCGCACGAACCGATCCGCGAAGCCCTGCACGGTGGCCTCGTCGAACAGGTCGGTGGCATAGCCGAATTCGGTGATGATCTCGGCCGGCGCGCCGTCGTCGGCGTACCGGTCGTAGACGGTGACCTGCAGGTCGGTCTTGGCCAGCTGGGAGTTGAAATTGACCGCGCTCACCGTGAGCCCTGGCAGGGTCAGCGCGGTTTCGGCCAGGTTCTGGAAGGACAGGCCGATCTGGAACAGCGGATTGCGCGCGGTCGAGCGCTCCGGATTCAGCACCTCGACCAGCCGCTCGAACGGCACATCGGCGTTGGCGAAGGCCTCGAGGTCGCGTTCGCGCACGTCGGCGAGCAGATCCGCGAACCGGTCGCCGGGGCGAACGGCGGTGCGGAACACCAGCGTGTTGACGAACATGCCGATCAGATCGTCGAGTTCGCGCTCGCCACGACCCGCGATCGGCGTGCCGACCGCGATATCGTCGCTGCCCGACAGCCGTGCCAGCAGCACCGCGAGAGCGGCGTGCACGACCATGAACAGCGAGGCGTGGTTGGCGCGGGCCAATTCGTGCAGACTCGCGTGCCGCTGCGGGGAGATCTCGAACCTGATCGCCTTGCCGTGGAACGACTGCGTCGGCGGACGCGGCCGATCCGAAGGCAGTTCCAGCTGATCCGGCAAACCGGCCAGCGCGGAGCGCCAGTAGGAGACCTGCTGGGCGGCAAGCGATTCCGGATCGTCCTCGGACCCGAGTACCGCGCGCTGCCACAGCGCGTAGTCGGCGTACTGCACCGGCAGCGGAACCCACTGCGGGGCCTCGCGGTTCACCCGCGCCGCGTAGGCGGCCATGAGATCGCGGGCCAGCGGACCCATCGACGCGCCGTCGGCGGCCACGTGATGCACCACGAAGGCGACCACATGTTCGTCGGTCTCCGACGCCGCGCCGGTGACGCGGAACAGCGCCACCTTCAGCGGCACCTCGGTGGTGACGTCGAAGGTGGTGAGCGCGAATCGGATCACCGTTTCGATCAGATCCTCTTCGGCCACCTCGACCGCGACCAGTTCGGGTGCGGTCGCCGCGACCGGGAGGATGACCTGGCGCGGTCCCTCCTCGGCGCTCGGGTAGGTGGTGCGCAGCACTTCGTGGCGGGCGAAGACGTCGCCGATCGCCAGGGCGAGCGCACCCGCGTCCAGCGTGCCGGACAAGCGCACGGCCAGCGGGATATTGTCCACCGCCGACGCCGTCGTATCGAACTGGTTGAGGAACCAGTACCGCTGCTGGGCAGGCGAGAGCGGCACCAGTTCGGGCCGTTCCATGGCCTTCAGCTGCGGCCGGGTGCGTCCGGAGCCCGCGAGCCGCTCGACGCTGGTCGCCAACGCGACCACCGTCGAGGCCTCGAACAGGTCGCGGACAGCCAGCTGGGTGTCCAGCGCCGCGCCGAGCCGCGCGGTCACCTGGGTGGCCAGCAGCGAGTTGCCGCCGAGATCGAAGAAATCGTCGTCCAGGCCGACGCGGCCGACGCCGAGGACGTCGGCGTAGATACCCGCCACGATCTCCTCGACCGGGGTGGTCGGGGCGCGGAAGGTCTTGACCTCGAAAACCGGCGCGGGCAACGCCTTACGATCCAACTTGCCCGACGCGTTGAGCGGAAACGCCTCCAACGTCAC
>NZ_JBEXFQ010000051.1:0-34688 GCF_040606855.1 Nocardia sp. NPDC005366
CCGCCGTCGCGGCGGCCTGGTCGGCCAAGGTCATCGTCACTGCTCGATCGTTCCTGTCTCGCCCTGGTCTACCTCAAAGGAGTACAGCGTCCCCCCCGTCTCATCCCAGACTGACAGACAGGGAAGGTGTCGTCGCTGTCGGGGTCTCCGTCGCTGTGGAGAAGTTGGAGTTTGTCGAGGAGTTGCAGGATTTCGGTTTTGTCGCTGGGGCCGTAGGTGTCGTGTTCGAACAGTTCGTTGACGCGGGCGTGTGCGTCGAGGATGTCGACGGCGACAGGTTCGGGGGCGCCCATGATTCGGGGGCGGGAGAAGAGGTTCTCGACATTGTAGGCGGCGATCCGCAGACGGTTGATGGACATGGCAGGACTCCTGTCGGTCCATGTGGCGATACCGGTTGCCGATGGTAAAGCGGAAGGACTGCACGGCAAGTATGACCGCGTCGGTGGACATGCACTCCGAGTTTGGCCGCCGTCGGCGATATTCGTCCCAACCAATCTGCACCCCAGGCCCGACGGGCTCCGCCCGGGTCGACTAACCTGCGCCATTCATGGAAATTGAGTTTCCGTTACCATAAATGGCGAAAGGTGGCCTTGACCTGCGATAATTCGACTTGTCGAAGGTTGAATTACGCGAGGTGAAGGACACCTTTCTGGTGCAGGATTCTACGTGGTATCCGCGGCTGGCCGTGGACGGGGATGGGTCGGGTTTGGTTGCGCAGGCGGGTTCGCTGCTGCTGGTGCGTACCGCGGAGAAGATCGGCCTGGTCAAAGGCTTGTCGGAAGCGTTGGCGCCGTGGCGTAAACCTCTCGCCACACATAACCCGGGCAAGATCGTCCTGGATTTGGCGATCGCGGTCGCGGTTGGGGGTGACTGTGCTGCGGATTTGTCGCTGCTGCGTACCCAGCCGGGGATGTTCGGGTCGGTGGCCTCGGATCCGACGGTGTCGCGGCGGTCGCCACGTTGGCCGCCGACGCGCCGAAAGCGTTGTCGGCCATCGGGAAAGCCCGCGCCGCCGCGCGGGCCACAGCATGGAAACGCGCTGGCGTCCATGCACCCGACCACGGCATCGATGCCGAGAATCCGTTGATCATCGATCTGGACGCCACCCTGCTCGACGCGCACAGCGAGAAACAGAACGCCACCCCGACCTGGAAAAAGGGGTTCGGGTTCCATCCGTTGTGCGCGTTCATCGACCACGGACCCGACGGCACGGGCGAGCCTGCCGCGATCGCGCTGCGCCCCGGCAATTCCGGCGCGAACACCGCCACCGACCACAAAACGGTCCTCGCCGAGGCACTGCAACAGCTGCCGTGGTCTCCGTCGTGGCGGGTCGGGCGGAAAGTGTTGGTACGCACCGACGCTGGTGGCGGCACCCACGAATTCGTGAAGTACTGCCACACACGCCGCGTGCAGTACTCGCTCGGGTTCACCCTCACCGAGGCCCTGGTCGAGGCGGTGAACAAGGTTCCCGAGAAGGTGTGGACCCCCGCCTACGACGCCGACGGTCAGGTCCGCGACGGGGCGTGGGTCGCCGAAATCACCGACCTGGTCGACCTTTCCGGCTGGCCGACCGGGATGCGGCTGGTGGTACGAAAAGAACGCCCACACCCCGGCGCCCAGTTGCGGTTCACCGACGTCGACGGGCTCCGGCTGACCGCGTTCGTCACCAACACCACCCGCGGGCAACTGCCCGACCTCGAGCTGCGCCACCGCCGCAGGGCGCGCTGCGAGGACCGCATCAAAGCCGGTAAAGACACCGGGATGCGGAACCTGCCCTTCAAATCCTTCGCAGCGAACCAGATTTGGCTCGCGCTGGTCACGCTCGCGCTCGACCTCACCGCGTGGATGCAGATGCTGGCACTGACCGATCACGACGCCCGCCGCTGGGGACCGAAAACCCTTCGGCTGCACCTGTTCTCGTTGCCCGGCCGCATCGCCCGACACGCCCGAAAAACCCGCCTGCACCTACCCCGAAACGCCCAGACCACCGGTTTGGTCCTCGGCGCCTTGAGCCGCCTGGAAGCGACCTGACCAGCACAAACCGTCCCTACAACCCTAGGACCACCACCGGGCCCGTGGAACCCGGCAGCCACCCCGCTGACACGGGGCGGTCGGCCACACCCACCAGCCCGGATACCATCGAAAACCCCAATCCGAAACCGGCCAGGCCAGCACATCAGCCGCGAGAAAGATCGAGGCTAATAAACTGGACGGTCGCACTAATTCCAGAAAGCGGTGTATCGCCGGTTCGCTGTCAGCGAACATAACGTGTACCATTATTTGGTTGTGCCACCAGCAAATAATCCGGCAGCCAGACTCGCAGTGATAATGCGACGGCTGCATGCAGAAGAGCCTACTCAGACAGCAAAAGAAGCGCTTACGCACGTGCTGGACTGTGCATCCGACGCTGAGCTTGGCCCGGCTCTTGGGGCCCTGCATGCCTTGCCCGCTCAGGTGGTGGAGGCTGTCAACCTCCACGCTGATCCCGAACATGATGATCTCAACCTTTTTCTGAAATGGCAGTCAGGAATAGCGGCAGCCTTAAATCAAACGTGGGCACTGACGTCCGCAGTCCAGAAAGTTCAGGCCAAGTACACCTCCGAAGATCTCAGTCACCTGGACTACTGTAGTGGTCTGTTAAGCAGGGCGCGAATAGAACGTCAGATTGATGCTCGTACGCTCGACGAACTACGAAACTTGATTCAGAGCCTCGAAAAAGACCTGATGGATATTGAGGATATACCAGCTGATTTGAAGTCATTCATTATTGATCAGCTCGATATTATTCGCACTGCCATACGTGAATATAGAATCGGCGGCCCCTTGGCATTTGAGCACGCTTTCGATAGGGTCGTAGGTGCGTGCCTGAGGAGGTCGGAGCTCGTTAACGACGCCAATGAGGCATCTCAGTCCTCGCTCGGAAAGTTTCGTGAAATTCTAGGAGCTGTAGAGAGTCTAGCGAAGACCACGACGGTATCCGCAGGAGCTGCAATGGCTGTAATCGGCGCTATTTTGGCAGGGCATCATGCCGTAGAAAATTGGCAGTCACCTCCTGCGTTGGAGCATTCGATTAAGAAGGCTGACTCGAAGCCGCCGCAGTCTGGTGACGGTAGTCCCGGCGCGGGAATTACGCAGGAGGCAGGGCGGTAGGAATCAATTCTATTGAGTTTCATCTCTATAACATTACGCGCATATTTGCTGTTATTTCGTATTGGAGAACCTCATGGGATTACGGGATGCTGAAATTGGAAGTTTGCTGAGGAGGCTCGACTTCGATCCGGTCGGCTACCTTTCGAGCCAAGTAGCGTACGCACCGGTCGGCGAGTGTCCGTATGTGCTTATGATAGGTGCCGGTGCCTCGGTATCTTCCGGAGTGCTTACGGCATCCGAGCTTATCGCGCGGTGGTGCGAGGATCTATTTGCGCATGATAATGGATATCCAACCGGCGGAATTTTAGAATTTCCGAGACCAGAGTTTGATGAATGGCTTAGAGAATCATATCCTGGTCGGCTCGAAGAGCTGAAAATACGTTACGGCGGAGATTCGGAGTACGGAACACTGTTTCAGCATTTTCATAAGACTCGCGAACAGCGCCAAATGTTCGTCGAGCGCTCGATAGAAACCTCGAAACCGGGGGTAGGTTACTTCTACCTTGCTGGACTTATCGATTCTGGATACTTCAGTACTGTCCTAACCACCAATTTTGATGATTTACTCAACGATGCGCTGGTCCGATATTTCGACCGCAAGTCGATTGTCTGCGCTTTCGATTCCGCGGTCACTAGCTTTAGTTCATCTAGCCTGAGACCCAAAATTATAAAGCTGCATGGCGACTTTCTCTACGACAGTATTGGAAACACCGACGCAGAGACTCTTGATTTGAACTCAAATATGGAGGATAAGCTCGCTGAAATGTGTGAAGATAAGGGTCTTATCGTAGTCGGATACTCAGGCAACGATGAGAGTGTGATGACACTATTGCGCGATAACCTGCGACGCAACAGAAAATTTCTTACTAAAGGAATTCACTGGTGTGTCAACGAAGTACCACGAGAGGGCGGTACGATCGAGCAGGGCTTGAGTGCTGGTATCACGAACTTGGCTAAACGTCATGGCGGCAGGGTTTTTCTTTATCGTTCTTCCGGATTCGATGACCTAATGCTTCAATTCTTTGAGAAAGCCGGCCTTTCCCTGCCTAAGCATCTTGAGCGGCCGTACACTCGCAATCTGGCAATGGACTTTATCAATGCCTGCGGTGCGTTCGAAGTTTCGAGCACTCTTAGCAGTGGAATGCTGCGGCACAAGAAGATCGCGCTTGCATCGCTGGATGGAGCGCCCGATCGTCAAGCGATACAATTGGCGAAGGCAAAATCTGAGTTTGAGACCGGAAAATCTTTGCAAAGGTTGCGAAAGAATGCGGAAGCGGCCGAATGTTTTGAACGCTCGGTGGAACTGGCAAATGTTCTTCTGGATGAAGATATGGCAAGTATCGCCCGATGGGGCGCGATTAATCGAATCATGAGCTGTAATCTTTCGCTGGGTACGCTGGAGTCTTCTGTTGAGGCAAGGCTGGCCAGATTCAAACTCGCATTCGATCTGGGCATTGAACAGCTCAAAAGCCGCCCCGATGGAGACAAGAGCGAGTATGCTTCTCTACTGTACAATACTATATGTGCTTGCGGGCTAATGTATGCACACGCCGAGTCCGAGCTTCGTGCTGAACTCGATGGACACGTGGAGCGGATGGCTGCGCGATTGGTATCGATAGACTTCGGACGTAGAAAGATGAATAAGCTTGCGCAGGATACTGACGTACGACTTTTGTTGACAGACGGTCCGCTGAGGAAGTTCGTATAAACTTGCTTCTGCGCCAGCGCCACCACTCATCACTGCAAGTCGCAGTGTTAGAGTTCGCCGGAAAAGGTACAAGCACAACCCGACTCGCCGCGGTGCTGGTGAGCAATTTGCGCGGCAGGTCCAGATCGACGGCCTCCGTTTGCCGTATGTTGTATCGATGCCATCCATGAGGTCTGCTTTTACACTATTTTTCAATCTGATTGGATTAGAATAGCCTCGAATGTCAACCGATCACGGCATTTGTAGCCGGTTCAGATCAGTCCCGCTGTAAACGGTACCTGCGGACATTCGTATCTGCCGAAGCCATTTTGGACCAATGGACTTGTACTCCTTGGTCGCGGGTCTGACTGCTGTCTGGGTGCTGGACCCGCTGACGCGCTGAGGAAGCCGACGGTTGACTTTCATGGATATCCCGAATGATGAGTGCGGCGCTATGCGTCTCGTTCGGTCACAGTCCGAGGTCTGCGTCAGGTGTCGACCAGGGGGGTGGATCATCGAGCGTTGTATCAACGATGTTGTCGACATCTTCTGTATGGCGCAGCGCTTGTTCTTGATCGCGCTGGGTGGATGTGACCTGACTCGGGCCACGTTTCTGGCTTGACGGTGGGTGCGGGTTCTTGACCTGCTGTTCTTCGGTGTGTGGGGGTTGGGATTTGCGCACTAAACCTCGGTTGGGACTGCCCCGGGTTCGGTTGACTCCTAACCTGAGGAGACCGTCCGGTTTCTTCTGTGAGAGGATGCGTCACCGTGCCCAAGCCCTACCCCGAGGAATTCCGTCGTGATTGCGTCGAGGTGGGCCTTTCGGGAGGTTTCGCGGGCGCCGGCGTGCTCACGTTCGCGGGTGGCTTGTTCGCTGATGAGTTCGAACACGTCGTGATATCGGTACCACCGATGAAGACCGACCCCGCCTCGAAGGGCGGGGATGTGATCGGGGCGGATCAACACTGGTTCTCGATCCATAACCGATGGTCGAAGCGGTCGTTCGAGCCCGGAGATCCGGCCCTGATCCTGCTCGAGGGATTCTGGAGCCGTCGACGCGATTATCGGAGGCGCTGTACACGATCCGAGGAACGGCGTTGCCCCGGGCGCAATTGGCGGGTGATCTGTTCGACCGACTCGGCGAGGACTTCGGCGAAACGGGCGCGGCTCATACCGAATCGCACGAACAACTCCTCGTCCGGCGGGCCGCCGAAAGGTGACCACGCCTCGGCGAACTCCACGATCTGCCAGGCATCCGGCCAGGGCCGGCGCCTGGCCTGCGGGCCTGCCGGGATCCGCTCGCGCGGGTGAGGCCGTCGATGGTGCGCGGGGACGCCCCGCTCGGGGGTGATGACCTGACGGTCCGGTTGAAAGGTAGTCATCTTCGGTGTCCTGTTCGGTAGCGACGTGCGAATCGCACTCGGCGGGAACGCTTTCGGGTGCAGACGGACCGCAGACCGGCCCCGGAGAAGCGGAGGGGCTCCCCGGGGCCGTATGCGGATGCTGTCGAACCGATGGTGGAGTGGATCAGGGCAGGTCGGGGCTCGACAGGTCGGGGGTCACTGGCTTTCGGCCGTGGTCATTCCGAGGTTGCGCATGTCCGGGACGAACGGCTGGTGGGCGAGCAGGCCGCCGTCGACCCGGATCACCTCGCCGTTGATGCCGCGCGAGTCGTCGGAGGCGAGGAACAGGTACGCCTTGGCCAGTTCGGTGGGGCCGTTGAGCGTCGGGTTCATCGTGTGCCGGATGTAGATGTCCTTGATCTCCTGCGGCAGTGCCTGCGCCGGGGGAGTGGTGGTGGTGCCGGGGCAGATCGCGTTGCAGCGCACGCCCTCCTTGCCGTACTGGGTCGCGGTGTATTTGGTGAGCGCGAGCAGGGCGGCCTTGGTGGCGCCGTAGCCGGTGAGGCTGTTGTCGCCGGCGAAGGCGTGGGTGGAGGCGGTGTTGATGATCGAGCCGCCGTGTTCGCGCAGGTAGGGCAGGGTGTGCTTGGTCATCAGCATGGCGGCGCGCAGGTTGACGGCCAGGACGTTGTCCCAGGTCTCGACGGACATGGTGGCGACGTCACCGTCATCGATGGGGAAGATGCCCGCGTTGTTGACCACGATGCCGGGGGCGCCGAAGTACTCGACGGTCCGCTGCACGAGCTGCTCGATCTCGCTCTCGTTGCGCAGATCGAGGCCGTAGGCGAGGGCGGTCTTCTCGCCGTGGCGATCGTTGAGGATCGTCGCGAGGCGCTCGGCGCCTTCGACATTGATGTCGGCCACGACCACGCGCGCGCCCTCGGCCGCCAGTTCCGTGGCGGTAGCGCCGCCGATGTTGAGACCGCCCTGCTCGACGAATGTCGCACCGGTGACGATCGCAATCTTTCCTTCTACGCGACCCATTGTTCTCTCCTGTCGAAATTGGTGTTCGGAAGTCGGTTCACAGATCCAGGACCAGGCGCTCGCCCAGGCACCGGGATACGCAGATGAGGATGTATTCGTTGCTTTCGCGTTCTTCGGGAGTCAGGACCTCGTCGCGGTGGTCCGGCCTACCTTCGAGGACCGTCTGTTCACACCGGCCGCACATGCCCTGCTGGCAGGACGAGAGCACCTCGACTCCGGCGGCTTCGAGCGTGTGCAGAATGCTCTTGTCCGGCGGAATGGTGATCGTCCGATCCTGTTTCGCCAGAACGACTTCGAAGGCCGTGTCGGTGGCGGTGCGGTCGTCGGCCTTCGGCACGAAACGTTCGGTGTGCAGGGCGCCCGCGGGGCGGTCGCGGCACTGCTGTTCGAGCGCTTCGAGGAGCGCGGCGGGGCCGCAGCTGTAGATCGCGGTGTCGGCGGGGGTGTCGGCGAGGACGCCGGCCAGGTCGATCAGGCCGGCGCGGTCTTCGGGCCAGAACTCGACGCGATCGCCATATCGTTCGAGTTCGTCGCGGAAGGCCATGGAGTCGGCGGTGCGGCCGCCGTAGACCAGTCGCCACGTGGCGCCTTGCTCGTGGACGTGCGCGATCATCGGCAGGATCGGTGTGATCCCGATGCCGCCCGCGATGAACAGATACCGCTGCGACTCGACCAGTGCGAAGTTGTCGCGGGGCGCGCCGACGCTGATCTTCGTGCCCGCGCGTAGCGAGGTGTGGATGTATTCCGAACCGCCCCGGCCCTTGCCGGGTGGCTCGCGCAGCACCGCGATCCGCCACGCGTCCGGATCGCGGCGATCGCCGCACAGCGAGTACTGGCGTACCGCGCCCGAGGGAAGGAACACGTCGATGTGGGAACCGGGCTGCCATGCGGGCAGCGAGGTGCTGGTCACCGGTCGCAGCGTCAGCGCTTTGACGCCGGCCGCGACGTCCTCGGTGCTTTCGACGACGACATCCAGCTCATCGGCGGCCCCATCTTTCGAAGCTGCCGAGACTTTCGAAGGTGTCAACGACACGTTCCTTCCATCAGGACAAGGGAGCGAGAACTGTCAGCGATCCCAGGTGACGGGCAACTCGTCGAGGCCGAAGATCCTGGCGAACTTGACCTTGACCTCGGCCGCGGGCACGGCCAGGCGCAGCGTGGGGATCCGTTCGAGCAGCGTGGTGAACACGATGTCCAGTTCGAGGCGGGCCAGCGGAGCGCCGAGGCAGGTGTGGATGCCGTGGCCGAACGTCATGTGACGGCTGGCGTCGCGGTGGATGTCGAAGCGTTCGGGGTCGTCGAAGACGTCGGCGTCTTTGTTGGCCGCCTCGGTGGACATCATCACCAGCTCGCCCTTGGCGATCTTCTGGCCGTTGATCTCGATGTCCTCGGTGACGGTCCGGGGCAGGTTGCCGATGATGTCGAGGTGGCGTAGCAGTTCCTCGACCGCCTGCGGCATGAGCTGGAGATCGTTGCGCAGCTCGGCCAGCTGGTCGGGGTGCTCCAACAGCGAGAACAGGCCGAGGCCGATCATATTGCCGGTCGTCTCGTGCCCAGCCATGAGCAGGAAGGTCGACATGCCCGCGACGTCGATGACGGTCAGCGCACCGGAGTCGATGTGCTTGACCAGCAGGCTGATCAGGTCGTCGCCGGGCTCGGCCTGCTTGATGGTCACCAGCTCGGCGAGGTACATCATGACCGCGCCGATCGCCGCCTCGATGTCCTCGGGAGTGCTGTTCGGGGCCAGCACGGCCCGGGTGCGTTCCTGGAAGAAGTCGTGCTTGTCGTAAGGGACGCCGAGCAGTTCGCAGATCACCAGGGAGGGCAGCGGTAGGGCCAGCGCGTCCACCAGGTCCACCGGGCCCTCGGAGGCCAGCATGGTGTCGATCAGCTCGTTGGCGATGCGCTGGATGGTCGGGCGCATGGCGGCCATCCGGCGCGGGGTGAACTCCTTGGCCAGGATGCGGCGCAGATCGTCGTGCTGGGGCGGGTCCATGGCGACGAAGAATCCGGGCACGGCCTGGTCGCCCGCGTCACCGCGGGAGGAGTCGTCGATGCCGCGGACGCTCGTGCGCGGATCGGCGAGCACGGAGCGGACGTTGTTGTAGCCGGTGACCAGCCAGCCGGGCGTGCCCTTGAAGTCGACCTTGCGCAGCGCGTCGTCGGAGTAGGACTCGTACCGCTTCGACAGCGAGAACGGGCACTCGCGACGGAACGGGAACGAGGCGAGGTCGTCGGTGGCGACCTCTGCTTCGGCGGGTTGCGTTGTCATTACTGCTCCTTCGTTGGGGCCGGTGTGCCGTGGGCCGTCGGGGCCGGCGCCGCTCGATGACGAACTGAGAGCCTCCCGGTGATCCGGGGGAATCGGGAGAGCTCGCCCATCCGGTGGAATGTGACGGAGGGCACAGACTGTGTTAGCGGTCATATCGTGACATGTCGTGAACGACTCGTCAATGGGGGTTGGTGATAAATCTTGTTCGCAGCCGCTCGCGCTGTCAGGAAGCGGCCGATGCGTGTCGGCAAAAGTGCTGTAGAAAGGCATGATTCGGGACGGAATGAGCGATCGTCGGTAGTCGCGCCTCGCCCTTCTGATCGGCTGCTCCGGGTCCGGCGAACGGCTGTTGTGGCCGATGGTGTTAGTACAGATTATGAAATGATGGCTTCCTCGTTGCCGCTGCGGACGCGTTGCGCGCAGCGACGGCGCATGACACCTCGCCCCCTGTGATCCAGCCCGCGACAGGGCTCAGGTGGCGGGTGGCGCAACGGAGCGTCGGCAGCGCCGGGGCAGCGGTCGCCCGAGGGCCGCCCCGAACGCTCCTGAGTCGTCCGAAAGGCACTCGAACGCGCGGCCGTCCGATCGCCCCGGCATCGAATCGTCGCAGCGTCGAATCGCCGCAGCATCGAATCGCCGCAGCGGTGGCCCGCTGCGGCGTCAGCGCACTACGATTCGGACCGCGCTCGGCGCGGCGTTGTCAGGCGGATGCGCGTGCGCGCTGGAAATGCGCGAGCAGGTCCGGGTACTTGACCAGGTGTGCGCCGCCGTTGATGTCGAGGGTCTCGCCGGTGAGCCATGCGGCGCGGGCGATGTAGACCGCGGCGTCGGCGATTTCCTCCGGGGTGCCCGGTCTGCCCAGTGGGGTGTTGGCGATGTAGTCGTCCTCGAGACCGGGGACGCTCATCGAGGGGCTGGTCAACGGTGTCATGACGATGCCGGGGGCGATGGCGTTGACCCGGATGCCGCGCGGGGCGAGTTCGAGTGCGGAGACCTGGGTCAGCATGGCCAGACCGGCTTTCGCCGAGCAGTAGGCCGCCATCCCGGTTCCCGGCTGCCGGGCATTGAGCGAGGACAGCGAGATGATGACGCCGCCCGCCTCCATGGCGCGGGCCGCGTGTTTGACAACGAGGAAAGCGCCGGTCAGGCAAACATCCACGACTCGGCGGAACTTCTCGACGGGCAGATCGGTGACCGCGCCCGCGGCGCTGACGCCCGCGCTGTTCACGGCGATGTCGACCCGTCCGTGGGCCGAGCGTGCCGTCTCGAAGAGCTCGCGGACGGAGTCCTCGTCGGTGATCTCCACCCGGGCGGAGTCGTGGCCCGCGCCGAGCTCGTCGGCGAGTGCGCGGGCCTGGTCGGCATTGCGGTCGGCGACGGTGACCGTCGCTCCGTCCGCGGCCAGTGCGCGGGCGATCGCGGCGCCGATGCCGGAAGCGCCACCTACGACTACGGCATGACGCCGTGCTGTCTCTGACATTGCTGGGGTCCCCTTCTCGGAGGGAAAAAGTGGATGGTCATCGAATGAGGCTCTGCGGGAGCACCATCGCGGTCGCCAGGGCGGTGAGCTCCTCGGCGATTCCGGGCCGCTGCCGGAACTGCGGAAGCTGCGAGATGTCGGTGACGACGCCGATCACCGCCTGGGCGAGTGCGCGGGCGTCCGCGGTCGTCAGGTCGGGTGCGAGTTCGCAGATGGCCTGCACCCACTCGGCGACGTACTCGCGTTGGGTTTCCCGCAGAGCGGATTGTTCCTCGTCGGACAGGTACAGCAGATCCGTGGCCAGAATCTGCATGATCCGGCCGTGCACACCCAGCGCCTGTCCGATGTAGGTGCGGATGAGCGCGTCGAGCGCCTCGCGCGTGTCGGTCGCGTGCGCCAGGGCATCGGCGGTCACGTAGAGCAGCCCTTCGGCGCCGCGCTCCAGGATGGCGCGCAGCACCTGCCCTTTGCCGGTCACGTGCTGGTACAGCGTGGCCACCGACATCTCCGAGGCCTTGGCGATGTCGTCGATGCGCACGTCGTAGAAGCCGCGCTCCTCGAACAACCTGGTGGATGCCTCGATGATGCGCTCGCGTCGTCCTGCCGGGCGCCGCGGCACGGCGGGTGGCAGCGCGACCGCGTCCGGCGCGATATCGGGCAGCGGGCAGTCGATGATCGTCTCGGACAGGGCCGCTTGGATTTCCATCAACCGCTCGGATGACAGATGGCCGCGGATATCGGGCGTGTTCGAGTACATGGTGAGCACGGCGAAACCGAGCAATTCGGCCTTGCGCTCGTCCACGGCGGGATTCAGGGCGGTGATCTTCGAGGCGATGTAGTCGCGGTTGGCGGCGAAGTAGCCGCGGAACAACTCGTACTCGGCCTGGCGCAGGTGCCGACGCTCACGCCGCCACAAGGTCGCCTCGTCGCCGTTGGCCGTCAGATCGCTGAGTCCTTCGAGGAACAGGTCGAGTTGCTGGCGGGGAGTCGAACCCGTCCTGTCCGCGTGTTTCTCGAGGTCGGCGACCATGTCGGTCTGGCCTTGCAGCGCGCGCACCAGGATGGCGTACTTGCCCTTGAAGTGCCGGTAGACCGCGGGCCCGGTCAGGCCGACGGCGGCGCCGATCTGGTCGATACTGACGTTCTGGTACCCCGTGTCCTGGAACAGACGCGCGGCGGCCCGCGCGATCTGCTCGGTGCGCTGGCTACCCCGCGAGGACAGGCTCGGGGAGTCCCCGTCGGTGTCAGTGTTCGTCGTCGGCGTCGCCGTCGGTCGTGACATGTCAGCTCTTCCCTGTGGGCGCGATCATGCGGCTATTTTCGCATCTCGGGCACGTCATACTCCTGGCCACGCCACGACAGCTTTTCCGGCCAGCGTCTTGGTCCCGTCCGCGAGTTCGGCCGTCAGATCGAGGTGGGCGCGCTGTTCGCCGTCGACGGTCTCGATGCCGGTGATCTCGGCGCGGAACACAGGTTCGGCGAGAACCGGTGTGATCGCGGTGAATCGGGTGGACAGTTCGAGGATGCGGCTCTGCGGTATCCAGTCGGTGAGCAGCCGGCCCAGGTAGGCCATCGACAGCATGCCGTGGGCGAAGACGTCGTCCATGCCGGAGGCCCGTGCCGAGTCGATGTCGATGTGGATCGGGTTGTGGTCGCCCGAGGCGCCGGCGAAAAGGGCCAGCGTCGTGCGGGAGACGGCGCCGGGACGCAGTTCCGGAACCGACGTTGTCGCGACGGGTGCGGGTGAGTTCACGAGGTGCCTCCGGGGTTCTTGATGACGCTGACGCTCTCGAGTTCGGCCACGACCGCGCCGTCCCTGGTCACCGTGGTGCGGCGGACCAGGAAGTCGAGCGCGCCACCGGCTTTGGAGTAGGCGTCGACGTAGGCGGAGTCGAACTGCACCCGGTCTCCGGCGTGGACGTCGGCGAAGTAGCGGAACCGCTGCTCACCGTGCAGCACGGTGCCGAGGTCGACGCCGTGGGCGGCGAGATCATCGAAGACGGGGGAGTTCTCGAGTTCGAGGCCGAACAGGAAGGTGGGCGGGGCGAGCACATCGGGATGGCCCGCCGCGATCGCGGCGTCCCGGTCGCGGTAGATCGGGTTCCGCTCGCCGATCGCGATGGCGAACTGCTTGATCCGGCCGCGTTCGATGTCGGCGATCACCGGCGGGGTGACGACATCGAGGATTGCGTGATCGAGGGACATCAGCCCACCTTCTCGTACAGGGTCACGACGCAGGCGCCGCCGAGACCGAGGTTGTGCTGCAACGCGATTCGCGCGCCGTCGACCTGGCGATCGCCGGCCTGGCCGCGCAGCTGCCACACCAGTTCGGCGCACTGCGCCAGGCCGGTGGCGCCCAGCGGATGCCCCTTGGACAGCAGGCCGCCGGAGGGGTTGGTCACCACTCGTCCGCCGTAGGTGTTGTCACCGTCGAGGATGAACTTCTCCGCGGTGCCCTCCGGGGTGAGACCGAGGCCCTCGTAGGTGATGACCTCGTTGGTGCTGAAGCAGTCGTGCAACTCCACCACCGGGATGTCCAGCGGATCGACGCCGGACTGTTCGTAGACCTCGGCGGCGGCCTTCGCCGTCATGTCGTATCCGGCCACCTTCATCATGTCGGTGGTCTCGAAGGTGCCTGCCACATCGGTGACCAGCGACTGGGCCTTCACACGGATGCTCGCGTCCAGGCCGCGGGCACGGGCGAACTCCTCGCTGCACACGATCGCGGCGGCCGCGCCGTTGGTCGGCGGGCAGCACATCAGCAGGGTCAGCGGTCCCCAGATCCGCTTCGAGCCCATCACGGTGTCCAGATCGATGGGGTCGCGGAAAACCGACAGCGGATTGCGGCCCGCGTGTGAGCGCGCCTTGACGGAGACTCGTCCGAAGATCTCGGAAGTCACGCCGTAGCGCGACATGTATTCCACGCCCGCGCCGCCGAACATCTTGGCCGCCATCGGGGCCTGCTCGTCGCCGCCGGGGCGCGAGGCCGCGATGTTCTCGCCGCGCTCGGTCGGGCTCGGGCGATCGCCGTAGGCGTTGACCAGGGCGCCCGGCTGCATCTGCTCGAAGCCGAGGGCGAGCACGCAGTCGGCCGTGCCGGAGGCGACCGCCTGGCGCGCGAGCCACAGGGCGCTGGAGCCGGTGGAGCAGTTGTTGTTGACGTTCACCACCGGAATGCCGGTCATACCGACCTCGTAGAGGGCGTTCTGCCCGGAGGTGGAGTCGCCGTAGACGTACCCCACATAGGCCTGCTGGACATCGCTGTAGTCGATGCCCGCGTCCTGCAGAGCCGCGATGGTCGCCGCGGCGCCCATCTTCTCGTAGGTCTCGCTCTTTCCGGGTTTGGTGAAGGGCATCATTCCGACGCCGCTGATACAGACGTTAGTCATGGGATCTGTCCTTGCTCGAGGGGTCTGTGTCGAGGGAGTGTGCGCCCGAGGGGCGTGCGCACCGTCGAGCCTGACAGGGACTATACATATTCACGACTAACAAATGCCGCATTCTGCCTGAAGAAACTCGGCGTTGACGACCAAGTAGGCTGAAGTTAGTATTCACCCCAGTGACCGCAGTCACAGACTGTTGGTTCGAACTGTTCCACGTAGGTCGACGCCGATTCCCGGTGTCGCGCCTATGGCGGCAAATCTCAGGAGGCAGCACGTGAGCGTGCAGAAACTGCAGGACAAGGTTGCGTTGGTTTCCGGCTCGGGCCGTGGCATCGGGCGCGCGGTCGCGCTGAAGCTGGCGTCCGAAGGGGCCAAGGTCGTGATCAACGACCTCGATCCGGAGCCGGCGAAGGAGGTCGTCGCCGAGATCGAGGCGCTGGGCGGTCAGGCCGTGGCCTGCGTCGGCAGCGTCACCGACCCGGAGTTCGCCGATCGGTTCGTGGCCACCGCGGTGGACAACTTCGGCGGCATCGACATCATCGTCAACAACGCCGGCTACACCTGGGACAACGTCATCCAGAAGATGACCGACCAGCAGTGGAACGACATCATCGACGTGCACCTCACCGCTCCGTTCCGCATCCTGCGCGCCGCGCAGCCGGTCATCAGCGCCGCGGTCAAGAAGGAGCGCGAGGCCGGCGTCGTGCCGTGCCGCAAGGTCGTGAACATCTCGTCCACCTCCGGTCTGCAGGGCAACGCCGGCCAGGCGAACTACTCCTCGGCCAAGGCGGGCATGGTCGGTTTGACCAAGGCGATCGCCAAGGAGTGGGGTCGCTACAACGTCACCGTCAACGCCGTCGCCTACGGCGTGATTAACACCCGCCTGACCTCGGTGACCACCGAGGAGAAGACCATCAAGGTGGAGGACCGCGACATCAAGGTCGGGGTGAATCCCGCGGTGATGGAGGCTGCCACCAAGCAGATCGCGCTCGGCCGGGCGGGCACCGTCGAGGAGGCCGCGGGCGCGGTCTACCTGCTGTGCAGCCCCGAGTCGAGCTACATCACCGGCGAGACCCTCGTCTGCGGCGGCGGGCTGTGACCGAGGCCCCCACCGTGACCGGGATCGCGGCCGTCAGCGAGCACTACGAGGACGTGGCCTACGAGGCGTCGGAGGGCATCGCGGTGGTGACCCTCGACGCCCCGCAGCGTCGTAACGCGTTCCGCGTGCCGATGCTGGTGGACCTGCTGCGCGCACTCGATCGGGCCGACCGCGATCCCGCGGTGCGCGCGGTGATCGTGACCGGCGCCGGGGAGGCCTTCTCCCTGGGCGCGGCACTGGACGGCCCGGCGACGCTGTCGAAGGCGCTGGCCGAGGACCTCGACGGCCACACCCCCACCGGTTACCGCGAGCCCGCGGGCCGAATCAGCGAGCGGCTGTTCGCCATGCAGAAGCCGGTGATCGCCGCGTTCAACGGGCACGCGATCGGCGGCGGGGCGACCATCGCCGCGGCGATGGACATCCGCATCGGCAGCGAGAAGGCTCGGTTCGGCTTCGTGTTCAATCGCCGTGGCGTGGTGCCGGAGGGCGCGTCGTCGTGGTTCCTGCCCCGACTGGTCGGGATCGGCCGGGCGACCGACTGGATCCTGACCGGTCGCGTGTTCGACGCCGCCGAGGCCTACGAAGCGGGCTACCTCACCAGGGTGGTCCCCGCAGATCGGGTGATGACCGTGGCCAGGGAGTACGCGAACCAGTTCGTGCGCGACACCTCGCCGACCTCGGTCGCGCTGTCCAAGCGGCTGCTCGCCTCCGCGTGGCAGTACTCCCATCCCGGGTCGGCGGCCGCGGACGAATCCCGCGCGTACGCGAGCAGGGTCGACTCGGCGGACGCGCGCGAAGGAATCATGTCCTTCCTCGAGCACCGCCCCGCGGTGTTCCCGCCGCTCGATCCGTCCCCGGCCGAAAAGTTCTGAGTCCATCCCCACGGCCCGTCCCGCCGCTTGTAAGGCTGTACCGAGGAGCACCATGACCAACGAACCGTTCACCGTCTGTAAGTACGGCACCGACGCGGAGGGCACCCACGACTTCGCGGGTATCCACAATTTCAACGAGAGCGTCTACTTCAACTTCGTCGATCCGATCTCCCAGCTCGGCGGACTGGTCCGGATCGGCAACCGGCCGAACCTCGGCTACAGCGAGACCTCGGTGCAGCTGACCCTCCCCGGTGGGGCTATCGCGTTCCGGGCCGGGCGCACCCCGCGCGAGACCAACGACGACTTCTCCGGTCAGGGCCTCGAGATCACCTTCACCGAACCCACCCGCAGGGCCGAGATCACCTACCGCAATACCGTTGCCCGCGTGGTCCATCCGTCGTTGATGGCCGAGCAGGGTCGCATCGCGTTGAAGAACGCGCCGTCGGAGGAATGCGAGATCTCGCTGTCCTACGAGGCGTCGAGTCCGATGTTCGTGATCAACGGCGACGGCGACGGCGACTGCACCCCGGGCAGTTCCACGATCGCCACCGACCATTACGAGCAGTTCGGGCACCTGTCGGGCACCATCCGGGTCGGCAATCGGACCTGGGTGCTCGACAAGGTCACCTCCTTCCGCGACCACTCGTGGGGGCCGCGCGAGTGGGCCTCCTACACCGGTGAATGGGTGGCGGGCTGGCTCGCCGACGGTACCGCCTTCAGCGCCTACGGTGAATACGAGAAGTCCGGGGTGCGGGTGTCCGCCGGCGCGGTGCTCACCACCGACGGTGTCGCGCACCCGATCACCGAGTACATCGTGCACACCGACTACGCGGGCGAAGCCACCTACTCGGGACGCCACGTCGGCATCATCACCGCCGAGGGCCTGCCGACGATCCTCGTCGACGGCGCCATCCGGCACTTCGTCCCGGTCACCCAGCGCACCGAGGACCGCGCCGTGCGGATGGCCCAGATGACCGTCGACCTCGCCGAGGGGCACGGCGGCTGGGCGGTCGCCGAGTTCCTGCGTCCGATCCGCCCGTAGGCAGTCACGCCGCACCACCCCGACCGAACAGCCTTCGAGGAGTACACCCATGTATCCCGGCCGCCACGCCGTCGAACATCCCGATCGCCCAGCCATCGTCATGGCCCCCAGCGGCGAGGTCCTGACCTACGCGGACCTCGACGCACGGGCCAACCGGCTGGCCGCGCTGTTGCGCGCCGAGGGCTTGGCGCCGGGTGACCACATCGCGCTGTTCATGGAGAACCACCTCGAGATGATCGTCGCGATGTCGGCGGCCGAACGGTCGGGGCTGTTCTACACCCCGGTCAACTCGTTCCTGTCGGCCGCCGAGGCCGCCTACATCATCGACGACTCGCAGGCCGGGCTCGTCATCACGACAGCGACGAAAGCCGCTGTCGCGCAGGAATTCCCCGAACTGTGTCCGCGGGTGAGCCGGTGGCTCATGGTCGACGCCGAACCCGGCTCGCCCGCACTGACCGGACCGTATGAGTCCTACCGCGCGGCGGTCGCCGCATTCGGCCCCGAGCCGGGCGAACACGAACGGCTCGGCACGCCGATGTTCTACTCCTCCGGCACCACCGGCAAGCCCAAAGCGATCAAACGCGCTTTGCCCGACGCCCATCCGGGGCAGATCCTGGAGATCGAGGACTTCGGCCGCACACTGTTCCACCTGCGCGAGGGCATGCGCTTCCTCTCGCCCGCACCGCTTTACCACTCCGGACCGCAGTCGACGGTCGCGATCAGCCTGCGCCTGGGCGCCACGGTGGTCGTGATGGAGAGGTTCGACGCCGAGCTCTACCTCGAGCTGATCGAAAAACACCGCATCACGCACTCGATGGTCGTCCCGACGATGTTCTCCCGCATGCTCAAACTGCCGGCGGACAAACGCGCCCGCGACGTCTCCTCGCTCGAGGTCGTGGTGCACGGCGCCGCGCCGTGCCCGGTCGCGGTCAAGGAGGCCATGCTCGACTGGTGGGGCCCGGTGATCTACGAGTACTACGGCGGCACCGAGGCCAACGGTATGTGCGGCTGCACGCCCGAGGAGTGGCTGGCGCACAAGGGGACCGTCGGCAGGCCGTTCATGGGCGAGCCGGTGATCCTCGACGAGGACGGCAACCAGTGCCCGCCCGGTGTCGCCGGAACCATCTGGTTCCGCGGTGCGGGTAGCGGTTTCGAGTACTTCAATGATCCCGGCAAGACCGCCGAGGCCAAGGACGCCACCGGGACGATGTCCAAGATCGGCGACATCGGCTATCTCGACGAGGACGGATTCCTGTACCTCACCGACCGCCAGGCGTTCGTCATCATCTCCGGCGGGGTGAACATCTACCCGCAGGAGATCGAGAACCTGCTCGTCACGCATCCGAAGGTGATGGACGCCGCGGTCTTCGGCGTCCCGGACGAGGATTTCGGCGAAGCGGTGAAGGCCGTGATCCAGGTCATCGATCCGGCCGCGGCCGGTGCGGAACTGGCCGCCGAACTGGCTGCGTTCTGCCGCGAGAACCTCGCGAAGTTCAAGTGCCCCAAGTCGTTCGACTTCATCGACGAGATGCCCCGGCTGCCCACCGGAAAGCTCTACAAGAAACCGCTGCGCGATGCCTACTGGCAGACCGCGGAATCGTCCGCGGCCGCCAGCTGACCGCGTCACCCGCCGACCGCTCCGCCCACAGCGCGCCACCCCGGCGCGGGCGCCGCAGACCGAAGCCCCGCCCTTATGAGCGCGGCCCTCACCCAGAACAGGATCACCCAAATGCCTCATGACGTATACGTGTACGACGCCTTCCGCACCCCGCGAGGTCGCGGCAGGGGCGGAGCTCTGCACGGCGTCAAGCCGGTCTCGCTCGTCGTCGGCCTGCTGCGCGCGCTGCAGGAACGCAACCCGAGCCTGGACCCCAAGCGTGTCGACGACCTGATCCTCGGCGTGGTCAGCCCGCTGCGCGATCAGGGCGCCGACATCGCGCGCACCGCCGTGCTCGCCGCCGGCCTGCCCGACACCGTGGCGGGTGTGCAGATGAACCGGTTCTGTGCGTCCGGGCTCGAGGCCGTCAACACCGCCTCGCAGAAGGTGGCCTCGGGCTGGGAGTCGCTGGTGCTCGCGGGCGGCGTGGAGAGCATGTCCCGGGTGCCGATGGGCTCCGACGGTGGTGCCTGGGCCAACGACCCGGAGACCAACCTGACCACCGGATTCGTGCCGCAGGGCATCGGCGCGGACCTGATCGCCACCCTCGAGGGCTTCACTCGTGAGGATGTCGACGCGTTCGCCGTCGAATCGCAGCGGCGCGCCGCGACCGCCTGGGACGAGGGCCGTTTCGCTCGTTCGATCGTGCCGGTGCTGGACCGCAACGGTCAGACGATCCTCGACCACGACGAGCACATCCGCCGCGGCACCACCCTCGAATCGCTGGGCAAGATCAAGCCCGCCTTCGCCGCGTTGGGCGCGCAGGCCGGATTCGACGCGGTCGCGCTGCAGAAGTACCACTGGGTGGATCGGATCGACCACGTGCACACCGGCGGCAACTCCTCGGGCATCGTCGACGGCGCCGCGCTGGTCGCGATCGGCAACGAGGCGATCGGCAAGGAACTCGGTCTGACCCCGCGCGCCCGCATCGTCGCGGGCGCGGTGAGCGGCGCCGATCCCACGATCATGCTGACCGGTCCCGCCCCGGCCAGCCGCAAGGCACTCGAGGTCGCGGGTCTCAGCGTCGAGGACATCGACCTGTTCGAGATCAACGAGGCGTTCTCCTCGGTCGCCCTGCGCTTCATGAAAGACCTCGACATCCCGCACGAGAAGCTCAACGTCAACGGCGGCGCGATCGCCATGGGTCATCCGCTCGGCGCGACCGGTGCGATGCTGATCTCGACCGTCGTCGACGAGCTCGAGCGCCGCGACCAGCGCCGCGGCCTGATCACGCTGTGCGTCGGCGGCGGCATGGGTATCGCCACGATCGTCGAGCGGGTGTGAACGCACCGATGACCCAGACATCTCCCCACCAGAATTCCGACAACTCTTCGAGCGAGGCCGACGCCGTGACCACCACCGACACCATCACCTGGGAGCAGACCGAATCCGGTGTCGTCGTCCTGACTTTCGACGACCCCACCCAGTCGGTCAACACCATGACCGCGGCCTGGTCCGCCTCCTTCGCCGCGGCCCTGGACCGGCTGGCCGGGCTGGGCTCCGAGCTGACCGGTGTGATCCTGACCTCGGCCAAGAAGACCTTCTTCGCCGGCGGCGATCTCGGTGATCTGCTCGCCACCACCGCAGAGCAGGCCGGTGAACTGACCGCCTTCGCCGACGGCGCCAAGGCCATGCTGCGCAAGCTCGAGACCCTCGGCGTCCCGGTGGTCGCCGCGCTGGGCGGCAGCGCGCTCGGCGGTGGACTCGAGATCGCGCTCGCCTGCCACCACCGCATCGCCGTGGACGCGCCGTCGATCCGGATCGGACTGCCAGAGGTCACCCTGGGCCTGCTGCCCGGCGGTGGCGGCGTTGTGCGCACCGTCCGCCTGCTCGGCCTGGACACCGCACTGGACAAGGTCCTGCTGCACGGCACCGCCTATCGTGTCGGTGACGCGCTCGCGGTCGGACTGATCGACCGCATCGTCCCCGATGCCGAGGCGCTGATTCCCACAGCGCTGGAATGGATTTCGGCCAATCCGGGTGCCACCCAGCCGTGGGACCGCGGCGAGCCGATCCCCGGCGGCACCGCCAACACTCCGTCGATCGAGGCCGTGCTGCCGTTGCGCGCCGCCGCGCTGCGCAACCGTTACAAGGGCGCCCCCATGCCCGCCCCGGCCAATATCCTCTGCGCGGCCGTCGAGGGCACCCAGGTCGACTTCGACACCGCCTCGGCGATCGAGACCCGCTATTTCGTCGAGCTGGTCACCGGCCCGATCGCCAAGAACATCATCCAGGGCACCTTCTTCGACAAGCAGGTCATCAAGTCCGGCGCCAGCCGGCCGAAGGATTTCCCCACCCACCGCGCCACCTTCGCCGCCGTGCTCGGCGCGGGCATGATGGGCGCGGGCGTGGCACTGTCGTGCGCGCTCGTCGGCATCCGGGTGGCGCTGAAGGACGTCGATCTCGCCGCCGCCGATCGCGGCAAGGACTACGCCCGCAAGGTGCTCGGCAAGCAGGTCGAGAAGGGCAGCCGCACCCGCGAGGACGCCGACGCGATCCTCGACCTCATCACCCCCACCGCGTCCGTCGCTGATCTCGCCGGCGCCGATCTGGTGATCGAAGCCGTGTTCGAGGACCCCGATCTCAAGCGTAAGGTCTTCGCCGAGGTGCTCGACGTGGTTGCCCCCGACGCGGTGCTGGCCTCCAACACCTCCACGCTGCCGATCACCGATCTCGCCCG
The DNA here is from genome assembly GCF_040606855.1 of Nocardia sp. NPDC005366. Taxonomy (NCBI): domain Bacteria; kingdom Bacillati; phylum Actinomycetota; class Actinomycetes; order Mycobacteriales; family Nocardiaceae; genus Nocardia; species Nocardia sp. NPDC005366. Next base: position 21,710 of record NZ_JBEXFQ010000051.1, read on the forward strand.
CGATCTGCCCCGCCCCGAGGACTTCATCGGCCTGCACTTCTTCTCGCCGGTCGACCGGATGGAACTGATCGAGATCATCGTCGGCGACAAGACCAGCGACGCCACCCTGGCCAAGGCCTTCGACATCGCGCTGCAGATGCGCAAGACCCCGATCGTCGTCGGTGACGGCCGCGGCTTCTTCACCAGCCGGGTGATCCTGCAGCGCCTGGTCGAGGCCGCCGCCATGGTGGGCGAGGGCATCCACCCGCAGTCCATCGAGCAGGCCTCGCTGCAGGCCGGCTACCCGGTGGGCACGCTGGCGCTGCTCGACGAACTGACCCTGTCGTTGCCGTTGAAGATCCGCGGCCAGTTCCGCGAGGTCGCCGAGCAGAACGGCGGAGAGCTCGCCGCCCACCCCGGCGACGCGGTGCTCACCACGATGGCCGAGGAACTGGGCAGGCCGAGCCGCCTCGCCGGCGCCGGCTTCTACGACTACGTCGACGGCAAGCGGGCGGGGCTGTGGTCCGGTCTGGCCGAACAGTTCCCGCGTACCGAGCAGCAGGCCGACCTCGTCGAGCTGCGCGATCGGCTGCTCTTCGCCGAGGTGCTCGAAACCGTCCGCTGCCACGACGACGGCATCCTGCGCTCGACCGCCGACGCCAACGTGGGCTCGCTGCTGGGCATCGGCTTCCCCACCTGGACCGGCGGCACCAGCCAGTTCGTCGCGGGCTACCCGGGCGGCACCGCCGCGTTCGTGGCGCGCGCGCAGGAACTGGCCGACCGGTACGGCGCGCGGTTCACCCCGCCCGCCTCGCTGACGGAGCGGTGAGTATGCGCGCAGACCTGTACACCGACGAGCACGAGGCGTTCCGGTCGGCCTTCCGCGCACTGCTCGACCGGGAGGCCGTGCCGAACGTCGAGAAATGGGAGCAGGCGGGCACCGTCGATCGCGGGTTCATCACCACCGCGGCCGAATCCGGTTTCCTCGGTTTCGAATTCGATCCCGAATACGGCGGCCTCGGCATCGACGACTTCCGCTTCAACGCCGTCATGGCCGAGGAGGTCGTGCGCTCTGGCATGGCCGGTGACACGTTCAGCATGCAGAACGACATCATCGTCCCGTACCTGCGTGACCTGGCCACCGACGAGCAGAAGCAGCGCTGGCTGCCGAGATTCACCCGCGGCGATTGCGTCACCGCCCTGGCGATGACCGAACCCGGAGCGGGCTCGGACCTCGCCTCGATCCGCACCAGCGCCGTCCGCGACGGTGACCACCTGGTGATCAACGGCGCCAAGACGTTCATCACCAGCGGCGCGACCTGCGACCTGGCGATCGTGCTCGTGCGCACCGGCGAACGCGACGGGCGCGGCACCTCGCTGGTCGGAGTCGAATACGGCACACCGGGATTCGAACGCGGCAACCCGATGCACAAGATCGGGCGCAAGGCCCAGGACACGGCGGAACTGTTCTTCACCGACTGCCGGGTCCCGATCGCGAACATCCTCGGCGAACCGGGGCGCGGCTTCGGCGCCGCGATCGCGAATCTGCCGCGCGAGCGGCTCTCGATCGCGGTCTCGGCGGTGGCTTCGGCAGCGCACGGGCTGAGCCTGGCGCTGGACCACGTGCGCTCGCGCGTCGCGTTCGGCGCGCCGCTGGCCGACCTGCAGTCGGTGCGGATGTCCATCGCCGACATGCACACCGACGTCCAGATCCTGCGGTACTACATCGACGGCTGCGTCACCGCGCTCAACCGCGGCGAACTGTCCGCCGCCGATGCCGCCGGCGCCAAATACAAAGCCACCGAACTGCAGTGGAACGTGCTCGACCGCTGTCTGCAACTGTTCGGCGGCTACGGCTACATGGAGGAATACCCCATCGCCCGGATGTGGCGCGACGCGCGCATCCAGCGCATCTACGGAGGAGCGAACGAAGTGATGACCGATCTCGTCGGCCGCGCGGTGGTGGCCGGATGACGGGCGCATCGCAGGCGGGCCCGCTCGCCGGACGGACCGCACTCGTCACCGGCGGCTCGCGCGGCGTCGGTCGCGCGGTCGCGCTGCGGCTGGCCCGCGACGGCGCCGCGGTGGCGGTGAACTACCGGCGCGACGCGGCGGCCGCCGACGAGGTGGTCGAGCAGATCGTCGCGGCGGGCGGTCGCGCGGCGGCCTACCGGGCGTCGATCGACGACGAGTCGGCCATCGCCGAGATGGTCACCGCCATCCGCGCCGATCTCGGCCTGGCGGATCTGATCGTCAGCAATGCCGGTTCGGCCAGCCGCGGCCAGGACGTCGCCTCGACGCCGCAGGCCGATTATCTGCAGCTCATGCAGGTGCACGCGTTCGGCCCGATCGCCTTGATCCAGCAGGTGCTGCCGGACATGCGCAAGGCCGCGTCCGGTGCGGCCGGCCGGGGCGACATCGTGATGATCTCCTCCAACACCACGACGTCGGCCCCGCCGAACTCCGCGCCCTACACCATGGCCAAGGCGGCGATGGAGACCTGCGTGCGCACCATCGCGCGGGAGGAACGCCGCTACGGCATCCATGCCAATATCGTCGCCCCCGGTCTGATCGCCACCGAGATGGGTAAACGACTCGTCTCCGCGGCGCGCGGCGCCGACATCGGCGATCTCGACGCCGACTCGCCGTTCGGGCGGGTGTGCCGTCCCGAGGACGTCGCGGGCACGGTGGCGTTCCTGGTCTCGCCGGACTCCGGCTATGTGACCGGACAACGGCTGGTCGTCGACGGCGGCGGCCCGAACCCGACGATCTTCTGACGACCGAGACACGAGTGAGGTTTCCGTGACGACCGTGGCCGAGGCAGACCGCACCCCCGACAACGGGGGAACCACCGTCGGCGAGGCCGAAGACTTCTTCGCCGAGCTGACCGCATCGCTGGACACCGCTCTGTCCGCGAACAACACTCTGCGCCTGATCGACATCGACCAGCGCGGCGAGGGCAACTCGTGGGAGACCTACCTGGTCACCGCCGAGTGGACCGCAGGCACCGACCGGCGAACAGCGACCTACGCGGTCAAACGCCAGCCGGTCAGCGGCATCATCGACGACTACGACGTGGACCGCGAGGTCGCCTTGCTGCAGGCCGCCGACCGGGCGGGGATGCGGGTGCCCGCCGTGCTCGCCCACCGCGGCGAGCGTGACGGCGAGCGCGGATTCTTCGTGATGGAGAAGGTGCCGGGCATCATCCCGATGCCGCACAACGTCTCGCGCCTGATCCCCGACGCCGCCGTGCGCGCGGATCTCGGACGGCAGGTCGCCAGAGAGATGGCCCGTCTGCACAGCGCCGATCCGGCCTCGATGGGGCTGGACATGCTCGGGCCGGTGCCCGACGGCGCCGACACCGGCCGGATCGAGAACGACAAGTGGGCCCGCGCCTACCGCGAGGTGGCCGACATCCCGATCCCCGTGCTCGATCTGGCCTGCGCGTGGCTCGACCACCGCGCCGACACCGTGTCGGGCCGGGTGAGCCTGGTGCACAACGATTTCCGAATCGGCAATCTGGTGATCGAGGACGGATCGATCTCCGGCGTGCTGGATTGGGAGACCGCGCACTTCTCCGACCCGGTGGCCGATATCGCGTGGTTCGCGCAGCGCACCTCGCGCGGCCGCTCACCGCTGCTGTGCAAGCTGATCGAGCTCGAGCCGTTCCTCGACGAGTACGAGCGAGCGGGCGGCCGGCGGCCGAGCTCCGAAGCGCTCACCTGGTGGTCGGTGCAATCGCTGGTCAAGACGGCCGTGGGTTGCCTGCAGGCCGTGGACGTCTACAAGCGTGGCGACCGCGACGAACTGCGATACTCGAACATGGCCCACAGCGTCTACTACAGCGTCGGCTGGCTGACCACCATGCTGCGCGCCGAAGAATGGGGACACTGAGATGACCGTCTATTCCACCGACCTGACCGGCCTGCTGGCCACGATCAAGGACACCCTCGGCCACCGCGTGGCGCCCGCACTGGCCGACGGCACCGCCCGCCAGGAACTCGCCGCGGTGCTCGAGCAGCTCGACAACCTCACCCAGCGGATCGCCTGGGATCACGCGGCACTCGCGCAGACCTGCGAGCGCACCGAGGCACTGGCGACGGGCCTCGGGCTCGCGCCTGCGGGCGATGTCCACGCCGGGGTCGACGCCCTGCGCGCGCGCCGCCGCGAAGTGGCCGACGTCCTGCGCGAGGCCTACCGCGACGGCGCGCCGCGCGCCGGGCTCGTCGAATCTGTCCTGGAGTTCTCGGAAACGGATGTCGCCGAACAGATCTCGGTGGGCCTGCGCGCCGGACTGCCGATCTGACCCGGAATATCCAGCGCGACGGCCCGGCCCTCGAAGGGCCGGGCCAACGTATCGACGGTTGGGGAGTCAACCCCCGTGATCTGATCACCTACCGCCGGGCTGCCCCACGGGGCGGCCCGGCTTTCGACTATCGGAGGAGGGCGCAGATGCGCGTCCACGAACTGCTGGACCACTGGGCCGAACGCTTCCCGGACGAGGTCTATGTGACCGACGGCAGCCGCAGTCTCACCTGGGACGAGATGCGCCGGTGGACCCACAGGGTCGGCAACTGGCTGGCAGGCGAGCTGCGGCCCGGCGAGCGTTTTTGCCTGCTCGACCGCAACTCGCTCGAGATGATCGCGCTGTACTTCGGCGCGTCCCGCGCGGGCGTGGTGCCGGTGCCGCTCAACTTCCGGCTGGCGCCCCAGGAGTGGAAATACATCGCCGAGGACGCCGGGTGCCGCCTGGCCGTCGTCCACGAGGACTACGCGCAGGCGCTGACCGAGGCCGTCCCCGGCATCACGGCGTCGGTCATCCGCGACGACAGCCCGTCGCGCCTGCGGTTCGCCGAGGAGGTCGTCGTGACCCCGGACGACGCGATCGACCGCGATGTCCCGGCCGAGGCGATCTACCACCAGATGTACACCAGCGGCACCACCGGAAAACCCAAGGGCGCGATGGTCTCCCACCGGGCGGCCTGCACGAACGCCCTGCAGATCCAGTTGGCGCTGAGCTCGGTGCGCCGCGCCACGCTCTGCGTCATGCCCCTGTTCCACGCCGGTGCCGCGCTGCAGATCCTGGCCTACACCTCCGGCGGCTGCTCGGTGCATGTGGTGCGCGATTTCGACCGGACCGAGGTGCTGCGGGAGATGTCCGAGCGCCGCGTCCAACTGCTCACCCTGGCCCCGGCGATGATCCAGGCCATGATCGACGATCCCGTCGCCGCGCAGCTGGATTTCTCGGCGCTGGAGCTGGTGGTCTACGGCTCGGCGCCGATGGCGGTCGAGCTGGTGAAGCGGGCGATGGAGGTGTTCGGCTGCGATTTCGCCCAGGCCTACGGCATGACCGAAACCACCGCGGTGGCCACGATTCTGGCTCCCGAGGACCATCGCCGGGCCGTGACCGGCCGCCCGGAGATCCTGGCCTCGGCGGGACGTCCGGTGCTCGGGTCCGCCGTCCGCGTGGTCGGAGGCGACGGCGAGCCGCTCCCTGCCGGTGCGGTCGGTGAGATCGTGGTCCGCGGACCACAACTCATGGACGGCTACTGGGGACTGGAGGACGCGAGCCGGGCCGCGCTCGCGGGCGGGTGGATGCACACCGGTGACGCGGGCTGTCTCGACGCCGAGGGGTTCGTGTTCATCTCCGATCGGGTGAAGGACATGATCGTCTCCGGTGGGGAGAACATCTACCCGCGCGAGATCGAGGAAGTCCTGTTCGAGATGCCAGGTATCGCCGACGTGGCGGTCATCGGCGTGCCGAGCGAGCGTTGGGGCGAGAGTCCTGTCGCGGTGGTCGTGCTCGCCGCGGGCGCGACCGTCACCGAGCAGATGGTCCTGGAGCACTGCCGGGCCAACCTCGCGAGGTTCAAATGTCCCGTCTCGGTGACGTTCGTCGACGCGCTGCCGCGCAGCGCGGTCGGCAAGGTCCTCAAGCGTGATCTACGCGAACCCTATTGGCAGGGGATGGATCGCCGCATCAACTGAGCCGGCACCGGGCGTACGAGCCGGCGCGGTGAACTCACCGCGCCGGCCGTGCCGAACAGCTCAGTCCGTACCGCGCGGCGTCGCCACGAAGTCGGCGGGTTCGGGCTGCTGTGTCCGCGTCCAGTATTCGACTACCGGCCACGGGGAGTTGGTCACCACTCGTCCGCTGGAATTGCGGTAGTAGCTGCTCACCCCGTCCATGGCGTACACCATGCGGGAGTTCGCCTCGTCGAGTTCTTCGTTGTACCGGTCGTAGGCATCCTGGCGGCATTCCAGGGTCGCCAGGTCGTCGGTGACCAGGCGGCTGATCGCCTCGACGACATAACGGACCTGCGCCTCCCCGATGGTGATGAAGCTTCCGCCCGGCGGATTGGTGTTCGGGCCGTAGAGGAAGAACAGGTTCGGATAGCCCGGCGTGGTGATGCCCAGATGGGCGCGCCCGTTGTCGTCGTCCCAGTGCTCGCGCAGCGCGATGCCGTCACGGCCGCGGATGTCCATCGGGTACAGGTAGCGCTGCTGCTGGAAGCCCGTGCACAAGATCAGCACGTCGATCTCGCGTTCCTCGCCGCCGACGGTGACGAGCCCGGCCGGCGTCAGCCGCTCGACGCTGTCGGTGAGCAGTTCGACATGCGGCTTCACCAGCGTGGTGAACCAGCCGTTGTCGATCAGCAGCCGCTTGCCGAACGGCGGGTAGGTGGGCAGCGTCTGCTCACGCAGCCGCTCGTGCCCGGCCAGCTGCTGTTCCAGATACTGGGTGAGGTAGGCGCGATAGGCGTCGTTGAGCGAGCTGACGAGCTTGCCCTTCGCCTCGCGCTGCGGGTCGACCGGCAGGGCCGCGTAGGTGCGTTCGGTGTAGAGCCAGTACAGCCGGAACCGGTACCAGCCGCGGTAGAAGGGAATGTTGTCGAACAGCCAGTGCTTGGACTGCGGGGAGGGCTGGAAGTAGTTCTCGTTGGGCGCGATCCATTGCGGCTGACGCTGCAGCACGACCATGCTCCGCACCTGGTCGGCGATGGCCACGACCAGCTGCATGGCGGCGGCGCCGCTGCCCACGACCGCCACCCGCTTGCCGGTGAGGTCGATGTCCTCGGGCCAGCGCGCCGCGTGCACGATTCGGCCGCGGAAATCGTCCGTGCCGGGGAACTCCGGGACATTGGGGGTGCTGTGCAGGCCGGCCGCGGTCACCAGCGCGGTGGCGCGCAGTTCCTGTCGCTCGCCGTCGGGTCCGGTCACCGAGATCACCCACTGCCGGGCCTGGTCGTCCCAGACGGCGTTGTCGACGGAGTGGCGCAGCCGGATCTTGTCGAGCACGCCGGATTCGCGGGCGACATCCTCGAGGTAGTCGAAGATCTCGTCGCGGCGGGCGAAGTTCTCGGTCCAGTTCTTGGGCCGGAACGAGTAGGAGTACAGATCGCTGGGGATGTCGACGCGCGCGCCGGGATAGGTGTTCTCCCACCAGGTGCCGCCGATGCGGTCGTTGCGCTCGAACACGGTGTAGGGGATCCCCGCCTTGTCGAGGTGGATGGCGCAGGCCAGGCCGGAGATACCCGCGCCGACGATGACGACGCCGAAGCCGGGCCGGTCGTGTTCGATGAGCGCCCCGATGTCGGCGGGTTCGAACGGGGTGAAGCCGAGTTGTTCGGCGATCATGGGGGAGTAGGTCTCCGGAATCGGCTCGCCCATGACGGTGCTCATCAGGCGAGCGAGTTCGCCGCCGGTCGGTGCGGGCCGCGCGATCGGCTTGCCCTTGCTCCAGTCGAGGATGGCGTCGGTGGCGGCCTCGTGGATCTCGGCTTGGATCGCCGGATCGAGTCCGCCCGAGTTCAGTTCCTCGTACCCCTTGGGGGCGGCGGGGACGTAGGGCGCCGACAGCCACTTCTGCTCGCCGGTCAGCTGGTAGATCACCGGCAGCAGGCAGGGGATGTTGCCCGAGGTGACGGCGGCATGCACGGTGGCGCGGTCGAGGTCGGGGTTCGGTGGGATGGTCGGGCTCATTTCGTGTCCTTCGGGAGTGGATCGGATGGTCAGTCGGTCAGTGAGCGCAGGAGTTCGATCGCCGAGAGTCGCTCGGCGTGGGTCGGTGCCATGGGGGTGACGTTGAGCAGCCCGACGCCTATCTCGCCGAGCATCGCGACGCGCTCGGCGAGATAGGAGGCGGGGCCGATCAGTGAGGTCGCGCGGACGAGTTCGTCGGGGACGGCGGCAGCCGCCGCACGGGGTTTGCCCGAGAGGAACAGCTCCTGGATGGTCTCGGCCTCGGCGACGAATCCGTAGCGTTTGGCGAGGTCGTTGTAGAAGTTGCGGGTCCGTGATCCCATGCCGCCGATGTAGAGGGCGAGTTGGGGGCGGGCCTGGTCGAGCCACGGCCCGGGATCGTCGGTGACGGCGAGGGGAAGGCGCACGATGATGTTCAGCTCGCCCAGTTCGGCGTCGCGCTCGGCTCTTCCGCGGGCGAGTGCGGCACCCCACACCGATTCCAGCTTCTCCGGGTAGAAGAAGATCGGCTCCCAGCCCTCGGCGATCTCGGCGGTGAGCTCGACCATCTGCTCGCCCAAGGCGGCGATCGAGACCGGAATCCGATCGCGGACCGGGTGATTGATGAGTTTGAGCGGCTTGCCCAGGCCGGTGCCGCGGTCGGCGGGAAGCGGGATCTGGAAGTGCCTGCCCTGGTGGCACAGTGCTTCGCGCCGCCACACGGTGCGGCAGATCTCGATCGTCTCCCTGGTCTTGCCCCGCGCGTGCCCGAAGGGGACGCCGTGGAATCCTTCGACCACCTGCGGTCCGGAGGCACCGATTCCGAGGCGGAACCGCCCCTTCGACACATAGTCCAGGCCCGCGGCGGTCATGGCCAGTGTGGTCGGGGTGCGGGAGTCGATCGGGAGGATGCCGGTGGCGAGTTCGATGCGCGAGGTGCGCGCCGCGAGGTAGCCCAGCTGGCTGACCGCATCGAAGGTGTACGCCTCGCCCATCGTCACCGAGTCGAGGCCGGCGGCCTCGTAGTCGACGATCTGAGCGGCGATCTCGTCGAACGGTGGACCGAAGTCCAGCACGGTGCCGATACGCATGTGCTCTCCTGCTTTCCGTCATTGGCAGCCCGCGCTGCGTTCGATGATGTTCGCGGCCGACTGTGCCGACCGGCTTCGCGGGGCGCAGCAGTCGCCGCGAGTGATTGTTAATGCTAACTATGGCGATGATAAGCGAACAGTTCTAGTTCACGTCGTGTTTTTATGATCAAAGTTATTAGAGAATATGGACCAATGTCGCGAAGTGCGATCGAGGTGGGGTGCTGGACCGCGAGCGCCTCCAGTCGTGCCGTCTCCCGGCGGGAGGCTGACGTCCCCCGAGGTCTCGGCGCGCGGACTCCGCCCGTGCCGGCTCGAGGAGAAGGTCGCGCTGCCCGTCCTCGGCAGCCGATCCCCGGGAGGTCTGTTCGCGGCGATCGAGTCGCCTGATCGTGGCCGACCATCGGGGATGGATGGTAGATGTGAATGACGGTTTCGGATTGATATGACCAGCATGGCAGCTCTGGCCTGCGCAATTCATTCTTGACATTAGTGGTAACTATGTTATCTTGATCACAACAGCGCCCCTGAGCTGGCCTCGAGCCGCCTCGGGAGGCGCTGCAGGGGGCCGGGAAGACCGGATGCGTGGGAGCCACTCGACTGATGAGCGCGCCTCCGGATGGACATCCGCACGAAAGGCATGAACATGACTGAGACGCTGACCCGTGAGGCAGCTACCGGCAGCGACCGGGTGACCGACTATGTGCGGCGCGCTCGCTCCATCGCGCCGCTGATCAGGCAAGAGGCCGCCGCCATCGAGCGGGAACGCACGATCACCGAGCCGGTCGCCGACGCGCTGGTCGAACTGGGACTGCACCGGATGCTGGAGCCCGTGGAGCTCGGTGGCGGCGGTCTGCTCCCCAGTGAGGGCATGCGGGTCTACGAAGAGCTCGCCAAGGCCGACGGCTCGACCGGCTGGGCCATGATGGCCAGCACCTGGGGCACCGCCGGCGTGATCGGCCACCTCGCGCCCGAGGTCGTGGACGCGTTGCTGAGCAAGGACGAGCCCTTCATCGTCGCGGGTCAGCTCCTCCCGCGGTATCCCGGCGTGCAGGTCGAGGGTGGCTACATCATCGACGGCAACTACTCCTTCGCCAGCGGCTCGGATCACGCGACCTGGATCGGTGCGGGCTTCTACGTCGCCGACGAACAGGGCAATCCGATCCTGGGCGCCAACGGTCAGCCGCAGGCGCGCATCGCCCTGCTGCCCAAGGATCAGGTCGAGTTCAAGAACAACTGGGACGTCTGGGGGCTGGCGGGCACCGGCAGCCACGACTACACGGTCTCGAAGAAGTTCGTGCCCGCGGAGTACACCACGCAGACCTTCGGCGGCACGCCGACTCGTTCCGACACCCTCTACAAGTTGGGCAACGAGTTCGTCGGCGGCATCTGCCACGCGCCGATCGTGCTCGGGATCGCCGCTCGCGCGCTGGAACTGGTAGCGAAGATCACCGACGGCAAGGTGCGTCCCACCTACTCCGTTCCCGTCGGCGAAGCCGACATCTTCCGGGTCGATTTCGCGCGTAAGGAAGCAGACCTGCAGGCCGCCCGCCTCTTCTGCTACGACGTCATCGAGTCGGCCGAGGCCGCGGTGGACGCAGGGCAACCGGTGACGCCCGAGCAGATCGCCCGCGCGTCGCAGATGCTGTCGTGGGTGCACGAGGTCACCGCCGACATCGTGATGTTCGCGCATCGCTGGGGCGGCAGCCAGAGCATCGGCCGAACCAGCACGTTGGGCCGCTTCGTGCGGGACATGAACGTGGCGACTCAGCATCTGCTCGTCGACCCGAAGATGTTCGTCGACGCCGCCGCGGTCCTGCTTCCGATCTACGCCGCCGAGGCGTGAACATCTGACGATGGCGGACCCGGTCGCCGTACATGGGCACGGTGGGCATGTTGCGTGAGCGCGGCATGCCCACCGGTCGTGGCCGACGCCTCCGCTGGATCCCGCCGTCGAGCCACGAAGTGCACGAAACAGTTCGCGACCTGCCGTGGGTGGGTCGACAAGCGTGAGAGGCACCCACGATGGGCCATTACAAGAGCAATCTCCGCGATGTGGAGTTCAATCTGTTCGAGTTGCTCGAACGCGACCGGGTGCTGGGGACCAGGCCGTTCGGGGAAGTCGACGTGGACACCGCGAAGATCGCACTGCGCGAGGTAGACCGCCTCGCTCGCGAGGACCTCGCCGAGTCCTTCGAAGAGGCGGACCGCCATCCGCCCGTCTTCGACGCCACCGCGCACACGGTCGCCATCCCGCCCGCGTACGCGGCCATGTACAAGACCTGGATGGACGCCGAGTGGTGGCGACTGCGGGTCCTGCCGGAACTCGGCGGGACGAACGCGCCGAGTTCGCTGAACTGGGCACTGGCCGAATTCGTGCTCGGTGCCAATCCGACGCTGTGGACCTACGTCGGCTTCCCGACGGCGACCAGGGTCGTGTATCGCAACGGCACCGAGCGGGACAAGAAGATCGCGCGGATCGCCGCCGAGAAGCAGTGGGGCGCGACGATGATGCTCACCGAACCCGACGCCGGTTCCGATGTCGGCGCGGGCCGTACCAAGGCGATCCCGAACGAGGACGGCACCTGGAACATCGTCGGCGTCAAGCGCTTCATCACCGCGGGCGAGCACGATCTGTCCGACAACATCATCCATCTCGTGCTGGCCCGGCCGGTGGGAGTCGAGGGCGTGGGAGGGCCGGGCACCAAGGGGCTGAGCCTGTTCCTGGTCCCGAAGTTCCATTTCGACCTCGAGACCGGTGAACTCACCGGCGAACGCAACGGCGTCTACGTCACCAATGTCGAGAAGAAGATGGGCGTGAAGGTCTCGGCGACCTGCGAGATGACGCTGGGCGAGCACGAGCCCGCCCGCGGCTGGCTGCTCGGCGAGGTGCACGACGGCATCAACCAGATGTTCGAGGTGATCGAGGACGCCCGGATGATGGTCGGCTCCAAGGCGATCGCGACGCTGTCGAGCGGCTATCTCAACGCGCTCGACTACGCCAAGCTGCGGGTGCAGGGCGCCGATCTGACCAGGTCGTCGGACAAGTCGGCGCCCCGGGTCGTCATCACTCGCCACCCGGACATCCGCAGGTCGCTGCTCACCCAGAAGTCCTACGCCGAAGGGCTGCGCTCGCTGGTCCTCTACGCCGCCTCGTGGCAGGACGAGATCGCGATCGGCGCGGCCGCGGGCGCGGACTCCGCACTCGCCGAGGCCGTCAACGATCTGCTGCTGCCGGTGGTCAAGGGGTACGGGTCCGAGCGCTCGTGGACGGTGCTGGGTACCGAGTGTCTGCAGACCTTCGGCGGGTCGGGCTACCTCCAGGACTATCCGCTCGAGCAGTACGTGCGCGATGCCAAGATCGACACCGTCTACGAGGGCACGACCGCCATCCAGGCCCAGGACCTGTTCTTCCGCAAGATCGCCAGGAACTCCGGCGCCGCGTTCGGGCATCTCGTGCAGGCGATGTCCTCGTTCGCCGACGACCCGGCCGCGGGAACCCGGCTGTCGTTCGAACGCGATCTGCTGCTCGAGGCCGTCGGCGCCGTCTCGGCGGTCGTCGAGAAAATGACCGCCGACCTGCTCGCGGCGAACCCGAAGGCCGGCGGCGACGAGAAGAACATCTACAAAGTGGGGCTGAACGCGACGCGGCTGCTCTACATCCTGGGCGATGTCCTCGTCGGCTGGCTGCTGCTGCGCAGCGCCGCGATCGCCCTTCGCGCACTGGATTCCGATCTCCCGGCCGACGACAAGGCGTTCTACGAGGGCAAGGTCGCCGCGGCGCGATTCTTCGCCCGCAATGTGCTGCCGGGCGTCGCCGCCGAGAGCGCGATCGCCATCGCGGTGGACGATTCCGTCATGGACCTGGACGAAGCGGCCTTCTGAGGCACTGCCGCACTGCCGCACTGCCGCACTGCCGCACTGCCAACGGCGCGCTCGACCTTCGAGGT
>NZ_JBEXFQ010000052.1:0-34685 GCF_040606855.1 Nocardia sp. NPDC005366
CTGGGCAGACCAGCGGCTACCACTCACCCCAAACACGCTGGTCGGCGCGCCTGCGGCGCGCAGACCAGCGTGAATCCCACATCGGTGGATCGAGGCTTAGTGCTGCGTTCCTCAAAGGTGGTAGATAAAGCGGCGACGCAGGACCCTCGGTTTCGGTGCGGGACGTCCCCAGATCCAGGGTCGTGCGCGAGCGTTGAGGGCGGCGGTGGCTTGGCGGGTGGCTTGGTCGATTTCGGTGTGGTCGGCGAAGGTCTGTCCGGCGAGGGCTTCGCGGCGGAAGATCCGCCACCACGGTTCTTGCAGGTTGAGCCAGCACGCGCCGACGGGGATGAAGGCGTGTTTGATCCGCGGATGGTCCTCGAGCCATTCGCGGGTGGATTTGCTGTTGTGGCTCGACAGGTTGTCGGTGATCACGTAGATGTCGCCGACCGGGTTGGACTGTTCGACCAGTTCCAGGAACCGCTGATAGTTCAGGCTGTTGCGTGAGGTCGCGGTGAGCGTGACGGCCTGACCGTCGCGGACACGGATGGAGCCGTATACGCAGACCTTGTCCGGGCCTCGTGAGTATTCCAGGGGTGCCTTGATCCGGTGCCCGTCGATCGACCACCCGGGTGGGGGTGCGAAGGTGCGGGGCGATACCGGGCCCAGCTCGTCGGCGCAGACTACCGTGGCACCTTCGGGTGGCTGCGTGTAGAGACCGACGATGTGGGTTCTTTTGGGACGAAATACGGATCCTTGCTCGTCGTCCACGACCGGCGGCCGACTCCATCGAATACCTTCTGCCACAAGGATTCTGCGTACCTGGCTACGGCCGATGGCGATGCCTTCGGCACGTAGTGCGGTGGTGATCGAGTCCAGGGTCCAGCTCGACGGTTCCCCCTCCCGATCTGCCTCCAGGACGCCGTCGGATCGTCGGGTCAAACGCCCCGGTGGAGTCGTTGCGACCAAGGCCACGATGCGGCTGCGCTCTGTTTCGGTCAACCGAGGTCTACGTCCCGCTCCTCGACGATCGCCGAGCCCATCCAGACCGTGAGTATTGAACCGGTGCAACCGTTCTCGCACCGTCTGTGGATGGCACCCGAGCTCGCCCGCGATCTGCGCGGTGGACTTCCCATCCCAACTCGCCATGATCATCCGCGCCCGCCGAATCCAATCCCCGGGCGCATGCCAAGCCGTAGCCAACTTGCGAATCTTGCGCTCCTCCAACACATCCCGTGCCGGACGCGCGACCAATACCTTCGGCAGGACCCACCTCGACCACACCCGAACCATCAAGACCAGCAACAAGATACATGATCATTGAGGAACGCAGCACTAGAGGCGTTTGCGCCACCAGTAGTAGGTCGACGAGGCGATGCCGAGCACCCGTAATAGGGCTCGACCGGGTGCGGGCTGTCTTCGACGAAGCGCACGATCACCTCCGGGTCTGGTCGAACTCCGAGCCGAAATATGCGCTCGCAGACCGCAGGATGTCGTTGACCCGCTCCAGCTCGGCGACCTGCTTACGCAGCCGCTTCACGAGGGGTATCGGGTGTCGCAGGCGAGCGTGTGGCGGCTATTGCGCGATGAAGGGTTACTGCTGGTCTCGCTGCGCGATTCAGTTGTTCAGATCCAGTCCGGTCCGGCTTCGCAACTCGTCGAGGGAGATTCCGTAGGTGGACCGCACCCGCACGCCGCCGTCGGTGATCTCGAAGACCGCGTAGTCGGTGTAGACCCGGCTGACGCAGCGCCGGCCGGTGAGCGGATAGGTGCACTCGGCCACAAGCTTCGATGCCCCGTCGCGGGTGAACAGCGACATCATCACGAAGACCTGTTTCGCCCCGATGGCCAGGTCCATCGCGCCGCCGACAGCGGGGATCGAGCCGGGCTTGCCGGTGTCCCAATTGGCGAGGTCGCCACTCACGGAGACCTGGAAGGCGCCGAGCACGCACACGTCGAGATGGCCGCCGCGCATCATGGCGAAGGAATCGGCGTGGTGGAAGTACGACGCTCCCGGCGTCTCGATCACCGGAACCTTGCCCGCGTTGATGAGATCGGGGTCGATCTCCTCGCCGACGGCAGCGCGGCCCATGCCGAGCATGCCGTTCTCGGTGTGCAGGACGATGCCCTGCTCGGGGGTGAGGTGATCGGCGACCGTGGTGGGCTGGCCGATCCCGAGATTGACGAAGGCGCCGTCCGGAATGTCGACGGCGACCAAGGCGGCGAGTTCGTCCTTCTCCAGCGGCCCGCGATCGGTGTGTTCGATTGCTCCTGGCCGGTTCATCCTGCCGCTCCTTGCCTGACGAGTTCGGTCACGCCTGCCAGGTGCACGACCCGGTCGACGAAGATGGCGGGGGTGACGATGTTCTCCGGGTCGAGTTCGCCGGTCTCGACGACCTCGCCGACCTGGACGATCGTCGTCGTCGCGGCGGTGGCCATGATCGGGCCGAAGTTGCGCGCGGTCTTGCGGTACACGAGGTTGCCCATCCGGTCGGCGCGGTGGGCCTTGATGAGGGCGAAGTCGCCGCGAATGGGGTATTCGAGCACGTAATCGCGGCCGTCGATGGTGCGTTGCTCCTTGCCTTCGGCGAGGGTGGTGCCGACGCCGGTGGGCGAGAAGAACGCGCCGATACCCGCTCCGGCGGCGCGCAGGCGTTCGGCGAGGTTGCCCTGCGGCACCACCTCAAGTTCGATGCGGCCGCAGCGGTAGAGGTCGTCGAAGACCCAGGAGTCGCGCTGGCGGGGGAACGAGCAGATGATCTTGCCGACATTGCCGGTGGCGAGCAGCGCGGCGAGTCCGTGGTCGCCGTTGCCCGCGTTGTTGTTGACGACGGTGAGGTCTTTCGCGCCGTGACGGCGCAGGGCGTCGATGAGTTCCATCGGCTGGCCAGCGGTGCCGAAGCCGCCGATCAGCACGGTCGCGCCGTCGGGGATGTCGGCGACGGCCTCGTCCGCGTCGGCCGGGTGGTCGATGGTCACGCTGTCTCCTCGTTTCCCGAAGCGGTGTTTTCCGAAGCGGTGTTCTCCAGTACGACGGCGAGGCCCTGGCCCACGCCGATGCAGATGGCTGCCACGCCCCACCGGTGGCCGCCTGCGCGCAGCACGGCGGCGAGAGTGCCCAGGATGCGGCCGCCGGACGCGCCGAGCGGATGGCCGAGGGCGATCGCGCCGCCCTTGGTGTTGACGATCTCCGGATCGACCTTCCACGCGTCGAGACAGACCAGTGACTGCACCGCGAAGGCTTCGTTGAGCTCGATGGCGCCGACATCGGACCAGCTGATCCTCGCTCGGGCGAGGGCCTTCTCGGCCGCTTCGACAGGGGCGTAACCGAAGCGGTGCGGTTCGACGGCGTGAGTGCCGCGACCCGCGACGCGGGCCAGGGGATCGCGACCGATGCGGTCCGCGGCGGCGGCGGAGCCGAGCAGCACGGCCGAGGAGCCGTCGCTCAGCGGTGAGGCGTTGCCCGCGGTGATGGTGCCGTCCCTGCGGAAGGAGGGCTTCAGATTCGCCAAGGTCTGCTGGGTCGAATCGGGCCGGATGCTCTCGTCGCGAGCGAGATCGACGCCGGGGACGCCCACGACCAGACCGTCGTAGAAGCCGGATTCCCACGCGGCGTGGGCGAACCGGTGGGAGCGCGCGGCGAATTCGTCCTGCCGCTCGCGGGAGACGCCGTAGATCTCCTGCAACTGCTCGTTGGATTCGCCGAGCGAAACCGTCCACTCCTTCGGCATGGCCGGATTGACCAGTCGCCAGCCCAGTGTCGTGGAGACGAGCGCGGTATTGCCCGCCGGGAAGGCACGCGAGGGTTTGGGCAGGACCCAGGGTGCGCGGGTCATCGACTCGGCGCCGCCGGTGAGAACGATGTCGGCGTCGCCGGTCTCGATGGCGCGGGAGCCGATCATGGCGGCGTCCAGCGAGGAGCCGCACAACCGGTTCACGGTCGTGCCCGGCACCGATACCGGCAGCCCGGCCAGCAATGCGGCCATGCGGGCGACATTGCGGTTCTCCTCCCCCGCGCCGTTGGCGTTGCCGAGCACGACCTCGTCGATGAGGGCGGGATCGAGGCCGGTCCGCTCGACCACCGCATGCAGCGTGGCAGCGGCGAGGTCGTCGGGGCGGGTCTCGGCGAAGGCTCCTCCGAAGCGGCCGAACGGCGTGCGCACCGCGTCGTAGACGTACGCCTGCGGGGTCATCGGGGATTCCTTCCGTCGGGTTCGGTCAGCGTCTCCCGCGCGACGCGGAAGGCGGTGTTGGCGTCGGGCACACCGCAGTAGATCGCCGACTGCAGAATCACTTCCTTGATCTCGTCGTCGGTCAGGCCGTTGGTGCGGGCGGCGCGCAGGTGCATCGCCAGTTCCTCGTGGTGGCCGCGCGCGATGAGCGCGGTGAGCACGATCATCGACCGGCTGCGGCGGTCCAGGCCCGGCCTGGTCCAGATGGCGCCCCAGGCGTAATCGGTGATGAATTCCTGGAATTCGCGGGTGAGGTCAGTGATCGCGGCGGTCGCGCGGTCGACATGCTCGCCGCCGAGAACCGCCCGGCGCACAGCCATTCCGGCCGCTCGCCGGTCGGCGATCGTGACCGTGTTCGGGTCGGCGGCCGCCACCGGTCCGATGCCCGCGTCCGCGGCGATGTGCACGGCCGGAGCAGCGCCCGCCACGGCTTCGGCGGTCCCGGTCGGACGGCTGTCCGACTCCGTATCGGAACCCGCGGCGCTGGCGGACCGTGCGGCCGGATCGGCATCGGCCTGCCGCCCGGCACCCCTCGCCGGG
Source organism: Nocardia sp. NPDC005366 (assembly GCF_040606855.1). Lineage (NCBI taxonomy): Bacteria > Bacillati > Actinomycetota > Actinomycetes > Mycobacteriales > Nocardiaceae > Nocardia > Nocardia sp. NPDC005366. The sequence goes on from NZ_JBEXFQ010000052.1 coordinate 4,752, forward strand.
CGAGATCGCGCGGGACCGATGCCTGCTGACTCCAGGATGGTGCGGGCGGTGTCGGCCGGAGCTTCGACGGGGGCCAGATGCGCGGCTCGGTCGAGGACGACGAGTCGGCCGTCACGGACGCCGTGCGCGAGCTCGGCCATCGCGGCGACCGGAGTGGCCCGGTCGTAGGCGCCGGCGAGGGCTACGACAGGGGTGCCGATGCGCTGGAGGTCGGCGCGCAGGTCGAAGGTCGCCAGGGCGTCGCAGACCGCGGCGTACCCGGCCCGGTCGGCGTGCTGTAGCGAATGCAGCAGTGTCACAGTGGTTTCGGGGTTGTGGTCGATGAAGCCGGGAGCGAACCAGCGCTCGGCGGAGCCTTCGACCATGACCGGGGTGCCCGCCCGGCGGACCAGCTCCGCGCGCTCGCGCCACATCGTCTCGTCGCCGATACGCGCGGCGGTGCAGGCCAGGACCGCGGTGGTGATACGGGCCGGGTGGTCCAGCAACAGTTGCAGGCCGACCGCACCGCCGACCGAGACACCCGCGTAGATGAACGCGCCGCCGCGCTCGCCGCGCTCGGCGAGCACGCCGTCGACGAAAGCCCGCACCCCCTCGGCGAGTTCGGCCATAGTGAACCCGTCATCGACCTCGGCCGTGTTGTGGCCGTGGCCGGGCAGATCCCAGCCGATCACCTGGAAGTGGCTTGCGAGGAGTTCGGCGGTGGACGACCACAACGCCACGGCGGAGGTGCCCAGCGAGGGGCCGCAGACCAGCAGCGGCAGCTCGGCGGAGCCACCCAGCTGCACACCGGTGACGGTGGGGATGGTCATCGCGCGCCTCCCATGTCGGATCGAGCCCCCGCGAGGGGTTCACGGGCACGGCCGAGAATCTCGTCGATCAGGACGTCGGTGCTCCCGAGGTAGTGGGCCGGGTCGAAGTCCGGTTCGTGCGGGTTGTCGACCAGATCGCCGATACTGCGCTGCTCGGCGAGCAGGGCCGACCGCGCGACCTGGACCGATCGCGCCATGCGGCCGGTGTCGACGTGCAGTCCGGCCAGGAGTTCGGCGGTCTGGTCGGCGGCGGTCACCGCGTGCCGGGCGAGCTGAGCCAGGGCGGGCCATTCGGTGTGCCAGGCGCCGTCAGGACGTTCGTCCACGGCGGTGGCGGCGGCGAGATGGAGCTGGGCGGCCAGGCCGGGGGCGGTCAGCGCGGCCCGGCGGATGAGGACCGACAGGATCGGGTTGGCCTTCTGCGGCATGGTCGAGGAGCCGCCGCGCCCTCGGCCCGCCGGTTCGGCGAGTTCGGCGATCTCGGGGCGGGCGAGGATCAGTACGTCACAGGCGATGTGCCCCCACGCGTCGGTGGCCCTGGTGAGCGCGTCGGCGACACGAATAAAGGGCGTGCGCACGGTGTGCCACGGGGGTGTCCACGCGAGATCGAGCCGGGCGGCCGTGGAGCGGGCCAGGGCGCGGGCGTCGCCGGTACCGCCGGTGAGGCGCAGCAATTCGGTGGCAGCGGCGAGAGTGCCTGCGGCTCCACCGATTTGGACGGGCAGGTGATCGCGGGCAGCGCGCAGGTCGTCACGCGCTTCGAGGACGCCGTGCAGCCACTGGGCGGCTTTGAGTCCGAAGGTGATCGGGACGGCGTGCTGGGTGAGCGTGCGCCCGGCCATCAGGGCGTCACGGTGTCGTTCGGCGAGTTCGACGAGCGCTTCGACCTGCCGCTCCATGAGTGCGAGCACGGCGTCGGCGGTGCCGCGCAGACCAAGCGCGAGGGCGGTGTCGAGCACGTCCTGACTGGTCAGCCCACGGTGCACCCACCGCGCGGCGTCGGGATGCGCGGCGGCCAGCCGGTCACGCAGCAGGCGCACCAGCGGAATGACCGGGTTGCCGCCCGCTTCGGCCGCGACGGCGAGCGCAGCGGCGTCGATACCTCCCACGACCTCGCCGAGATCGACGGCAGCCGGGGCAGGGGCAACACCCGCTTCGGACAGCGTCGCCAGCCAAGCGGATTCGACCCGCACCAGGTCGCGGACGAACTGCGCGTCGGAGAAGTGGTCACCCGCCCGGTGGTCCCCGGGCCAGAGCAGGTCCGGCATCACCGGTCCCCGTAGTCGAGGAAGATGGTCTCATCGGGGCCCTGCAGGTGGATGTCGAAGACGAAGCCGTGCTCGTCGGCACGGGTCACCAGCGTGGCGCGACGGTCCTCCGGCAGGGTCGACAGCAGCGGATCGGCGGACGCGGCCCGCTCGTCGAGCGGCAGGTAGGCGCGGGTGAACAGCCGGTGCAGCAGGCCGCGGGCGAAGACGGTGATCGCGAAGAACGGCGCCCGGCCGGGTTCGGTCGCCCCGGGGCGCAGGGTGGTGAAGCAGTAGTGGCCGGTGCCATCGACCGGGACGCGGCCGAACCCGGTGAATGTCCAGCCGTCGCGGGCGCGGGAACCCTCGACCTGCGCGACGACGCCGTTCTCGTCGGCCTGCCACAGTTCGATCAGAGCGTCGGGAACCGTCTCGCCCGCGCCGTCGAACACTGTGCCGTGCAGGCGAATCGCCCGAGGATGACCGGCGCGGACCAACTCGCCGCCGCTGGCGAAGGGCAGGGCGTAGCCGAAGAACGGGCCGACGGTCTGGCCGGGAGTGGGTGCGAGCCGACTCATGCGGTCTCCTCCATCGGGGTGCGGTAGCTGCCGGTCAGGACGATGTCCCAGGTGTAGCCGGTGGCCCACTCGTGGCGGGTCACGTCGTGGTCGTAGGTGGCGACCAGACGCGCGCGGGCGGCCGGGTCGAGGATGGACTGGTAGATCGGGTCCAGCGCGAACAGCGGATCACCGGAGAAATACATCTGGGTCACCAGGCGCTGGGTGAAATCGGTGCCGAATAGCGAGAAGTGGATGTGCGCGGGCCGCCAGGCGTTGTGGTGGTTCTTCCACGGGTAGGGGCCGGGCTTGATGGTGGTGAAGCGGTAGCGGCCCTCGTGATCGGTGAGGGTGCGGCCGACGCCGGTGAAGTTCGGGTCGATCGGGGCCGGATGCTGGTCGCGTTTGTGGATGTAGCGACCGGCGGCGTTGGCCTGCCAGATCTCGACGAGCTGGTCGCGCACCGGGCGACCGTCGCCGTCGAGCACCCGGCCGGTCACGATGATCCGCTCGCCGACGGGCTCGCCGGTGGCCTGGATGGTCAGATCCGACTCGAGCCGGGCGACGTCGCGGTGGCCGAACACCGGGGCGAACAGCTCGATCGTCTCCGGGTCGACGTGGTGCGGGTCCTTGGTCGGGTGGCGCAGCAGGCTGCTGCGGTAAGGGGCGTAGTTCAACCGGGGCTGGTGCTCCACGGTTCCCGCGGCAGCGTATTCGGCACTGATCACGGCCATTTCCGCATTCATCTCGGCCTGGCTCGCCGACGCCGAATCCGAGTCGGGCAGCGGGGCCGGGGGCGTCTGCATGCTCTGGGTCACAGGCCGTACCGTAGCCCCGGCCACCGAGCACTGACTTGCCTCTTCTTCCACTGAGCGAAAGGATGTTCGTCATGGCAGGCAATTCCGGCCGGCCCGGACTCTCGGTCACCAGCCGCGCGCTGGCACTCCTGGGTGCCTTCGACCAACGCCACCGGCGGCTCACCCTGACCGAACTCGCCGATCGCGCCGACCTGCCGTTGCCGACCGCGCACCGGCTGGTCCGCGAACTGCTCGACTGGGGTGCGCTCAGCCGTACCGAGTCCGGGCGCTACGTCGTCGGACGCAGACTCTGGGACATCGGGCTGCTCGCCCCTGTCCAGTCGAGCCTGCGTCAGATCGCCTCGCCGTACCTGCACGACCTCTACGGCGCGACCCTGGCCACCGTGCATCTGGCGGTCCGCGACGGCAGCGAGGTGCTCTACGTCGACCGTCTCTCCGGGCACGCCTCGGTCCCCGTGGTCAGCACGATCGGTTCCCGGCTGCCGCTGTACGCCACCGGAGTGGGCAAAGTGCTGCTCGCGCACGCACCCGAGGAGATCAGGGCCGCGGTACTCGCCCACCTGCCCCGCATCACCCGCTACACGGTGAGCCAGCCCGGCGCGCTGCGCCGTCAGCTCGACAAGGTCCTCGACGACGACTACGCGACCACGGTCGAGGAGATGAGCCTCGGGGCGTGCTCGGTGGCCGTCCCGATCCGATCGGGCGAACAGGTGGTGGCGGCCTTGGGCGTCGTCGTGCCCAGCCTCGACCGGGAGCAGGCGCGGCTGGTCAGCGCGCTGCATGTGGCCGCACGCGGCATCGGGCGCAGCATTCCCGGTCCGATCACCGAGTGAAGCAGGTTCCACTGAGCGGAAGAACGCCGTGGTAGTGGCGTCTGCCATGAGCACAGAATTCCGGCATGTCCCCCTCACACACCCACAGCCGCACCCGGATCGCCATCATCGGCGCGGGCCCCGCCGGGCTCATGTTGTCCCACCTGCTGGCCCGGGCCGGGATCGACTCCGTGGCGGTCGATCTGCGCGGCCGCGAAGAGATCGAGCAGACCCACCGCGCGGGCATTCTCGAGCAGGATTCGGTGGACCTGCTGGTCGACACCGGCGTCTCGGACCGGGTGCACCGCGACGGCTACCGCCACGACGGCATCGAACTGGCCTTCGGCGGCGGCGGTCATCGCATCGACTTCAAAGCCCTGGTCGGCGCGTCGACCCAGCTCTATCCGCAGACCGATGTTTTCATCGACCTCGCCGACGCCAGAGCACGCGACGGCGGTGACGTCCGGTTCGGCGTCACCGAGGTCTCCGTCGGCGATCTCACCACCGACTCCCCGGTCCTGCGTTTCACCGACGCGGACGGCACCGCCCACGAGATCCACGCGGACTTCCTCGTCGGCGCGGACGGCTCGCGCAGCCTGTGCCGCCACGAGGTGCCCGCCGAGCGTCGGCAGCAGTACTTCCGCGAATACCCCTTCGCCTGGTTCGGCATCCTCGCCGAGGCGCCGCCGAGCTCGCCGGAGCTGATCTACAACCACTCGCCGCGCGGCTTCGCGCTGATCAGCCAGCGCACCGAGACGCTGCAGCGCATGTACTTCCAGTGCGATCCGTCCGAGAACGTCGATGACTGGCCCGAGGACCGGATCTGGGCGGAACTGCAGGCCCGCGTCGGCGCCAACGGCTACTCCCTCATCGAGGGCCCGATCACCTCGCGAACCGTGCTCCCGTTCCGCAGTTTCGTCCAGGAACCAATGCACTACGGCAGACTCGTACTCGCGGGCGACGCCGCGCACACCGTGCCGCCGACCGGCGCCAAGGGTCTCAATCTGGCCCTCGCCGACGTGCGCATCCTCGCCGAGGAACTCGAACGCGCTCTCGCCGCGAAGGATCTCGCGCCGCTGGCCGCCTACAGCGAGCGCGCCCTCAGCCGGGTGTGGAAGGCCCAGCACTTCTCGTACTGGATGACCTCGATGTTGCATACCCTGCCCGAGGCCACCCCGTTCGACATCCGCAGGCAGATCGGCGAACTGGCCTCGGTCACCGGCTCCACCGCCGGATCGACCTACCTCGCCGAGGCCTACACCGGCTGGCCGGGGGGTCGCCGAGCCTGACGATCGAGATCCGGCGGGTGATCTGCTCCACCGACGCCCTCGAAACCGCCGGAAACACCGTTGGACCAGGCAGGGAGCTCGCCGGTGCTGTTGCGATCGACGGGCGACGTCAGGCTCCGGCAGGTGCAAGCACTATGTCGAATCGAACACGGCGCCACGCCGTCTTCAGCTGACGCCCGTCCGGGGTGGGGGTGCCGGCCGGTTGGTGCTCGAAGCGCTTGATGAGCGACTCCTTGACCCCGAAGACGGAGTCCTTCCACATGATCGGGTCCCCCTCGGGGAAGATATGCGTCACCAGGGTGCGGGCCCCCGGGTGGCTCACCATGAAGTGCAGGTGGGACGTGCGGAGCGGCGATCGGCCGACAGCGGCCAGCATCTTGCCGACCGGACCGTCGTCGGGGATCGGGTACGGCGTCGGAGTGAGGCCCCAGAAGCGGTACTCGCCGTTCTCGTCGCTGAACAGGTGACCTCGAGCCGCGCGTCGACCGGCATCGCGCTGGACGTCGTAGAGTCCGTCTTCGTCGGCCTCCCAGACTTCGATCCGGGCTCCCGCCAGTGGTTTTCCGGCCGTGTCGGTCACCTGGCCCTCGACCCAGCACGGCTCCCCGGGAGCACCGAAGGATACGTCCCCGCCGAGTTCCACCCGCGGCGAGTCCTCGACGAAGAACGGCCCGAAGACAGTCGCCTCGGTTGCGTCCGCGTACGCGACGTTGTTGACGTTGACGGTCTGCATCGACGCGCCCAGCGTGTCGGACAGAAGGATGAACTCCTGCCGGACATCGTCGGTGATATGACCGGCCTCGGTGAGGAAGTCGATGCCCGCGGCCCACTCCTGCTCGGTCAGTCGCACGTTACGGATGAACGCGTGCAGGTGGCGGGTCAGCGAGACCATGATCTCTTTGAGCCGCGGGTCCGGGCAGTGGTCGAACGACGCGACTACGGTCTCGACCAGGGCTGTCTCGACGGCTTCCTGCTCAGGGCCAACGGCATCGGCGGCCGTGGGCTCGGTGGTCATGACAGGTCTCCTTCCCAGGCCGCGCACAGCAGCGCGGTCAAGTTCTCCTCGGTCAGGGGGGTCGGGTTGTCTGCGGGCACGGCGTCCAGGATCGGCGCGACGGCCTTGGTGATGTCGACCTTGGACACGCCGTAGTCCTTGAGGGCCGTGGGGGCGTCCACCGCGGCCCGAAGCAAGCGCAAGCCCTCGACGGCCGACGACGCTCCGAAGGCGTCGGCGATCCGCGCCTCGGCGACGGGCGCATTCGGCGCGTTGAAGGCGAGGACATGCGGTAGGACGACGGCGTGGGTCTGCGCGTGCGGCAGGTTGAACATGCCGCCCAGGACGTGACAGATCTTGTGGTGCATGCCCGAGCCGGCACTGGCGAACGACATGGCGGCGAGGTAGGCGCCGTAGAGCGTCCGCTCGATCCCGTGGACGGAGAAGGCGTCCCGCGCGACGACCGGAAGACCGGCCGCCAGCCCTCGGATACCCTCGCCGGCCAGGGCCTGGTCGATGGGATCGACGCGGGGACCCCACATGGCGTCGATGCAGTGAGCGAGCGCGTTGAGGCCGCTTGCAACGCTTATCTCGCCGGGTAACGAGGTCAGCAGATGCGCATCGTAGACGACCGAGCGCGGGAGCACCCGGGCATCCACACCGGTCACCTTGCTCCCCCCTTCGGTCAGGCCCCAGACGTCGGTTGCCTCCGACCCTGCGTAGGTTGTCGGGACGGCGACGATCGGCAGCCCCGTCGTCAGGGCGACTGCTTTGGCGAGCCCGGTGGTCGATCCTCCGCCGACGGTGACGATCACGTCCGCGCCACATGCGCCTGCGGCGCTACGAGCACGCTCGGCGACCTCGACCGGCACGTGCATCACGACCTCGTCGTGATGGTGGACGACAGGCAACGCCTCGGCGATCGGCCCGGCCAGCGCGGCCTCCTGTCTGGACGCGATGAGCATGGCCTTCGAACTGCCGAGGGCTTCGAGTTCGGCCCGCACAGCCGCCGGTGCGTCTCCCGGAGCGAACCGGACTCGCTGGGGCAGGGTCTCGTGAACGAATCGCACGGTCACGCCCTCCCCAACAGCCGGGTCATGGCGTCCCGCAAGGCGGTGGTCGGGTCGTCCGGCAAACTCATTGCCCGCCACGCGACGTGCTTGTCAGGCCGGACCAGGACGGCGCCGGAGTCGCCTACCTCCCGCAACTTGGCCCAGTCGAAGTAGAGATCGGTGACGTCCCGGCCGGGTCCGATGACGACCGCCTCCAGCGGCACGCCGAGTTCGTTCGCGACCTTGGCGGAAGCCTCACTCCACGCCTCGCCGGACACGCCGGTCAGCAGGGTCCAGCGCGTATACGGGGCCAGGTCCATGAGCGCCCGTTTGGTCACGTTGTCCCCGACCCAGGCGTGCGGCAGATGCGCACCCGGCGACGTCGACATGACGTGGTAGAGGTCCTCGTCCGGACTCGAAGCCGGCCGCGTGCCGTCGGACAGGATGGCGTTCGATTCGTAGAACTGCCCCAGTTCGACTCCGTGAGCGTTGAACTCGTAGTTCTTGGTCTCCATCGCTTTCATGAGCGCGGCCCGTTTGGCGGCACCCTCGGGGGTGTTGGCTTTGCGCTCCTCGAGCGCCGCGGTCATCTCGGCACCGGACAGCCCGGCGATGCCCAGGGCTTCGAACAGGTCGCCGAACTCGCGGGCGGAGCGGTTGGCGCGGGTCACGATTCGCTTCGCGACGGGTGCCCGCTCGAGCGTATAGCTGTCCAACAGCGATGGTGCTGCCTGCCCCTCGAGGACGGCGGCGAGCTTCCACGCGAGGTTGTAGGAGTCCTGGACCGACGTGTTCGAGCCGAGTCCGTTCGACGGCGGGTGGCGATGGATGGCATCGCCCGCGCAGAAGACGCGTCCGCTCTGCAACGTCGTCGCGTACATCTCGTTGACGCCCCACAGGCTGAACCCGGTGATCTCGGGATCCAGGTCCGGCAGGCCGAGCAGATCGCGGACGATACCCTTGGCCATTTCCTCGTCCAGATCCGGGGCCGGCTCGTTGATGTCGTAGCCCCAAACGATGAGCCACTCGTCCCAGGGACGGACCATTCGCACGAGCCCGGTGCCGATGCCGCCGACGTTGGAGCCGGGCTGAATCACCCAGTACAGGACCGAGGGGCGGTGGTCGACGAGCTGGGTGATGTCGGCCTTGAAGGTGATGTTCATCGAGCCGGCGATGTCCATCTTTCCTTCGTAAGGCAGTCCGAGATCGGACGCGACCTGCGACCGGGCGCCGTCCGCGCCGATGAGGTACTTGGCGCGGATCTGATACTCGTGGCCGGTGAGGCGGTCACGCACGTCGACCGTGACGCCGTCGACGTCTTGCTCGTGGCCGAGGTACTCGGTGGAGAACCGCGTCTGGGTGCCGCGCTCGGTGGCGTTCCGAACGAGGATCGGCTCGAGGTAGGTCTGCGGGATGTCGACCGTCAGGCACGGGGACGCCAACCGGTAGTCGCCCTCCCGATCAGGTCGCGTTCCCCAGGTGCGGATACGTCCGATCTCCTCCCCCGCGATACTCGTGCAGAAGACGGTGTCGCCGATGAGATCGTGTGGCGTGGCGTAGCTCAGGACCTGTTCCTCGATCTTCATGTCGCGGAAAATTTCCATCGCCCGCTGGTTGGTGATGTGGGCGCGTGGGGTGTTCGCCGTCCAGCGGTATTTGGTGATCATGATGTTGTCGACGTCGAGCTCACTCAGGAAGAGTGCGGCCCCGGCGCCCGCCGGTCCGGAGCCGACGATGAGGACATCGGTCTCGACGACGCTCCCGCTGGGCATCTCGGTCGCGGTCATTCCGTCGTTGAAGACTGCCATGTGCGCACCTTCCTCGGATGGTTCTGGTCCTGTGGGACATGGTGGGGAGCGGAGGGTCAGCTGCTGAGACCGAGCACCCGTAGGGCGTTTTCCTTGAGCAGGAGCGGCTTGACCTCATCCTTGATCTGCAGGTCGCCGAATGCGTCGAACCACTTGTCCGGTGTGATCACGGGAAAGTCGGAACCGAAGAGCACCTTGTGCCGGAGCGGTCCGTTGATCTGCTTCACCAGCTGCGCTGGGAAGTACTTGGGCGACCATCCCGACAGGTCCATGTAGAGGTTCGCCTTGTGGGTAGCGATCGAGATCTGTATGTCCACCCAGGGCACGGCGGGGTGCGCCATCACGATGGTGAGACCGGGGTGGTCTGCCGCGACGTCGTCCAGCAGGAGCGGGTCGGAGTACCGCAGCTTGATCCCGCGTCCGCCCGGCAGGCCCGCGCCGATACCGGTCTGCCCGGTGTGGAACAGCGCCACGACCCCCAACTCCTCCAGCGTCGACCATAGGGTCGAGTACGCGGGGTCGTTGGGAAAGAACGCCTGAAGCCCGGGATGGAATTTGAAGCCGCGGACGCCGTGGTCCGTGACGAGTCGGCGGGCCTGGGCGACGGCCTCGGCACCCCCGCGGGGATCTACCGAGCCGAAGGGGATGAGGACGTCGGAGTGGGCGGCGGCCTGCTCGGCGATCTCCTCGCTGGACAGCGGCGGGTGCCCGAGGCCGGTCCGGGCGTCGATGGTGAACACGACCGCGGCCATGTTTCGCGCACGGTAGTAAACGGCGAGGTCGCCGACGGTGGGCGTGCGAGGATGGTCGCCACGAAAGTAGGCCGCGGAGGCGTCCATGAGCTCGTGGTCGAGCGAGAGGTTGCCGTGGAGGTCGGCCTCGACGTGGGTGTGGAAGTCGAGCGCCGTGATGGTGGCGGTGTCGATGGCGGGCGTATAGATAGTCATGGTGGTCCCTCGTCTGGGCGTGATCAGGGCAGTGCGGTCCGTCCGCGCTTGGCCTCGAGTAGCTGGATGAGCAGCTCGTCGCGCTGAGCCACGAGCTCGTTCGGGTCGATCCCGGACAGTTCCTCATCGACGCCGCTCACGAGCTGCTCGACCAGGGCCGGGCTGAGGCGAGCGGGACGCAGGTCTCTCATCCACTGCTCAGTCGGCGGACCCAGGTGCTCGAGGACGTGGGCCAGTCCGCCGGGGCCACCGGACAGATGCTGGTTGACCAGCGGTCCCAGAAGCGCCCATCGCAGACCCGGCCCGTACGAGATGGCCGCGTCGATGTCGGCGACAGAGGCGACGCCCCGCTCGACCAACGAGTAAGCCTCTTGCCACAGAGCTGCCTGGAGCCGGTTGACGACATGACCGGGCAGCTCCTGGCGAATGCGGATGGGTCGCTTCCCGAGGCTGCTGTAGACCGTCATCGCGCGATCGATGGCGGTTTCACTCGTTCCCGGTCCCGGCACGACTTCGACGAGCGGGATCAGGTGGCACGGGTGGAACGGGTGCCCGACGAGCACCCGCTCCGGATATCGGGTGCACATGGCCTGCAGTTGTGACGGAGCGATTCCGGATGAGCTGCTGGCGATGACGGTGTTCGGTGCGGCGGCCTGGTCGAGGGTGGTGAACAGCCTCTGCTTGATGTCGCTGCGCTCCGGCCCGTTCTCCTGCACGAAGACGGCCTCGGATACCGCTTCGGCGGGGTCATCGGTGAAGGTCAGCCGGTCAGGGACGCCACCATCGGCCATGCCGAGCCGTGCCAGGGAAGGCCACAATCGCGCGACGTCGTCGCGGAGACGCTCCTCGGCGCCGACGCCGGGGTCGTGGGCGACGACCTCGCGGCCGGCGGCAAGAAAGAGTGCGGCCCAGCCGGCGCCGATGACACCGGTGCCGATGACAGCGACTGGGCCGTCGGGCTCGGTCACGACCCCTTTCCCTCACGCTGGCGGGCGAAGGCGACGATTCCGTCGAGCGAAGTGGGATCCATCAAGACATCCGGCGAGGCGACCTGGTCCGGGGTCGCTCCGCGCAGGATCTTCTTCACCGGCACCTCGAGCTTCTTGCCGGTGCGGCTGTAGGGGACGGCCTCGAGCGCGACGATGACGTCCGGCACGTGCCGCGGCGAGAGGGAGCCACGGATGTCCCTGGCCAGCCGGGCACGTAAGGCGTCGTCGAAGTCGATGCCCGGGGCCGGGACCACGAACAGGATGAGCTCACCGATGCCACCGAGCGGGTCCTCCAGGTGGACGATCACGCTGTCCTCGAGCTCAGGGACGTCCTGGAGGACGCGGTAGAACTCGGAGGTGCCGAGCCGGACGCCGCCGCGGTTGAGCGTGGCGTCCGAGCGGCCGGTGATCAGGCAGGAGCCGACGGTGGAGAAGCGGCACCAGTCGCCGAATCGGAATACGCCCGGGTATGTGTCGAAGTAGGCGGCCCTCAGACGGGAGCCGTCGGTGTCGCCCCAGAAACCGAGCGGCATCGAGGGCATCGGGGAGGTGATGACCAATTCGCCCAAGTCCCCCACCACGACGTTGCCCTCGGCGTCGAATGCCTTCACATCCACCCCGAGGGCAGGACCGGACATCTCCCCGACGTACACGGCGGTCAGCGGTGAGGATTGCACGATGCCGGTACACACATCGGTACCGCCGCTGCCCACGTTCAGCACGACACGGTTGCCGAACTGCTCATCGACCCAGCGGAACCCCTCGGCGGGGAATGGGCTGCCGACGACGCCGAGCTGTCGCAGGCGACTCAGGTCGAACTCGTCGGCGGGGCGGATGCCCTCCTTACGACACGACATCAGATAGCCCGGGCTCGCCCCCATGAGGGTCGCGCCGGTCTCCTCGACCAGACGCCACTGGTAGCGCAGGTCGGGGTAGAGAGGGTTGCCGTCGATCATCACGATGCTCGAGCGCACCGTCAGCGCGGAGACCATGAGGTTCCACATCATCCACGCGGTGGTTGTGAACCACAGCAACCGGTCGCCTGGTCCCAGGTCCCAGTGCAGGGCATGGCTCTTGATGTGCTCGACGAGGATGCCACCGTGACCGTGGACGATGGGCTTCGGCTTACCGGTCGTGCCCGACGAGTACAGGATGTAGAGCGGATGATCGAACGGCACCGACTCGAAGGCCAGCGGCTCGTCGGTACCGGCGATCAGGTCGTCCCATGCGACGGTTCCGTCGAGATCGAAGGGGCCGTACGGGACATGGACCACGTGCTCGGCCGTGGTCAGGGCGGCGCGGACCCGGGCCACGTCGTCACGCTTGTCGATCTCTTTGTCGCCGTAGGTATATCCGGCGACGGCGAGCAGCACCTTGGGCTCGATCTGCTCGAAGCGGTCGATGACGCTGCGGGCGCCGAACTCCGGTGCACAGCTGGACCAGATGGCACCGAGGCTCGCGGTGGCCAGGAAGGCGACGAGGGTCTCGGGGATGTTCGGCAGGTAGGCGGCCACCCGATCGCCACGACCCACACCGAGACGCCGCAGGCCGGCGCGAACGCACCGAACCTGCTCGGCGAGCTCGGCGAATGTCAGCTCCACACGTTCGCGTGTCTGCGACAAAGCTACGACGGCGACGGTCGAAGCGTCCTGGGGAGTGCCGAAGCAGTGTTCGGCGTAGTTGAGCGTGGCGCCCCGGAACCACTCCGCGCCAGGCATCGCGCGGTTGGTCAGCACCGTCTCGAACGGACTGTGCGCCTTGATATCGAAATACTCCCAGACGCTCTCCCAGAAAGCCTCCAGCTCAGTAACCGACCATGCGGCCAATTCGTCCCATGTGGTGAGATCAAGCCTCTTCTCGGCTCGTAACCAGTGCAGGTAGTCCTGCACCTTCGCCGTAGCGACGTTGTTCGGGTGCGGTTCGTGCAGCAACTCGGCATCCGGAGTCGTATGAGCGCTCATCGGCGCATCTCCCGGCTCTCACCGTCGGTGTCGGAGGGTACGGGGATCCTGAGGGCCCGGCCGGCGAGGAAGTCGTTCATCCTTTGCTTCGCCTGCACACTGCTCTGGGCCACACCCGCCATCAGCGACTCCAGGACATAGCCGGTCTCGGGGTCGGCTTCCGCGATACGCGGCAGGGCCTGTAGTACGGCGAAGTTGGTGACGGCCGAGTTGGTGGCGATGTGGGCGGCAAGCTGCTCGGCCTTCGCGAGCCCCTCTCCATCAGAGACCAGGTAGTCCGCCAGTCCGAGTCGGGTGCCTTCGGTTGCGGAGAGCACCCGGCCGGTAAGCATCATGTCGGTCATCCGCTGGGTGCCGATGAGGCGCGAGACCCGTACGGAGGCGCCACCGCCGACGAACAGCCCCCGCTGTCCTTCAGGTAATGCGAAGAAGGTCGATTCCTCCGCCACGCGCAGGTGCGCCGCCGTGGCGAGTTCCAGGCCACCGCCGATCACGGCACCCTTGAGTACGGCGAGCACAGGAACAGAAGCGGACTCCATCGCACCGAGCGCGCGATGCCACATTCGGGAATGAAGGACTCCCTCGACAGCATCGCGCTCGGCCAGTTCGCCGAGATCCAGCCCGGCGCAGAAGTGGTCGCCCTCCGCGACCAGCACGACCGCCCGGGCAGATTGTGGCACATCCGCGAAGAACCGACCGATGCCCAGCACCGTCTCGTCGTCCAAGGCGTTGCGCTTGTCCGCGCGAGTCAACCTGAGCACGGCGATCTCGTCACGAACCTCGACTTCGAGGGAGTTCGGAAGTGCCCATCGGGACTTCTGCATATGTCTACACCTAATCGACAGGTAACCTTACGATTTAGACTCTGGTATATCATCAGGTTCTCTGTCAAGGGGTACGGGAGTAGATGACATGCCTGAGAAGGTCGCGGCGGTCCCTTCACTGCTCTATCTCGTCAAGCGCTTGGAGTTGGTCATCCGTTCGCACCTGGACGAGATCCTGCGCGACTCCGGGGTGACGACACCGCAGTACACGGCCCTGACAGTGCTGGCGCATCGTGGCGCTGCCTCAGCCGCGCAACTGGCGCGCGACTCCTTCGTCAGCCCTCAATCGATCGCCGACCTTCTGCGCCAACTCGAGCGACGCGGCCTCATTTCGCGTGAACCCAACCCGCACAGCAAGCGCGAACTGCTGATCCGTATCTCCGACGCCGGAAAAGACTTCCTCGACGAGTACGCCGCGCCAATCGCAGAAGTCGAGCGGCTCATGATCGCGAATCTTTCGCCGACCGAGGTGTCACATCTCCGCGGCATGCTGCTCGCCGGATGGAGTGCCTTGCTCCCGGGGGCGTCCCGGTCGATACCATGACGCGTAAGCCGGTCGGCCCCAGCAAGCTGCTCGGACTGCGAAACCGTGCGGGAGGTCGTCTCGCCGGGAAGGTCAGCCCACACTTGTCGACGGACGAGCGGCCATGACCTTCCCGAACTCTACTCGGGCAGTCCGGGACACGCGCGGCTCTACAAAGCGGCTCACCGATGCCACCCTATCGGCCTTCATTCCATAAAGTTTCCTGATCGATTGGCCCCGACATGGTCGACAACCCGCGGTATGCGCGTCCCAGCGACTGGCTAGGGCCCCCTCGTCACTGTTTGCTTCCTGCATGAAGCCGTGAGCGTTTCCGTGGACCCCGTGGTCCTCGAGACGGACCAGTTCGGGCTGACAACCGGCCGCGGCGAGAAACGCCACCAGGAGCTGGTCCCAGAGCCGGAACACAGACGCCTCGGCGGTCAGGACGGCGATCGGGAACCTCGCCAGGTTCGGAAGAGCCCGCCTCGGCTCGGGCAACAGCAAGTCGAGCGGTCCGGGTGGACCTTCGTCGACGATTACGGGGTTCAGCTCGTCGGGGTTCTCGACCGGTGGATCGAAAGTGAGCGGAGCCGAGGTAAGCCCGTACTCGAGGCTGATGCCGAGTTCAGGTGCGTGGAGGAATGGCGGCCCGAGCGTCTCGGCTGCCACAAATGCCAGCACGTTCTCAGGAGTGGCGTCGGCCGCGAGCCAGGCGCCAGGGCCACCATTGGAGTGCGCGATCAGGACGGCAGGACCGACCTGGCGCAACAACTCAGCCAGTGCGGCCTTCTCCCGCAACTGCTGTCCCACACTGTCTGCAGGCATAGGGTGCTTGGTCGAGATGAAGCGATCGAACGCGGGATCGCCTGGCTCACGTCCCCAGGGCCATTGAGTATGCCGGTGGGCGGTCGGGTGCGCCCCCGGACCGAGCGGCGGAGGAAAGAACATCGGTGCCAGAAATTCCGACGGCGCCATCGGAGCGAGGGGACCCATCGACGCGTCGTACGGCGACCGGCCGTGGGCAGGTCGATCAACGACATAGACGGGATGGCCGGCATCGGCCAGTCGTGGCGCCCAACCCGGCCGTCCGTCCAGCGTGGTCGTCCAGTCGGTTCCCTCGCCCCCGCCGCCGTGTACGAGCACGACGGGTGCAGCGCCAGTGGAGCGCTCGGGCGAGTACTTCCGGACGAACATCGACCCGATGCCCCCGGACTCGCTCCCGGGAATGAAGAAGCTGGATGTGCTCATGTGTATTGCTCCTGACCGTTGACCAAGACAGAGGGCGTGACGAAAGCAAAGGTGGTGAGCAGGAAGCGCGCTTGTGCGCTACCCGTCACCGCTGCCCTTCGCAGGGCATCGAGTTCTCGTTTCCGCATGGACAGCGGCCGCTCATCGAAGATGAACTGCTTCTGTGCGGTCGACGCCGGTGAGGTCACCTCGAAGAACGCCCTGCGGCGCTCATCGGCGTACCTGGTCAGCACCCGCTCCTCGGCTAGGCCTCGCACGACATGACCCAGTGCCTCACTGAGACATGCGGCGTCGAGGAGTCCGGCCATGAGTCCGAACCCACCCATCGGGTTGGTGATGTGCGCCGCGTCTCCGGCCAGCAGCACACGGTCGACCCGATAGGTCGGAGCGCTGCGCTGATGGATACGATAGGGAGAGTGCGCGACGACTTCGTACCGGACGTCGTTGTCGCGGAAGAACGCGCGATAGAACGTGTCGATGCGGTCCTCGTAGCTCTGGATCGGCAGCTCGGGGGATTCCCGATATGTGAAGCGCCAGAGTCCGGTGCTTCCGATCCTTGCGATCACGCCTCCGTACTCAGGGTGGATCGAGAAGTTGGCGTCCTCGAGCCCGAGAGCGTCGAAGTCGGCTCGAACGTTGGTGGCGACGAAGTGATCAGGCCACGTCATGCCATCGAAGGACAGGCCCAGCATGTCCCGCACGCCCGAATGAGCACCGTCGGCACCGACCAACCAGGTGGCCGTGAACCGTTTCTCTCCCGAGTCGGTCCGGACCGTCGCGGTGACACCGCTACCGTCCTGGCCGAGGCCGACGATCCGGTGCCCCAGCAGCACGTTCGCTGTGGGCTCGGCCATGAGGTGGCGCAGCAGGATCTCGGTGAGTGCATCCTGTCCGAGGCTGAGACCTTGAGGGAGGCCGAAGTCAGGAGGCAGGTGGTCGAACCTGTTGCTGATGGTCTCCTCGGTCTCCCATATGTAGTGCCCCAGGCCGCTCAACGTCCTGCCTGCGGAGAGGGCGTCGTCAAGGACACCGAGTTGGCCGAGGCTGACCACGACAGGTGGGTGATGAACCATGGCTCGCGGGGCTCGACCGATCTCGGTGTCGGCGTCGAGGACCGTGACCTCGACGCCCTGGCGGGCCAGCCCCAGAGCAATAGCGAGGCCGACCGGACCGCCTCCGACGACGAGAACCTGAGTGCCTGACATGTCAATTCACCTGCTTGCATTCGACTTGTTCGGAGTCATGAGGGGTTGTGGCCAACTGCAGGCGCAGCTCGTGTTTGAGGATCTTCCCTGTGGCGTTTCGGGGAAGGCGGTCAACGATAACGATGCGTTTCGGCCTCTTGAACCGGCCCAGAGACTCCAGATGCCGCCGTATCGAGTCCTCATCGACGGAGCACCCCGGACGCGGAGTCACGAATGCCACGCCGACTTCGCCCCAGCGCTCGTCGGGTTCACCCACGACAGCAGCTTCGGCGACGTTCGGGTCGGAGAGGATGACAGCCTCGACTTCGGCGGGATACACGTTCTCGCCACCGGAGATGATCATGTCCTTCACGCGGTCCACCACGTATCCCCAGCCGTCGTCGTCGAAGCGCACGAGATCACCTGAACGGAACCAGCCTTCGTGGGTCGCCGCAACGGTCGCTTCAGCCCGATTCCAGTAGCCGGCAAACAGATTCGGCCCCCGGACCAGCAGTTCGGAAGGTTCGTCACAGATGGGACTCACCGTGCCATCGCGCAGGACGGCGACGTCGGTGAAGAACTGCGGGACCCCCACCGAGAGAGGCTTGGCCTTTACTCCCTCACTCCGGACGCCGCAGACGCCTGCCGTGGCCTCGGTCATTCCGTATCCCTGCTGCACCGTGATGCCGCGATCGAGCCACGCACGCGCGATGCGCTCGTTCACCGGTGAACCGCCGTAGAGAACCACTCTCAGCGACGAAAGGTCGGCGGCCTGCCACGCCGGGTGGTCGACGAGCATCTGCAACATCGTCGGCACGGCGGAGAATCCCGTGATTCGCGCATCCCCGATGCGTTGCAGCACACGGGCGGGATCGAACGCCGCGACCGGTTCCACGCTACCTCCCTTGAACAGGACGGGAAGCGTGACCTGGCACAGTCCCACGCAGTGGAACAACGGCGCGATGCACAAAGCCCTGTCGCTACTCAAGTAGTCGTTATGCGCCAGCTGGTTGATCGTGTTCCAGGTGAGCGAGCCGTGAGTCAGCACCGCACCCTTGGGCTTCCCCGTCGTGCCGGAGGTATAGAGAATCAGAGCCGGATCCGCGAGTTTCACCTCGGGCTGGTGCTCGAGTGGGGTCGAGCCGGCGATCGCGTTCTCGAAATCCGGACCGATCACGAGGCTCGGAAGGCGGTTCCGGTGTCCGGCGACGAGGTCGGCGGCGCTCGGCGACTCCACGAGGAAGCCGGCGCCGCAGTCCTCGATCATGTAGGCGATCTCCGCGGCTGCGAGCCTGAAGTTGAGAGGCACACAGATTGCGCCCAGCAGCCACGATGCGAAGAAAGTCTCGAGCACCTCGACCTGGTTGGGACCGATCTGAGCGACACGGTCACCGGGTCGGACGCCCTGGGCTCGCAGGAATGACGCGAGCCGCGCAATGCGTTCCGCCCACTCCGCGTACGTGTGCTGCGACGCATTACCGATCACAGCGATGTTGTGCGGAGTGATCCGCGCCCGGCGAGCCGGCCAACTACCGAGTCCCCCCGCGTCGGGGGGCGTCAGAGACCATTGCACAGGTCGTCTCCTTCTCAGGTTTCCTGTCGATTGGTGAGAGGTATATCACCCCCCACTCCCCGACCGCACCCCCTTGACGCACCCCTTGTCGCATCCCGACAACTCAGACAGGTTTCTTGTCGGATAACGACAGTGCGACGGACAAAAGCCCTGTGATCTACTCATCACCACGCCCCGACGACGCCTTACAGGAGTAGCGTGAAACCCACGAAAGTTGCCTTTTCCCAACAAGATTCAGCCGCAGAGACATCCTCCGGGCTGGCCGCCTTGCGGGCCATCGTCGGCGCCCAGCACGTCTCGACTTCCTATGAAGACCGCCTTGCCGCGAGCGACCCCTACGCTCCTGCCGAATGGGAGGAGCAGATGCTCCCCCTGGCCGTCGTGCACCCGGGTAGCACCGAGGAAGTCCAGGCGCTCGTTCGCGCAGCCAACGAGCACGGGCTGAACCTATGGCCGGTCTCTCGCGGGAAGAACAACGGGTACGGCGGGCAGTCGCCGCGCTCGAGTACCAGCGTCGTAGTGCACCTCGGCCGGATGAACCAGATCCTCGAGATCAACGAAGAACTCGCTTATGCCGTGGTCGAACCCGGAGTCTCGTTCTTCGACCTCTACGAGGCGCTCGGAGAAATCGATCACCGCCTATGGATGGACTGCCCCGACCTCGGGTGGGGAAGCGTGCTCGGCAACGCACTCGAGCACGGGATCGGCTACACGAACTACGGCGACCGGGCCTCCAGCATATGTGGCATGGAGGTCGTGCTGCCCACTGGCGAAATCCTGCGCACAGGAATGGGTGCGCTCCCCGACAGCCCCACATGGCACGCGGCCAAACGCACATACGGGCCCTCGGTCGATGAGCTGTTCATGCAGTCGAATCTGGGCATCGTCACCAGGGTGGGCGTGTGGCTGATGCCAGCACCCGAGTGCTATGCGCACGGGATCATCACGGTGCCGGAGGACGCGCATCTCGAGCCGCTGGTCGACCTCTGCCGAAAATTCGTCCTCGATGGAACGCTCGAGGGCCAGCCCGTGCTGTTCCCGCCCATGGCTGCGATGACCATGATGATGAAGAAGAAAGACATTCATCCCGAGGATGGGCCCATTCCGGCCGAGGTCATCGCTGCTATGGCGAAAGCGTTCGGACTCGGCACCTGGAACGTGAAGTTCCCCATGTACGGCAGGGAAGCCGAGGTCGATCTCCGGCTCGAAACGCTTCGGCGTGCCGTCGAGGAGACGATTCCCGGCGGTGCCGTCGTGGTGCAAAAGTATCGCGGCTTGCCTCCGCTGAATAGCAGCCAGTCCGAAAAGGTGCACGCGGGGGTGCCGAGCCTCGACATGCTCGAAATGCTGAACTTCCTCGGTGGGGACCAGCCTGACGGGCACATGATGTTCTCGCCGATCCTGCCCTTCACCGGCCGGCATGCACGCGAGGTACTGGACCTTGTCGACAAGGCACTCAGCAAACTCGGGATCGAGTACGGGACAAACTTCGTCATGCACGGTCGTTACCTGACCGGGCTCTGCCTGCCGTACTTGCCCAAGGGCGACGTAGCGGTTGCCGAACGGCTGCTCAAAGCACTCCAAGCCCTGATCGTCACCGCAGCCGAGCAGGGCTACGCCGAGTACCGCACCCACGTGCTGCTCTCCGACGTGGTGGCCGATCAGCTCGATTTCAATAACCACGTGCTGATGCGCACGCTCGAATCGATCAAGGATGCCCTGGATCCCCGAGGAATTCTGGCACCGGGCCGAGCAGGCATCTGGCCGTCTCACCTCCGCGAGACCGGCATCGCGCGGTCCTGATCGCAGAACAGGAAGAAACCATGAAAACCATTGAAGGACGCACCGCCGTCGTGACCGGTGCAGGCAGCGGCATCGGACGAGCGCTAGCGCTGGAGCTGGCCCGCCGGGGCGCACGCATCATGCTGGTCGACATCGACGAGCCGGGACTAGCAGAGTCACGGGAACTCGTCGCGGCAGCCGGCGGGAACGCGGAAGTGTCACGGACCGACGTCACCGATCCGGCGGCAATGCAGCGGCTCGCCGACGACACCGTTGCAGCGTTCGGTGCCGTGCATCTGCTCTTCAACAACGCTGGTGTCGAAACGGGCGGACCCATCGAGACGATCCCCTTGGAAGCCTGGCGATGGGTGCTCGACGTGAATTTCTATGGCGTACTGAACGGCTGCCGCACGTTTCTACCCCTCCTCCGGCAGCAGGAAGAGGGACACATCGTCAACACAGCCTCTGTCATGGCGTTCCACGCCGGGGTGCCGACCTTCGCCCCCTACGCGGTCTCCAAATTTGCGATTCTCGCCTTCAGCGAGGCGCTTGATATCGAGCTTCGGACGAGTGGCACCCCGATCGGTGTTTCTCTCCTCGCGCCGGCCTTCGTCAAGACGGAGATGCCCAACGCCGAGCGGAACGCACCGCAGGGGATTCCGCGGTCGGAAGACAACCCATTCCGGGCGATGGTGATGGAGCAGGTCCGAACGACCGTAGCCGAGTCCGGACTCGAAGCCGCTGAGGTAGCTCGGCAGGCACTCGACGCGGTCCTCGAGAGCCGTTTCTACATCCTGCCCAACCCTGACGAAGCAATCATGAGCATCGAGGGTCGCTTGGCTTGGATGCGAGAGAATATTCCCATGCAGATGCCCCAGTGAACCCCGCGTCGGGCCCGGTCGAAAGCGGGCTGTTCGGCGTATGCCGCCGCGGCACATCCACACCCCTGGCACCAACCTGATAGTCGGATGCACCGAGTGCGCGGAGAACAAACGGCAGGGTGCGGGTGACGGCGGTGTCGACTTGTTCACCGGCCAGCAGCGACGTTCGAGAGGGGCTGCTGCACGATGAGGTGACAGTGTGCCCTGCCCTGCTGGTCGGGTTCCAGTTCAGGTGGCTAACTGATGACCTGTCCGAAAGGCTGACAGTCATGCAACGTGCCAATCATCCCGAGTTCCGCAGCAGAGCAGTGCCTTGGTCCGTGCGGGACGACCGGCGAAACCGACCGCGGTCGACCTCATCCACTCGGTCACGTTGTCGAAGTGGTTGTGTCAGGACGACATCGACCACGGACGCCGCCTGGGGACACCGTCATCGGAGACGGCCGAGCTGCGTGCGGCCACGCGGCGGATCCATGAACTCGAGACCCAGTTGGCCATCATCCGCCACGCCGCGAAGTCCCTCCAGGCGGACACCGAGGGCCGACCGGCGCCCGGCGGCGGTGAGAGGGCGGAAGCGTAGGCGACGGGGTCGAGTTCGAAATAGTCGATCTCGCTGTCGAACTGGAATTTCATCATCCACGCCACCAGCTTCGCCGCCGATGGCTCGGCGGTGGCCGCCGTCGTGGCGTGCAGGTGCAGCAATCGGCGAATCGCGTCACCGATGATGCCGCTGGAACGTCGGCGCGGGCGATGACGGTCAACGCGCTGGATAGCGCCCTCTGCGTCGCCGAGAACACCACCGCGGGATGCTCAGTGGCCACAGCGTCCTCAAGGATGTCCACCGCCTGGTGCATCTGTTTGCCGTGTGTGCTCGCCGCGCTGCGGCGATACAACTCGGTGCGCGTCCGGATCAACGGCAGGACAGTGTTCGCGAGGTCGACCACCCCACGATTCTGCCTCGAGCGGGCCGACGTGCTGAACGCAACTTAGGGTCCAGCCATGTCCCTCACAGTCCCTTTCAGCTCTCTACCAGGGCCAACAAGGACTCTAATACCGACCGGTCTCATCCATTGGGAACGGGTCACTATCGTGCCGGGCAAGTTGGACCGACAAGCACCCAAGGGTAGACACTGCACGACCACGCACTTTTCTGTGAATAGCTTCACCTTCGTATATAATGTGAGGATAGATCCGGAAATATGCTGGAAAAAGTCACAATCCACAACTTTAAAATTTTCAGGGAGTTCTCATTAGAGTTCAACCCTGAATTGAATATCATAGTGGGCGACAATGAGGCTGGTAAGTCGACCATCCTCGAAGCGATCGGCATCGCACTAACTGGCCGGATACAGGGTCGGCAGCTACATTCCGAACTAGCTCCTCACATATTCAATCAGACCGCCGCAGCCGAGTATACGGACAAAGTAAACAGTGGCGTAGCTGCGGATCTTCCAGAGATAATCATCGAGTTGTTTATGCGGCTGAGCCCGGAAACCGCCAAGTTTAAAGGCACCAACAACCGAGACAAAGAAGATACTGCTGGTATACGAGTTCGCATTGCATACGATCAAGATTATGCGTCCGATCAGAGTCGGCCGGGCCGACAACATATGCCCAGCTGTCGAGCAGTTCCGCGGGTGTCAGCGCATCGACAAGTTCGTACATTCGAGGGTCATGAATGTCATCGAATGATCCTTTGACCTGCAATAGGTTCCCGTGCCCCGAATGCGTTGCCAGCTCCCGCGATATGGTTCCGTCGGCATGCGCTTCCAGCCACGTCACGGCATCCAATCGATCGTCCTCCGACTGCCATGTGTCCGAGTGGCCGATCAGTTGGTATAGCGTCGGAACCGCAGCCACAGCAGCATTGTGGACTTCGAGTGCAACCTCCCACGGTTCCCGCGTCGCTAGTAGCCGATCAACGTGCTTCTGGTAGTCAGAGTCGTTGCCGCGCAGGGTATTCGTTGGTCTGAGAAGCCAGGATGCAACGTCACTCGGCAGTTCATGCGAGAAAAACTGCTTGACGACATCCCGAAGCTCATCAGTCCATTCCTGGACGTCATAGCCAACGTCGCCCCCATTCATGTTGTACTCGTAGATATTCCCGAAGTGTGCATCGAGATAGTTTGCGAGCAGCTCGAATTTGTTGCCTGATACTTCCACCTACCCGCATTATGGATCGATTGAACGGATCAGTCAAGCATCGACAATTGACGAATTATGCAGACTTGCAATATAATCCGAGTAAGATCTTCGGCATCGTGGTTTCTACGCCACATCAGCGGGAGATCTTTTAATTTGTAATCGCCGGTCAGAGCCCCGCTGCCGCGATCGGGAAAACCGGCACGGTTGATGCCGAATATTCCTATCGCGCTATGAAGTCCACGAAAGTCTCGACATTTCCCGGCTGCATTCCGGTATCGGTCAATACCTTGAAATCGCACCTGCTCCGCAAGCCGTACCAGCGCCCTCTGTCGATCCGAACACTTGAGTGGAGCAGATAGTCACGCGGAATGTCAGGATGACTGTCCGAGTACCCCGAGATGCCGTTTATTGTCGTTCGGCAGCTCATCGACCCATAAACAACATTCTGGGTCGATGCTGTGAGTTTCAAAGACCAGGCGAGAGTGCCTGTGCCGTAGTCCATCTGACCAGTGAATCGAGCGACGTTGTTCTGATACTCTTTGTACGGCTTGCTCTGCGTGAATTCCAGGTTAGCGGGATTGGGTTCCGCCGCCGCTGGCCCAGCAGAAATCAACAGGGCGGTTGCAGCTGAAACCAACGCCAAAATAAGCTTATTCACTTGTTCCCCCATGTATATTTCTGTTTAAGATTCGACCCAAGTTATAAGTACCGCACGTCGATCGTGCGAGTCTTGTTGGGCAAACTCATATTCTACGTCGACAACGTCCCCGATATTGATTGCGTCGAAATTTCTTCCCCGCAGAGAATCCAAGCCGAACCAGATTTGGTCACCGGTCACGGCCTCGACAATCCCGGTTGCGCGCTTCCTGTTCCAGCGCCAAATCTTGCCCCGCGCAGTGTGAACCCCCTCAGTCTGCATACGACGGACGTTACAGGGTTGACGCCTCCCTCGCAATCGTCGTCGAACGCGGCGAAGCAGACCTGGGCAACGGTCCTGGAAGGATGCTTGAGCGGGTGACCGGTCGAGTTCCGCGTGTTGGGCCTGGCTTTCCGCGCCACTGACCACTGATCGAAGGCCATGATCGCGCAGGTGTGAAGCATGTCACTTGCCATGCTTCACCCTCGCCGAATCCGGCACCAACACACCGGCATTCGCCAGCATGCGGGGGGGCAGAGGAATACCGAGTTCGGGTCTGTCGGAAGACTCCACAGTTCCCGATCGGCCGACTAGTGACGATCGTGACCTGCGATGCGCAGACGCGGCATCAACAAGGTCAATTCACGCCAGCGCGAGTCCTTGGGTGCTGCCGAGGACTGTGTAGTTGGGGTGGTCACCGGCTTCGAGAATAAGCCGATCGACTGCGTTCAGCAGATCTTGCGGCGGTAGTGTCAGATCGAGCGAGTGGCTGTGAATGGTGATGTCTGCGCCGATGATCTTGGCGGTGCGGGGTTGGATCTCGCCTTTCGCGTAGATCAGGTGGCCTGTGCGGAGTTTCAGTGCTGTGCAGTAGGCGGTGAGCTGGTACATGTCGGCGTTCGGGCCGAGTTTTCCGGCTCTGAGCGCTTTATACTTTGCGTCGATCACGGTGACGGGTGTTCCGGTGGTGTCGAGCCAGGTCAAGTCCGGTTCGATTGTGACGGTATTTTCGTGGTCGAGGTGCCAGGTGCCCCGGTTGGCTGTCGGGCGCGCTGCTCGTCCGGCGCGGCGCACGATCGCGTCGGTGGCTGCGGTCATCAGGAAGTCCTCGAATACCTTCCACATATCGACCACGAATCCGCGGAGGATCACCTTACCGATCCGGTGCTCGACCGAGCCGTGGTGGATTATCAGCTCGGCGAGGTGCAGTGCCCAGTGATATCTGCTGTTCAGCCGGTTCGGGATCCAATCGGGTTCGTTGCCGCGAGTTGGTGCGGTGACATCGGCGAGTGTTCGGCGGATTCGCGCGAGTCGTGTACGTAGACGACTCGGCAGGCCGGTGGTCGTGAGAAGTGTGAGGGTGGCAGCCAGTAGCAGTTGGTTTTCGGCGATGTCTTCGTCGTATTCGTCGTAGCGGATCTCTACTGGGAGTAGAAGGCCGAATCGGCGGGTCATCTGGTCGCCTGCGCGGAGCCGACCTCGCAGAACCGCGGAGGCGTCCTCGACCTCACGGTAGCCCGATAGCAGTCCCTTCGATATCGCCTGTTCGGTGGCGAGCGCGAACGCTTCGGCGAGGGCTTCGACAAAGTCGGTGGCTGTGTCGACCATCGTGGTGTGTCGGGACCACCAGGAGGGGTTGCTGGCGTAGCCCATCATCCACAGCACGTTGCTGATCGGTGTTTTCGGCTCGACTCGGACTGTGAGCGCGCCGACGGTGACGGCACCGACCTTCCTGGTTACCGAGAGCGCGAACACTCCGGGCTCGACGGTAGGTGTGACCGCGACGAGTGATGTCGCGGCGAGCGCCGCGGCGAGTTCTGGCGACAGCCGCAGCCGTGGTCGACACATTTTGCATCCTGTGCAGCCGTATGCGCATCGTGGGCGCTCGTACAGGACGACGGTGGTCGGATCATCCATCGGTAGGCAGTGTCTTATCGATTGCTTCGAGACTGTATCGGGCGTTGATGTCCACCGTGTGGTCGCCGAAGTGGAACTCCTCGAGGAGGGGGACGATCGCGGTGTCCCATACTCTTGCGAGTCCTCCCTCGTTGTGGACTGCGGGACGCATGAAGTACGAGGGTCCGATCTGGAAGTCGGGGTCGTCGATGGTGGCATTGAGTGCCGCGTGCAGGTCCGCCACCCTGGACGGGTATTTGCGGGCCGCGAGCCAACGACGCAGCATCGATCGTGTCGGTTCCTGTTGCGGGTGCAGTGGAACGAACGCGAACCGTCTGCGCATGGCTGTGTCCACCAATGCGATCGAGCGGTCGGCGGTGTTCATCGTGGCGATGACAATCAGGTTGCGCGGCAGGTAGAAGGGTTCGTCCCCGTGGGACGAGTACATGAGATCGATCGCCTCGTCGCGGTATTCGAGCAGGAAGTACAGCTCCCCGAAAATCTTGGCGAGGTTGCCCCGGTTGATCTCGTCGATGATCAGCACGAACAGCTGTTCGGGATGCTGACGAGCGCTCGCGGTGAGCTGGCGCATGGGTCCGGGTTTGAGCTCGAAGCCGACCTGCCCGTTGCCTTGTGTGGAGGGCCGGAATCCCTCGAAGAAGTCTTCGTAGCTGTAGGCCGGGTGGAACTGCACAATTTTGACGTTGCCCGGATTGTCGGGACCGACGATATGTCGTGCCAGCGACTTGGCGATGTAGGTCTTTCCGGTACCGGGCGGCCCGTAGAAGATCAGCTGCGGCCGATCGCGCAGCAGGTCCACGCACCGGACCAGCCAGTCGAGATCAACGTGCAACGATTCCGCCAGTTCCTGGTCCGGATCCGCTATCTGGAACTCCGTGGCAGCCGCGATGGGACCGTCATCATCTGGCTCGGCGATCGTGTCATCGATCGTGGTGGCCGACGTCGTTGCCGGTCGCCAGATGGGCTTCCACCGGTCGCTGTAATAGTCGATCGGGCCGTTCTGCTCGGCCTCGAGTGCGCGACTGATCTCATCGAGGTCGACATCGACGTCGTCCGAGGTGGCACCGGAGAGATAAGACGCGAAGGCATCTCGGATCAACCGTCGGTGGGTCGCGTTGACGATCGGCCGGAAGAACTTCGGAAAAGCGAGATACTGCAGGGCGACACGCTGTACGGGCTCCTTGGGGTCCGGAACCTGGGCCAACGCCGCGCGGAACGCCAAAGGGTCCTCGGCCAGCGCACCCCGGTCGGCATCGCTGAACGAGTTCACGTGCAACCCGAAGTTGATGAGAAGTTGCAGTTGTGACCATCGCCGAACACCGAAGGCCGTTCCGCCGTTGAAAGCACCGACTTGCACCGCGTCGATGACATCATCGGGAACCTCGACCAGCTCTGTCATCATGCCCAGCACCTGTCGAACATGGGATGCTTTCGTTCGGCCCAGGTAGTTCGACAGCGGAAGCACGTTGGTCAAGAGCAGTTCGGCGAAGAGTTGGATAGCCCCGTCGCTCGCATCGCTGAACTGATCTGTCAGTTTCTCGAAGAAGCCCTTGCCCGAGCTCAGGTCCGGACGATCGACGTAGACCGTTTTCAGCTCAGCGAAGTGAGCATTCGACCAAATCGGTTGGCCAGGTGTAAGTACCGAGTCACCTCGTAAATACCCATCGACGATCAATCGACGTCCCACCGCTTCGAGCTCGTCCAGGCCAGCTCGGCCTTTGGTCGTGTACTCACTGCTCATGCCGCATCTATACCCGACCGGGCCACCGCTGTACACGTCGCAGTCCGCGACGGACGTTTCTCCGTTGCGCTGGAGGCAATTCCGAAGGCGTCGAACGATCGACGGGGCTCGGGTTCCCCGCCAAGTGCCCGATTCAACGGGCGGCCACCCACGAGCCATTCCGCTGTGCTTGTGGTTCACGGACCTGTGTCGGCCTGGTGTACCTCGACATCGGCTGCGCCGTTCGAGGCGAAACCAATCCAGTAGTTCGGGTCCATCCAACAGGCGCGGCGAATCGACCCCGATATCAACAGGTCCCGTGACCAAGCCAGTGGAACCATTGACATCACAGCCCGCAAGACGTGTACCCGCGAACCATGTTCTCCCGAAGGTACAGTCGCGGAGGACGGCCTGCCCGCAGATCCGCCCCATAGAACGACGTGCGTTGCAGTCGGGCGCCATTGAGGTCAGCGCCGAGCAGATCCGACTCGCTGAAATCGGCTCGTTGCAGTTGAGCACCGCGCAGCTTCGCGTGCCGGGCGTGGCAGCCCCGGGCCTGAGCCTTACGAAGGTCGGCACAGCCGAGGTCGGCTTCCGACAGTTGTGCCCCGGCGAGCCACGCCGTGTACAGATCGACGCCCACGAGCGGCACGCGGGTCAGTATTGCCCCGCTGAACTCCGCGCCGAGCAGGTCCAGCCCGGACAGGTCCGCACCGGTGAAATCGAGCCCGTATCCTATGGAGAAGTGATGATGCCGTCTGTTCCGAGTCCGGATCCGCGGAAAGCCCTCGCAGATAGTCGGTCAGCACCTGGCGAGCTGACGGATCCTCGGGCCATCGATGAACATCGCTCAGTGAACGACCGTGTGTGGTTGGTACCACTGCCAGAGCACCTTTACTGCTACTGCGGATTGGTCGGTTGCCGCAGCAAGGTTGGCCAACTCAGGCCGTAGGCGCGGCGGGACCGGGGCCTCGGATGGATTCCTACAGGATTCAATCATCGGTCGCCACAATGAGGAGAACCGAGTTTTCGGTCCTGTTTATTGCGACGAACTCATGAAACTCGATATGAATATCGGCATAGTCATTGGATGCCGAGCTGTCGAGCTGCCCGAGTAGGTAGCAGCTGGTTACAGTTCGGATCGGATCGCGAATCTGGCGAGTTATTTCCGACTCGAGTGGTGCTGGAATCTCACCGCAACCAGCGAGCCAGCTTTCGAGTACATCCAGGGCAGATTGCACTTCGATCTGTCGATATGTTTCCGGCGAGATCCTAGCTCGCCAGTACGGGCCGTGCCGCAGCCCTTCGAGGTCGATGCCACCTCCGACATAGTCGTCCGGGAACTCGGCATGCGCGATCAGGGCCTCAAGGATCGACCAGTCGGTCCACTCCGGCACCAGCAATTCGAACTTCTTGGCATCGATCCAGCGGAAACGATGCTTGCCTCTATCTTCGAAATCGAAGTCACGAAAGTTGATGAACGATTTCCCTGCATATTCGAGGGCGTTATCACTCTTCAATCCAACCTCCGAGGCAAGTGCGTCTGAATCTTCAGTACAATACATTACTCGCCGATGTGCCATCGTTTGGTATCTACGCCTGGGACATTGTTGAAATCTATGGTCGCACCACCCGATCGACTGAATGGCCGATAGTTTACCGTCGACTTGGGATCGTCGGAAACATTCCAGACCTCGATATCACCCTTCGGGGTATGTTTCACCTCGTCAGGTGGTCCAAGTCTGGCAATCAGCTCTTGATGGGCTCGCTCGACCTCTGCCGCGGACACGATCTGAACGCCAGCGGCGTCTTCATCTCCGATCGGATTTCCCGAGTCGTCTGTGACGATGTCCTTCACCGTCGCCGATATTTCCTCGACCGTTTTGCCGCTCGAACTCGAATCCGCACCATCCTGGCTGTTGTCACCGACGATTTTGACCGTCATGGCCGCGATACCGGCGAGTGCGGCGTTGATGCCGTTCTGGGTGAGGTCAGGGATCGCTGTGAAAACACCGGAGGCGCTTCCGGCGACAACGACAGCACCGAAGATCGCAAGGACACGACTCGCGGTGACGGTGGTGCGGATCAGCGTGGCCGTCGTGGTGACAATCTCGGCGGCGATCAATCCGCCACCGGCAGCGGCGGGCACGGCGGCTGTGCCCGCGGTCACGACCGCCAGGACTCCGACGACCAAGACGGTCACCACGATCGCGCCGG